>CAMBIK010000049.1 GCA_945867435.1 Klebsiella pneumoniae
ACAGCACCACGGGCACCAACGCGGTGCTGCCCGATGACCTCGATCAGAACGGTCTCCCGGACTTCGCCGAGGATGTCGCGGCCACCAGCGAAGAGGTACTGGTGCGCCTCGAGGAGCTGGGCGTGCGGCTCCCTCTCCCCGACGCGGGCGAAGGGGGAGACGACCGTCTCGACGCCTACCTTGTCGACTTCGGCGGCAGCTCCGACGGAAACTGGTCGAGCGAGGACTGCGACCGCGAAGGGGCCTGCTCGGGCTACTTCCAGATGGAGAACGACTTCTCCGGCTACGGCTACCCAAGCCTGCACACCGCCGTTACGGTCCTCACCAGCCACGAGCTCTTTCACGGCGTTCAAGCAGCCTACGGCGCCTCAGAAGCGGTGTGGTTCAGCGAAGGAACCGCCACCTGGGCGGAGGATTACTTCGCCCCAGAGTCTGAGGACTTCCTGGACCTCTGCGGGGCCTACCTGAAGGACACCAGCCGCTCGCTGTCAGAACCCCCAGCCGGCCCCGTGCCCGCATTCGCGTATGGCACAGCGATCTGGTGGTGGTTCCTTACGGATCGATACGGCGATGCGATGATGAACGACCTGCTGGAGGCGATGGCCACGGCCGACAACGACGACGCCCTGCTCGCAGCCATGGCTGAGTTGCAAGCCGGGGGGGGGGGCGACCTCCGCACCGACTTCACCACCTTCACCCAATGGAACTTGGCTACAGCCGCGCGGGCGGGGGGAATGGAGAGCTACCCGTTCGCGGGCGACCTGTTCGGCCTGACGGCCGCCATCGAGGGGCCGAGCATCGTGGACGAAAGCCGGTTCTACCCGCTCTCGGCCACCTACTACGTTCTGGAATCCGCTTCGGAGTCAGAGCTGTTCGTAGCGACCAGCGCAGCCGGTCCCGACCTTTCTTTGGCGGTGAACCCAGAAGATGCGGGCGGGAACGTTCTCGCTGCCCTCGCCGAGATCCCCGCCGATGGGCAGTCGCACAGCCTCGGCGTGCTCCCCGCAGGCGACTACTGGTTGGTCGTGGCGAATCCCACCTTGGCGGCGAACTCCACGAAGCTCACCGTATGCTTCGGAGCAGCAGTCGACATGGAGGCGTGCGCCGAACCGGGCGGCGACACGGCCGACACCGACGACAAGGGCGACACCGCAGCGGACACCGGGGATGGCTCCGAGGCGGGATGCGCCTGCGGCAGCACGCGGGCTCCTTCGTTCTGGGCCGTGACTGCAGGGATGCTGGCGGCGCTGGCCGGGCGCCGGAGAGCCCCTGAGCGTCGATCCAAAACTTAGCGTCGAGCGCCTCAAGTTCGCTTCGCGCTGACCGAAGGAACCGCATGATTAGCGTGCTCGCCCTCGCGCTCAGCGTACTCGTGCCCACGGCCGAAGCGGCGCGTGTGAAGGAAATCGCCAGTGTGTACGGGGTTCGTACGAACTCCCTCATCGGCTACGGCATCGTGGTGGGCCTCAACAAGACAGGCGACAGCTCCCAGAACCTGGCCACGATGAAGCAGCTTCAACTCCTGCTGGCTGGCCTGGGAATCCCCACCAGCGCCGACGAGATCAAGTCAAAAAACATCGCGGCGGTCCTCGTGCGCGCCGAAGTCGCCCCCGGCGCTCGGCCTGGAAGCCGGTTCGACCTGCTGGTCAGCTCCACGGGCGACGCTCGCTCTCTGTCGGGCGGTACGCTGGTGATGACCGAGCTGCGGGGATTCAACGGATCTCATCTGGGTACGGCGGAAGGGCCGGTCCTGGTCGGCGGCTATTCCGTGTCGTCGGGCGGCAACGAGACCATCAAGAACCACCCCACCGTGGGCTCGGTACCTCGGGGCGGGATGCTGGAAGCAGCCATCCCGGTTTTGCAAATCGCGGAGCAGGTGTCCTTCGATTGGGTCCTGGATCGCCCCGACTTCACGAACAGCACCCGGATGGCCGCGGCCGTCAACGCCCACCTCAACAGCGAAAGCGCAAAGGCCATCGATGGAGCCACGGTGCGCGTCCTGGTCCCCGATGAATACCTGGGCAGGCAAGCGGAGCTGGTCGCGGCGCTAGAACGGCTCGAAGTGCCGCTCGACGTTATCCTCCGCGTCGTAGTGAATGAGCGCACGGGAACGCTGGTTATGGGTGCAGATATTCCACTTTCTCCTGTCGCCGTTGCCCACGGCAGCCTCATGATCGAGGTCACGCGGCGGGCGCAAGTCAGCCAGCCGAACCCGCTCGCGATGGGAACCACGGCCCAGGTCACGAACACGGAAGTCACAGTCCGTGAGGAAAAAGGGGCCGTCACCCTGCTCAAAGGTGCCACGGTCGGCGATGTGGTGGGCGCGCTCAATGCGATGGGCGTCACGCCGCTCGACCTCATCTCCATCCTGCAGTCGATGCGGCGCGCGGGCGGCATCCACGCGGAGATCGAGGCTTCGTAGCGGAGCGGCAGCAGCTAAAGGGCGCAATGGCCCGCGCCCGCCCCGTCCTTCGAACCCGCCTGATCGCGGCGACGCTCACGACGCTGGCGTTGCTCGCGGTACTGGAGGGACTTGCCCGAGGAGCGGAGCCGGAGATTCCGCGGTGGAAGGCGGCCGCAGCCGAGGGTCTTCAGATGGTGGCGCACCCCACGCGCCTCTGGACTTTGCCGGAAGGCAAGCTGGAGAACGGTTCGAATTACGCCACGATCGGCACGAACGGGATGCGCGAACCTGCGCCCGCTCCTGCGCCGGGCGTAGCCCGAACCCTGGTGGTGGGCGATTCCTCCTTCTTCGGCCACGCGCTCGCCGACAGCGACGCCCTGCCGGTTCAACTCAGCACGTCGCTGGCATCTCGTGGGATTCCGGCCGCAGGACTCAACGGCGCCGTCCCCGGCTACTCCACCGCCCAGACCCGCGTCCTGCTCGACGAAGTGGGCTGGTCGCTGCGGCCGGACCTCCTGGTGGTCGGCAACCTGTGGAGCGACAACAGCGCCGATGCCTTCGCAGACGCAGACCTGCTGCGGACATCCACGCTGTTCGCGGCCAACCCCCTGAGCAAGTCTGCACTTTTCCAGGTCTCGGCCTCCTGGATTGCCAACGCCCGCGGGGAAGGCCCACGCGTGATCGAGTGGACCCGATCAAGCAGCTGGCCCACGCGCCGAATCCGCCGGGTCCCGCTCCACGACTACGCACGAAACCTGGACGCGATCGTGCGGGACGCCCGGGCGCACAACGTCGGAGTCCTCTTCGTGGCACCGGCCAACCGCGCCATGGTGGAAGGCCAACAGTCCGCCGAAGGCCACGGCTGGGACCCCTACTTCAAGGCCCAGGCCCAGGTGGCGGAATGGCATGGCGCCCCTCTGGTTTCGGCCACGGAGGCCCTGCGCGCCAGTGGCCTTTCGGCAGACGACGCGTTTGTAGACGTGATGCACCCGTCCGCTGCGGGGGTAGGCGTGCTGGCCGAGGCCATCGCCACGGCCCTGCTCGCCCGCGGATGGCCCTCGGACCGGCTGCTCGGCCGCGGCGAAGACTATGTCCCCCGCGACCTCTACGACTTCCAACAGTCCACGGAGACCGGCCAATCGGCTCGATTCTCGGCCCAGAGCCACCTCTTCCGAGGCGCCGACACGCCCGAGAGCAGCGCTGCGCCGCTGATGGCGAACGGTACGATTTCAGGCGGACAAGCTCCGTATACCATCGCCGTCGTCGACGCCGCCGGGGCGACGTGGGCGAAGCTGACCCTCCCCACGGATGGACCGTTTACGCTTGCGTGTCCAAGCGACATCGGGGTGGCCGAGCTCGTGTTCACGGATGCGGCCGGCCATTCCACCCACCGCCCGCTCGACCCCCGGCACCTCACCCTTGCGATTGCGCTCGTGGTACCCTGACCGCGTGTCCACAGTCCCCCCCGAAGCCGAGCCCGAAGCGGAGCCCCAAGCCCGCGAGGATGCTCCGCTCCTTGATGACCTCCACAGCGAAGTTTCGATCGGTGGCACCGCCCGCGGTCAGGCGGCAAACGCCGTACTTCTCGCGCTTTCGCGGGCAGCCCGATCGTTCCTGATCTACGAGCCCACGAACGAAGCCATCCGTATCTTTCTCGAGAACCTTCGGAATACGTCCTCCACCTTCATCGACCTCTACGGCGAGCTTGAACTCGAGATTCGGCCCTTTGAACTAGTACATCACAGCGAGGTTGTCTACCTCGACCGGGACCGCGAACGCTCGCTCGCCTTCCGCCTGTACCGGGATGGCGTTCGTAAGCTCACGATGCGGCCGGGCATGGAATGGCAGGAGCTCCTCAAGCTCCTCGAGGTCATGTCGATCCGCTTCACGGGCATCCGGCAGGCCGAAGATGACCTTGTGGTGCTCCTTTGGAAGGCTGCGTTCACCCACATCGCGTTCGAGGCGGTCGAAGGCTTCATTGCCGACTCCGACGACGAGGGCGGGCTGGTCCAACATTCGATGGAAGGGCGGGTGGTGCGCATCGAAGCGCCGCCCAACTTCGACTTGCCCCTGCCCGTGCGCACTCGCATCGCGGCTGTCCAGTACCGCGTGATCCCTCAAGCGGCGCTCGATGAGCTCTGTCTGGAAGACGACACCCAGGCGGTGGCCGGCCTGGCGGTGCGGCTGTGCGAAGACCTGCTGGTCTCGCTGGCCGACCCGAACGAGGTGCTGGTCTTCACCGACTTGTTGAGCCATCTCAACGAGACACGCGAGTTCGTCTATTCCGAAGGGAATATGTCGGCCACGCTGCGCCTTGCCTACGCGGCCGCCGCCGCCAGCACTCGCGACGCGAACAGCGAGGCCGCCTGCGTAGAGTTCCTTCAGGGATTCGTCAGCGCCCACGGCATGCGTCGCTTCCTGCACAGCGTTTCGCAGGATGCCGTGGACGCCCCCCTTGAGTTCTACGCGATGCTCAACGCCATCCCCGGGGACCATCTCAACACCCTGCTTGATGTGCTGACGAACGAAACCGGCGAGGCGTCCCGTCGTGTCGCGTGTCGCATTGTAGAGATGTACGTCAACACCCGCGGCAACGAATTGGTGGACTACACCCTTCGCGCCAACGACACCCTCACTTGCGACCTGCTGGAGATGCTCGTCCAAATCGATCCGAACAGGGCGCTGGAGGCTTGCAAGGGCCTGCTGAGCCGACCCGAAGCGTCGGTGCAACTGGCCGTGATCAAGGGCTTGGAATCGCTCCCCGACACCCCGGAACCCAATCGCCTGCTGATTCAACTCGCGAACACCGGCCAGGAGGACCTGCGCCCGCGAGCGATGACCGTGCTCGCAGCGCGGCGGACCGCCGAAGCGTTCCAACCCCTGCTCAACCGCCTCAAGAAGGAGGCCACAGGTCGCCTCAGCCACTCCGAAGCCGAAGCGCTCGGAGCGACGCTGATGGCGATCGACAGCAAGCACGCGCTGACCGCGTTCCGTGACTGGTGTCGGCCCCGCGGCCTGCTGGCGGGGGTTCTTTCAGCAAATGCGCGCCTTCAACGAGCCGCGGTGGCCGGCCTGACCAGCCTTGCCGGCGACGAAGCGGAATCCCTGATCCGCGCCGTCCACGAGGGAGCAGGGAGCGAACTCCAAAACTTCTGCACGGCCGCGATGGTGCGCCGCAGGCGGATCCTGCGGGGAGGCCGCCCATGAGCGACGAGATTGCCGACAGCCAACAGCAACTGGCGGCAGCGCTGCACCGTGCTCGCGCTGGTGACGACCGGGAGCTCGGCCAGCGAGTGCGCGAACTGGGGGAGCAGTTCGTGCGCCTCACGAACGCACTCGTGCGCCTCTGCAAAGTCCACGCCCCAGACAACGACGCCTTCGACGAACCGACTCGTCAGCTCGTAAACGCCATGAAAAGCCTCGACAAGCTCATCGGGCAGGTGAGCGTCGTGTGCGTTGAAGGCCAGGTGTATGTGAACGACATCCGCGTCCGGATGGACGAGCGGCTCTCCGGTCCGGCCGAACTGGAATCCGACCTTGGCCGACATGGATGCGGTGGATTGACCTTCGTAAAACCCATCGAGGACGAACAGGTCCGGGCGCTGACCGCGTGCATTTCGTCTCCTCCCGCCGAGGAAAAGCCGCTTCACTCCTTCCTCCAGTCCCTGCGCAACGCCGGCGTCGAGGACGTAAACCCTTCGGGGAAGTACCGGCTCCGCCTCACCGGAGAAACCGCGCGAACGGGCACGGAGCTGGAACTGCACCAGACACTGGAACGCGCCAGCGGCGTCGTCTCGGAGGCGTGGGACAGCCTGGCTTCCAACCGCGTGCCAAACCCCCTCCCCATCCGCCGGCTCGTCAACGAGCTCGTCGATGCATCAGAGGGCGAAGACATCCTTGGAAAGGAAGAGGAGGCCATCGAAAGGGGTGTCGGCACCGATGAATTCGCCCGGCACTCGATTCGAGTCACGACTTTTGCAGTCCTCATCGGGCGGGAGCTCGGCCTGCCCGCCAGCGCCCTCGCCGACCTCGGCGTGGCCGCAATGTACCACGACGCCGGGTACGCCCAACGCGACGATGCCGGTTACGCCGCCCCTTTATCCCATCACGGCACCGCCGGTGCCCGCGCGCTGGGTCGGCAACGCGGGTTTCATCAGGCCAAAATCAAGCGCATGCTGGTTGCGCTGGAACACCACCGCGACCTGGATCGGCGGCCCAGCCTGTACTCGCGCATCATCCGCATCGCCGACGACTTTGAGAACTACACCCGCGTCCGAGCGACCGGGCAGTTGGTATCCCCGGCGGAGGCGCTCGCCCGCATGGCAAGCGCTTCGGGGACCGCCTACGACCCTGTGCTTTTCCAGCTCTTCGTAAACACCGTGGGCGCGTTTCCGCCTGGCACGCTGCTGAAGCTGCGCGACGGCCGCCTTGTCATCGTCATTTCAGGTGTGCGAAGCTCGGAATCCTTCGCAAAACCGATGTGTCGCGTGCTGAAGAACGCCGACAACAGCGTACCCGAAAACGAAGTGGTCGACCTCGCGGAGTGCGATGCGCAAATCGCGGAAGTGCTGCTACATCGTAGGTAAGCAGGGGCCTAAGCCCGCTCCACCAGCGCGGCCGCCCCCATGCCACCCCCGATGCACATGGAGATCACGCCGTAGCGCCCCCCGCGCCGCTTCAGTTCGCTCAGCAGCGTGGCCAACTGGCGCGCACCCGTACACCCGAGCGGATGGCCAAGGGCGATGGCACCGCCGTTCACGTTGACCTTGGCGGGGTCGAGGCCGAGCTCGCGCACGCAGTACACAGCCTGCGCCGCGAACGCCTCGTTGATCTCGAACAGGTCGATATCCCCGACGCTGAGCCCCGCCTTGGCCAGGACCTTGCGAATGGCGGGCACCGGGCCGATTCCCATCACCTCGGGTGCCACGCCAACCACCTGATAGCCCCGGAGATAGCCAAGGATGGGCCAGCCTTCCTTCCTTGCGGTATCGCCCCCTGCCAGGATCGCCGCGGCAGCGCCATCGCTCATCTGCGAGCTGTTTCCCGCCGTGACCGTGCCGCCCGTCTGTTTAAAAGCGGTACGGAGCTTGGCCAGACCCTCGAAGGTCGTGTCGGCGCGAGGGCCTTCATCCACGGCAAAGGCGAGTTTCTTCCAGCCGGAGTCGGTCATGACGCGGGTGTTGACGGTCACAATCTCGTCCACGAAGCGCCCGGCCTGCTGGGCGTCGATGGCCCGCCGATGCGATTCCACCGCGAACCGGTCCTGGTCTTCCCGCGACACTCCAAAGCGCTCAGCCACCAGCTCGGCCGTGATGCCCATGGGGGTGTAGGCCTCGGGCCGGTCGGCCATGAGGGTCGGGTTGGGGGCCGGCTTCTGGCCGCCCATCGCGATTTCGCTCATGCTCTCCACGCCGCCCGCCAGCACCACATCCTGCCAACCGGCAAGGATGCTCGCCGCGCCCTGGGCGATGCCCTGGATCCCGGAAGAGCAGAACCGGTTCACGGTGATCGCCGGCACACTATCGGGGATGTGAGCCAGGAAAGCACCGATCCTGGCCACATTCATGCCCTGCTCTGCCTCGGGCATGGCACAGCCCACGACCACGTCGTCCAGCCGGGCGGGGTCGAAACCCGGAACCCGGGCGATCGCGGCCGCTAGGACAATGCCCAGCAGGTCGTCGGGACGGGTGTCTTTCAGTGAGCCACGCGGCGCCTTGCCGACCGCGGTGCGCACGCTGGAAAGGATGGCAACATCTCGCATGAAAAGCTCCTAGTTGCGCAGCGGCTTGCCCTTCTCCAGCATGTGCTGGATGCGCGCTTGGGTCTGGGGATTGCCACAAAGCGAGAGGAAGGCCTCGCGCTCGAGGTCGAGGATGTCTTGCTCGGTGCGCACCGTGCCGAACGGCACATCGCCACCGCAAAGGACATGGGCCACTTTCTTCCCGACCACGACGTCGTAGTCGGTGGCGAGACCGCCCTTGTTGAACTGGTACAGGCCCAGCTCCAGGGTGGCCCGGCCCTGAATTCCGGGCACCCGCGCGGTGCGTTGCCGGGGGGGCTGGTAGCCACCGGTCACGAGGCCGAGCGCCACCTGCTTCGCTGTGCCGATCACGGCATCCGGATCCATCTCCACGCGGTCGGTCGTGCGCAGGAATCGGGCATCCCTCGCTTCTTCGGCGGACATGAAAATCTTTGCGGTGGCGATGTACTCAAACACCTTCTGCACGAAGGGGTTGGGGTCTACGAGCACGCCAGGGGGCTGATCCCCGAGGAATCGCATGACCATCTCCTTGCAGCCGCCCCCGGCGGGAAGCAGGCCCACCCCCACTTCCACCAGACCCGAATACATCTCCCCGCAGGCGACGGTTGCCGCCGAGTGCATGGTGACTTCGACCCCCCCGCCCAGCGTGAGCCCCCACGGCGCCGTGACCACGGGCTTCCGGAGGTAGCGAGCGCGCTGCAGGCCATCCTGCATCCCGCGAATCAACGACTCCAGGCCCGCCCAATCGCCCTGGGCAGCGAGCATCATCACCATCAGGATGTTGGCGCCCGCGCAGAACGCCTGGCCCCCCTGATTGCCCACCACGAGCGCATCGTACTTGTCAGCTTCCAGCAGATCGATCGCCTTGGCGTACATCGGAAAGATCAGGTCATCGAGCGCGTTCATCTTGCTGTGGAACTCCACGCAGAGCACGCCATCGCCGAGATCGAGGAGCGACGCCGACATGTTGCGGTCGATCTCCCCTCCCCGCGCCCGCACGTCGTCGAGGAGCAGCTGCCCCTTGCTGCGCGGCACGGGAAGGGCCCCACCTGTCGCGGGCGCAAAGGTGAGCGCTCCGGCCCCATCGCGCTCGTAGAAGCGCGTGCGCCCCGCCGCCAACATCGCCTTGATCCACCCCGGGATCTCACGGCCCTCCGCCTCCATCCGAGCCACGGTTTCGGGAACGCCCAGCGCATCCCACGATTCGAAGGGGCCCTGTTCCCAGCGGAAGCCCCACCGCATCCCGCGATCGATGTTCACGATGTCATCCGCGATCTCGCCGACCCGGCGCGCGGCGTACAGCAGCGTGTCGGCCGTGACCGCCCAGGCAAACTGGGCCGCCACATCGCTACCGCCCAAGATGATCTTGGCCTTTTCCGAAACGGTCTCGACGTTGCGGGCCGCGCCCAGGCAGGGAAAGCGAACCTTCTCGCTGGGGCGGAATTCAAGCGTGGCCAGATCGAGCGCCAAAATCTCGCTCTTTCCTTCCGGGTTCTTGACCTTCTTGTAGAAGCCCGACCCCGACTTGTCGCCCAGCCTCCCTGCCGCAATCAGCGCCTTGACGTAGTCGGGAACCACGAAGGACGCCCGTTCTTCGTCGTTCGGACAGCTGTCGTAGATACCCTGGATGACGTGGGCGAGCGTGTCGATCCCAACGAGGTCGGCGGTGCGGAAAACCGCGCTGTCCGGGCGGCCCATCGCCTTGCCAAACACCGCATCGACCTGTTCAACGGTGAGGCCAAGGCGCGCCATGTGCCGGAACACACTGGTCATCCCGTAGGTGCCCACCCGATTCGCCACGAAGGCCGGAGTGTCCTTGGCGTAAACGATGCCCTTTCCGAGCCGACGCTCCCCGAACCGGGCCACTTCGGCCACCACCGCCGGCAAGGTGTCGGGACCGCTGACGATCTCCAGCAGCTGCATGTACCGGACAGGGTTGAAGAAGTGCATGATCACGAAGTGATTGCGCAGCTCCGGCGCCAGGTTCGCAACCAGCACCGCGAGGGGGATGCCGGAGGTGTTGCTGGCCACGATGCAACCGGGACGCCGGTTCGCAGCCACCCAACTGAACACCTTCTCCTTGATGGCGAGCACTTCGGCCACCACCTCGATGACAAGATCGCACTCGGCCAGCCGCGAAGCGTCCAGGTCGTAGGAGCAAGGGGTGATGAAGTTAGCTTCCGAAGACCGGAAAAGCGCGGGAGGCTTCAGCTTCGCGATGTTCGCGATGCCGGCCTTGGCGATGGCGCGCCCATCCGCGCCATCCTTGGGGGCGATGTCGTACAAAAGGCTGGCCACGCCAGCGTTGGCGAGATGGGCGGCGATGCCCTGGCCCATGACGCCAGCGCCGAGGACGGCGACCTTTTGGATAGCGCTGTGGCTGGCCATGCTGCGGCTCCTGAATGAACAATCATTCAGTTATGAGGTGCGCGGCCGCGGCGCAAGCCCCGGCACGCAATCGCCGCGAACCGACCCGAACTACTGCCGCTCGGCCCGGATCGTCCCTATGAAATCACCATAATCGGATTCGTAGCCGATGTTGGCGTCCACCACACCATCCGCGTACTTCCCGGAGCCATCCGCATCCCACTCGTAGCCCCGAGCTTCGAGGGTCCACACCAGTAAGAGGGCTCCACCCCTTTCCTCCCCGGCCAGCGTGCCGTCAAGGCCAGGGTAGCCGTTGCCACCGTCGTCGAATTCACAGGTTGCCGTACCCTCCAGCACACCCTTGCCGTCGATGCTGAAGCTGACATCTCCCGAGCAGTCCAGCCCACCCCAGTTGGATTCGACAGCACCTTCCATGCTGCCTTCGTAGTCCCCTTCGCTGGTTTCCTGGACGGGATCGGTATCGGTGTCTTTGCCCGAATCCGTGTCCCCGCTGGTGTCCGTGTCCTCGCCCGTGTCGCCAGTCGCCGTGTCGTTGCCGCCCGTTTCATCGCCCCCCCGATCGTCGACGACCACCGAGGTGGTTGGGGTGCATGCGGCGAGAAGAGCGAGGGAGAGTGAAAGCACGGGTCACCAAGAGTTGGCCCGCAAGGTAGCACAGGAACCCACGACCCGCCCAACAGCGTCACTCAGACTCTACGACATCCACGTTGCCTTGCTCATCGATGTGGAGCGGCACAATACCGAACGGCGTGGTGACATCGCTGGTCGCGGAGAGATCGACCTTGAGCTTCTCGCCCGAGGCGACGGCCGCAAGGGCTTCGATGGCATCCACATAGTCGACCGTGAAGGGCACGCTGAGCCGGCGCGTGGTCGCTCCATCCACGGTTCCCAGCGTTTCTTTGGTGCCCGCACCCACCTTCGCGCCTGCAAACTTCACGTTGAAGTCCAGATTCGCGAAATCCAAAGCGGAGCCGTGATCGTTGTCGATGTCGATGTCGAGCGCGAAACCCGCCTGCGTGGCGGTGACTTCGGTGACCAGCAGCTCGCCCACCTTGATCTCGGGCGTGCGCAGCGCGGGGAAGTCCCCCGTTTCGTCGAAGGTCACGTCTACCGGGCCGATATCCGTATCCCAACCGAAGCCACCTTTGAGTTGAAACGGAAGGTTGTCCGTGCCACGCTCAGCGATGACCAGCTCGTACAGATTTACGAAGTTGAGCGAAACAGGCAGCGCCATCTCGCTCGTCGCCTCTTCGCGAAGCGTCACGCCATCGGGGCTGTCGCCGCTGAGAATTTCAAGATCGGCGAGCAAGAGTCCGTAGTCGAAGCGTTCCAGAGGAAGCTCGAGCGGGTTGGGATTGTGCACATCGAACACGAAGTCCACCGACAGATCCTCGAAACTCAAGGCGGTCAGCTCCAGGCGGTTGAACTTTACGGTCGGGACAAACTGCGACAGATCGCCGCCGCCGCCGCAGGCAAGAAACAACAGGGGAAGGATCATCGGAGCAACGCCTCGCTGGTGACAACGCCTCGGCCGGCCACGGATTCAACCGTGGACACGCTTGCCGTATCGGGGAGCACGGCGACACGCACGACCGCTTCGCCCAACGCATCGGACACCCAGGCGTCGAAGGCTTCGTCGGTGAGCAGTTCGAGCGCGGCACGCACCGCGGTGGAAGGCACGGCGTGGCCCATCCGAATCGACGAGAGCAAAAGGTCTTCGGCCAACGGCAACGCGCCGGCCGCGGACTCGCGAGCGAGAACCCGAGCACGGGCGGCGGCAAAGTCACCCTCCAGCAGCGTGCCGATCCCCGCAGCAAAATCATGAAGAACGATCGTCGGCATCGGATCGACGAGCCGTTCGGGCGCGGGCATCCCGGCCATCTCTGCGGCCACGCGGGCGGCGGCGGCATCCGAGGCATCCCACGCGGCGAGGCGGCGGGGGCCGAGAGCCCCGCACGAATTCGTGACGGGTGCAACGACCACCAGATCGCCCATCGGTACCCTCGAGCGAACCGCAGGCGTGGGAGAGGCGGAGAGGCCGGGGGTGAAGAGATCCGTCAAAAGCTGGACATCCGCCTCCCCGCCCACCGCGATCACGGCGGCATCCCGCGCATAGCGCCGCGCTCGGAAAACCTCGATCTCGGCAAGCGAAAGCGTGGGAATCACGCTGGAGCGCCCGAACGCGGCGTGCCCGTACGGGTGCCCGGCCAGCACCCAGGCGCTGGCGGAGGCCGCCGCCAGATCCTCGCAGGCGGGAGACGCAAATCGCGCCAGCGCAGCGGCCTTGCCCGTGTCAATGGCCCCCGTCGAAAGCGGCGAGCGCAGGGCCTGCGCCAGCGCGGGCACGCCGTCGGGCGCGACCGAGAAAACGACAAGCTCGGGACCCACGCTTACCAAGGCCTCGGCGGAAACGGCAAGCGCCTGCGCCAGCACGAACGCCAGGCCTTCGCGGGAGGGGGGGTCATAGGCGCTCCCCGCGCGGATCACCACTTGCACGCGCGCGGTGGCACCTGCCGCGCGCACCACGCGCACAGGTTCCCGCGACGCAACCAACGGGGGCGTGGCCGGGGGGGCACGGTACGCGGAGCACCCAAGCGCAGCGACAACCAGCAGAACCCTCAGCAATTGCAGCCACCCGCGGAACACGCGTTGGGTGACTATCCACGTCCCGCCGGCCTGTGCTACCCTTTGGGCGCACATGGAGCGGAACGTGCCTTCCCATAGTGTTGACCTCAACGCCCCCACCCGCGACCTGCTGCGCCTGTTGCGCACCCCGCCCGAGACCACCAGCCGCCTCCCGGAGAGCGTGTGCTGGCAGGTGTACCTGGAGCTGCAGCGCCGCGGAGATCCGCAGGCGACCGGCAACTTCGTCTCGGGGCTCCGTGCGCTGCATCGTCGGCGCGGACTGGTCTCCGCCACCCTCCCCATCGTCGATCCGGAAACGGAGGAGCACAAGCTCGCCCCCGACCCCTACCTCGGCGAGCTCTGGCGCACCTACAAACGGTTGTTGTGCGCCAAACGTACCGGACCTGCGGCGCAGATCCTTAGAGAATTCGAGGCCCAACTCCAAGCGTGCTGACCTGGGGCTCTACCATGGTACGGGGGAAAGGGCTCGCCGCCCTCTCCCCCTACCGCGGTGGCCACTCGGGTACCCGACCTCCGGCCTCCAAGCTTCGCTTTCCGGCCTACGGGCCGGGACGTTTCATGGACTTGGGAGGCGCGGCACGCGCCATGGGTGACTACCCAGGCGCGCCGGGGTGCAGAGCCGGCGAAAGCCGGATAGCTCCTCGTTCCCGTGGAGCAGCCAGTGAATGTGCCCGAGAACCTCGATTGGGTCGACATCCGCCGCCGAGCCGAAGCCGGCGAAGGCATTGCGGAAGCCGAAGCCATGCGGATGACACAACTTCAGGATGGCGAGGATCTGCGCAGCCTTTACGCCGTTGCCGGCGCCGTGCGTCACGAGATGAAGGGCAACTTCGTGAACACCTGCGGCATCTCCAACGCGAAGTCCGGGCGATGCGCCGAGGCGTGTAGCTTCTGCAGCCAAAGCGCCCACTTCACGACCGACGCCCCTAAGTATCAACTCAAGTCCGCCGACACGCTGGTCACCGAGGCCACCGCGGCCTGGCAAGACGGTGTCCGCGAGTTTTCGTTGGTAGCCAGCGGCCGGTCGATGACCAGTCGGGTTGAGCTCGACACCATCAAGGAAGCGGTGGGTCGAATTCGTGAAGTTACCGGCATGCAGACCTGTGCAAGCCTGGGCCTGATGACGGAAGCCGGGCTCGCCGAGCTTCAAGCCGCGGGCCTCCAGGCTGTGCATCACAACCTGGAGACCGCGCGCTCCTTCCACTCCAAAATCGTCTCCACGCACACCTACGACGAGGAAGTCGATACGGTGAAGGCGGCGAAGTCGCTGGGCATGTACACCTGCTGCGGCGGCATCTTCGGGATGGGGGAGAGCTGGGCCCAACGGGTCGAGCTTGCGTCCGAGCTGCGCAGCCTCGATGTGGACAGCGTCCCGTTGAATTTCCTCAACCCGCGTCCCGGAACCCCGCTGGAGTCCCAGGCGGAGCTCACCGCCGAAGATTGCCTCAAGATCATCGCCATCTTCCGGCTGATGCTCCCCACGAAGGATCTCATCGTTTGTGGCGGTCGCTCCGCGAACCTTGGGGCCCGCCAAGACGAGATTTTCCGCGTGGGCGCGAACGGCGTCATGCTCGGGAACTACCTCACGACGGCCGGCCGCGAAGCCGAGATGGACCTCGACATGCTGGAACGCGAAGGCCTGGTGATTCGGCCTCCGCCTCACAAGCCCCACCCTTCCAGCCTGCGTCCGAGCGTACGCGCCGAAGGCACGGACGCCAACGGCGTCGCCTGACCACGCCGCTTCAGCGGTACGCACGGCTGGCGGCCCGCGTGGCCGCGCTGAACGCCGCCGGTTTACGACGCACCCTGCGGAGTGTCCGCCCGCTCAGCCCGACCACGGCGGTCGTAGACGGGTGCGAGATGGTGCTTTTCTGCACCAACGACTACCTCGGCCTCGCCGAGCATCCCGACGTACAACGGGCCTTCCACGGTGGAGGCGGGGCGGGTGCCGCTCGGCTGGTGAGCGGGAACCGGCCAGCGCATGACGCGCTGGAGGCGGCCCTCTCGGAACGCTTCGGGCGGCCGGCGACCCTCTTTCCGAGCGGGTTCCAGGCGAACCTCGGCCTGCTCACCACCGTGCTGGAAGAAGGCGATCTGGCCGCCAGCGATGCCCTGAACCACGCGTCCATCATCGACGGGCTGCGCCTTTCGCGGGCCGCTCGCGTGGTGCTGGACCACGGCCGCCCTGACACCCTCCCCCCGAACGCCACCCTCGCGGTCACGGAGAGCCTGTTTTCGATGGACGGCGATATCGCCGACCTCCGCGCCTGGTCCGGAGCTGCGTGGCTGGCCGTGGACGAAGCCCACGCCGTGGGTACCCTCGGCCCCGATGGTCGCGGTCTCGCTGCGGCACAGGGGGTCGTGCCGGACTTCCTCGTGGGCACGCTCGGAAAGGCCTACGGGGCAGCTGGTGCCTTTGTGATCGGGCCACCCGAGCTGCGCGACCTGCTGATCAGCCAGGCTCGCGCCTTCGTCTACACCACCGGGATGCCCGAGCCCGTGGCGCGCGCCGCCCTGGTCGGGCTGGGGCTCGCGAACGACGAACGCCGGGAGCGACTCCAAGCCAACGTGGTCCGCTTGCGGCGAGGATTATCCAGCCTTGGCGTGCCTATCCTCGGGACGGCCCACATCGTCCCGGTCGCCACGGGGGCTGTCACGATGGCGGTCGCCGCCCGCATGCAGGAGGAAGGCATCTTCGCGCCGGGGATCCGGTACCCCACCGTGGCCCGCGGGGCGGAGCGCGTGCGCCTGACCGTCAGCGCCGAGCACAGCGCGGCGCAGATCGACCGATGCATCGAGGTCGTGAGCGGTGCGTTCAGGGCTGAGACTGCTTGATCCAGGGTCGCCGCGCAAGACGCGGCGCCCAGGCTTCGGGATTCTCTTGCGGGCGTTGAGATCGCTCCGGTCCCCAACCACAAGAATGGGCGATTGCGCTGGGTCCTGCCGCTGCGGCTCGGATCCGTGGCGGTCACGACGTTGAGCAGAGGCGGCGTCAGGCCGTAGGAGAGGGCAGCTTGGAGAGCGCGGCGACCCAGGCCTGCACCTGCGCCGGAGGCGTCGCAACTCCGGCGTAGCGTTCGCGGTAGAACGCCCAGGCCAGATCGCGCAGCGGCTCCCCGGCGGGGCCGGCGGCGGCGACCAACCACTCGCCGGCTTCAACCGGAGGAAGGGCGGGAGGGAGGTCCCAGCCCTTCGCGAGCACGCGCGAACGCGCCCCCGCAAACACGCCGGCCATCGCGCTCCGCTCACGCCTCGAGGCGGTCGGACGAGAAATCCATCCCAGAAAGCCGCGAACGACGCTTCCCGAGGCCAACAGGGTCAGCAGCACGACCCCAGCGCCCGCGAGGCCGGCGCGACCCCGCTCGCGAATCGGATCGTCGGGCAGCGGGCCGACGAAGAGACGGCCGAAGCCTGCGGCGGCGCCGAACTGGGTGTCCAGATCGTAGTCAAGGACCGCCGAAAGCCACACATCGTTGAGGCGTTCGCCGGCCGCCTGCCACCACGACACCTCCATGTTGGGAAAGCCGCCCACGGGAGTGGCATCCAACGTGGCCCAGCCGCCCCGAACCGGCACCTCTACCCACGCGTGAGCGTGGCCGCGGCGAACGGAAGTGTAGCCTCCCCCATCGGCCTCCTCGGCCGAGTAGAACCCGGTGGCGAGCCGGGCGGGAACCCCCCGTTCCCGCAGCAGAACCGCGAGCGCGGTGGCGAAGTATTCGCAGTGGCCCGCCCGCGACTCGAACAGGAACCAGGCGAGCGCGTCGGTTGGCGGCTGCGGTGGGTCGAGGACGTAGGAAAATCCACTTCCCAAGTAGCGAACGGCGGCCGCTACGATCTCCTCGGGGTCGGTAGAGCCTGGGGCGAGCCCCGCGGCGACCCCGGCGATGCGCGGGTCCAGCTCCGGCAGGGCGAGCAGCGCCCTCTCGCCGGCAGCCACCATCGTTAGCGAATGTGAACGGGAGTAGACCTCGTACGCGATGCGGCGCCCCGGCTGATCATGGGCGAGATCCCCCTCGGCGCGCTGCACGATGGGTCCCTGGTCACTCGTGGCATGCAGAACGTCGGGCGGACCAAAAATCTGGGTCCCCTCCATGGGCTCCAGCATGATCTCTGCGCGCGTGTCCCAGCCCCCGACCGAGTGACGCCCAGCGGCGCCCGTCGAGGCCCAAGACCGACCGTCGAAGCTATCGAATACCCGACCGCGCAAGTAGATGGGACCACGGATGCGTTCCCCCAGCCGGTCCCATGCTCTCACGCGCATCACCAGCGCATCCTGGTCCGGTTCCTCCCACTCATCCCCGAGCGCCACCTCGTCCGAAAAACGTGCGGCGGCCTGTGGTTCCCCCAGCTCGGCCATCATCCCCCCCTGCAAGCGGGGCACGACGGCGAAAAAGGCCAACGTCAGCGAGGCGGTGCCCACCGCAGCCCCCACAGAGATGGGCGTGTCCACGACGCCACCGCTCCGGAGCAGCGCGACCGGAGCCGCAAGGGTGAAGGCCAGGAAAGCAGGCGCCATCGCAGGAGACAGCGTGCCCACCGAGGCCACCAGGGTCATCAGCGTGGCGAGGAGCAAGCACAGGCGGTCGTCGGTGCTCCCGTTTGCCACCACGGCGCGGTGAGCCGTGAGCCACCCGAGCAGCAGCGAGAAGGCGGAGATCACACCCCAGAAAAACCCGCAAACCGCGCAGAATGCGATCACAACGATGTGCGCGAACGACCAGTCCTCCACCCAGCGCAGCCGAGCGCCCCCCCAGAGCCCCGCCGCCACGAACCCCGCCGCAGCCACGCCCAATGCCCCAGACAGCGCGAGGCAAGCGGCGCCGGCCAGCACGGCCGCTGCCAGCGCGGGGTCGAGGCGACGAATCATCGGTGCTCCAGCAGCGCGAGCGTGGTCAGCAGCCTTCGCCGCCACGCCGACCCGCTGCTAGCAGGCAGGTGGAGGCCATCCGCCTCCAAGCCGACCCGGTTACCTCGCTCCAGGTGAGCTTCCGCTCGCGTCGTCACTCGAAGAATGGCTTCTTCGCGTGCCTCACCGGAAAGCGTGGGGTCGATTTTTAGAACAATCTCTTCGGCCCCCTCCGCCACCCGGGTCACCAGCATGGGCACCCCGACCCGCGCCGACGTGGGCCAATGGATGCGCCTCACCGCATCCCCGGGGCGCCACGGTCGGATCCCGGAGAAGTCCCCGCTGTCCGACAGCCGCCCGCGGTCTGCCGTGTCGTCGCCATCCCCATCCCACGAAGGCACGCTGTGGCGCGAAGAACGCCCCGGAAACACAAGCACCTCCCCTTCCAGCGGCAGGTCGCGCCAACGCGTGACCCACCCGAAGGGGAACGCCGATTGGATCCGCACCGCCTTCAACGGCGCCAGCCCGCGGCGAGGAAAAATCCAAGCGGCAGGCACAAACACGCTCTGGTCCGCGGCGCACCGGGGCACCAGCGCCCGGGCTCGGCCCGGCCCCTGTTCGACCACTTCCACCTGCCACGCGGTGCCCCGACCGCGCCCGTTGTGGAAAACGAAGCCGCCCGACCGTGCCTGACCCGCGACGAGTTCCAGGGGGAGGCAGCGTTCCACGCGGATCGCCCGCAAGTTCCACTCCGCCAGCACATTAGCCACCACGAGGCACGCCAAAAGGAGCCCCAGAACCAGATACACAAGGTTATTCCCTGTGTTGACGGCCCCGAACAGCACACCCGCCACGAGGGTCACGAACACCCAACCCTCGCGGGTGAGGGCGACCCGGTTGACATGCGCGAAGCGCCCGCCGCCGGCCACCTTCTACGCGGCCGGCCGCAGACCCGCGAGCAGATCGCGGATCGCGACGGCCCCCGCCTCGGCTCCGGTCTCGGCCCGGGGCAGAACACGATGAGCGAGGACCGGCACGGCAAGCGCACGCACATCCTCTGGAATTGCGAACTCACGGCCGAGCACCAGGGCGCGGGCGCGCACGGCGCGCATCAGCGCCTCCGCACCGCGAGTGGAAACGCCGCGGGCCAGCGAAGGGGCGGACCGCGTGGCGGCCACCAGGTCTAAAACGGCATCCTCCACATCGGCATGGACCGAGACGGCGGCGGCGGCACTGCGAAGGGCGAGAACCGCTGGTCCATCGAGGACAGCGGCCTCGGCCGCAGCGCTCCGTGCCGCCCCCCGGAGCACGTCGCGCTCGGCATTCCGGTCGGGGTAGCCCATGGCGCACCGCACGAGGAAGCGGTCGAGCTGGCTGTCCGGGAGCGGCCAGGTGCCGTGGTTTTCGTGCGGGTTCTGCGTCGCGATGACCAGAAACGGTTCTGGCAACAGGTGCGTGACGCCATCCACGCTAACTGTCGCCTCGTTCATCGCTTCGAGCAACGCCGACTGCGTGCGTGGCGTGGTGCGGTTGATTTCGTCTGCCAGGAC
The DNA here is from genome assembly GCA_945867435.1 of Klebsiella pneumoniae. Taxonomy (GTDB): domain Bacteria; phylum Myxococcota_A; class UBA796; order UBA796; family SXON01; genus SXON01. The sequence continues at coordinate 19,596 of CAMBIK010000049.1, forward strand.
CACGTTGGCAAAGATCGGTCCCGGCCGAAAGGACAGCTTTCCGCCGTCCAGCATGGAGAATCCAAGGATGTCGGCAGGGAGAAGGTCGCTCGTAAACTGAATGCGACGAAAGCTGCCGCCGATGGCTCGAGCCAAGGCGGTGCCGAGGGTGGTCTTGCCGACGCCCGGAACATCTTCCAGAAGCAGGTGGCCGCCCGCAAGCACGCAGACCACCGCCAGCTCCACCACCGCCGGCTTTCCTCGCACCTGCTGGGAGACGCGGCCGAGAAGCGCCGCCACCGCCTCCGCAGGGCTCATTCCGTGAAGCCGCTAAACGTGCCATGAGTGAAGAGTTGGTACTCGTTGGTGTCTGGGATCGCTTCATCCTCGCTGGAGACGATGTCGAACCACTCGGTACCGGCCCAGTCGTCTTCCCCATCCACGCAGGGGTCGCCATCCGCGGTCTCGACAGTAGCCCTGCCGTTGAGCTGCCACTTCACGCTGCCGCCATCGGTATCCTGACCGACGACCACCGATTGATAGGAGAGCTCGCAGCCCGACAGCGTGCCGCGGGCGAAGGCATCCTCCCCGATGTAGATAAGCGCGGAGCTCGCATCGAAGCTCATAAAGTAGACGAACGTCTCGCTGTAGGTTCCCTCGGCGGGATCGGCCGACACCGTCACCGAGAATTGTGCCGATTCCGGCGGGATGTTCGACGTTTCACAGGCGACCAGCAGCAATAGCGACACCACGCGGCGCTCCAAAGCGCGTGAAGGATATCACCAACACCATCGCGGTGTGAGCCGCAGAAGGGTCGGAGAGCCGTCAAAGGTGCGTTGACGAACGGGGGTACCGGACCTACATTGCCGCCCCTTTTTACGGGCCGCCCCGGCGATGCCCACAGGAGTCCACCATGGCCGACCCCCTCTACGTTGC
>CAMBIK010000050.1 GCA_945867435.1 Klebsiella pneumoniae
AACGCCTGCCTCCCCCCCCTGACATCCCCGCCCGAAGGCGCGAGATCCTTGCGCTCGCCCGGATCGGCCGCCAAATCGAAGAGCTGCTCACGACCCGCCGTGCTCAGGTACTTCGTCTGGTCCCGCACGCTCCCCCACTGCACCCCCCCGTACAGCACCCGGCCCACCGCGAGGGCGCGATGCTCGAAGCTGTCGTCGGCGATTCCCTTGGCGATCCCCGCGAGCGAGCGACCCTCGGTAGCCCCGCCGAGCGCATCGGCGGGCAGGCCAAGCAGCTCGGCCAGGGTGGGTGCCACATCCATCAAAGAGACCGCCGCCGGCACCCGCCTCGCCGCCAGCCCCGGCGATTTGATGATCAGCGGCACCCGCAAAAGCTCGTCGTACAACGAGTGACCATGTTCCACTTCGCCGTGATCGAAGAATTCCTCGCCGTGATCCGAGAACAGGACGACAGTCGTATCGTCGTCAAGTTCGTTGAGGAACGCCGATAGTTCGTCGTCGATGTAGCGAAGATTCTGGTCGTAGCGGTCGATCAGGTAGGGACGGAGCAGCTCGCGCTGGTGCATCGCCACCCGCATCAGGATCATGCGGTTGAACATCGGCTCCAGACCCTGCGGGTCGGCCTTCGCCCACAAGTTTCGGTACTTCGCCGGTTCCTTGTAGGGCAGGTGCATGTCCATGAAGTGCACCATCACCATCGCGTCTTCGTCGGCGTGACGACGCAGGAAGTCTCGAGCGCGGAAGGTCTCGTAAGCGGCCCCCGGCCAGTTCAGGCAGCCGTGCTCGCCCCAGCCTCGGTCCATTCCAAAGTTGGAGGAGAGGTACACGTTGCCCACGAACGCGCCGGTTGCCCAGCCACGAATGCGCAGGGCTTCCTGCAACGAAAGCGACGAAGACCACACTTCTGGTTGGCGTCCTGTCCAGAGGGCACGGGTGGAAGGGAGCGTCCAAGGAGCGAGCGTGCGCGCGTCCTCAAACACGACGGCATCCTTGGCCCAACGATCCAGCTTCGGGGCGGTGTCTCGCGTGTAGCCGTAGGTAGGCAGGTGGTCGCGGCGCAGCGTATCCACGAAGGCCAGCACCACCTTCTTCGGCTTCGCTCCCTGCGCGTACACGGTCGGCGAGGCCACGAAAACATGGTCCTGGTGGGGATTGGCGTCGTGCGTGCGAAACGCGACCGTGTGCCTCCCCGTCAGGCCAAGATCCAGGGTGAAGGCGCGGAAGGCGCCCAGCGCGACGTGAACGCTGTGCACCACCTGGTCATCCACCAGGACATCCACCGTGGCCCCATCCGAATCGTCGCCCTCAGAGATTTCTGGAGGCAGCACGCCCGCTTCAAAGCGAAGCCGGGCGCGTTCCGGAAGCTGCACCGACCACACGGCTTCCGACCCCGTGGGAAGCAGCAGCCCATGCCGAGAAACGTCGTCTACCTGGGCGGAGCGGATCGACCACGCCACGGCATCCCCCCCGCGGAAGCGCAGCGATTCCTCACGCTCCGTAGCCGGGGGGTACACCATCGTGTACTGCCCGGAGACCGGGTGCCCCGTTTCGGGGCGGATCCGCACCATCACGGAGCTGCCGTTCACTTCCCAGGCGCCGGCCATCCCCCGGTGCGCGGGATCCGCGTCGTAGGCAAGGCGTCGTTCACCCTTGAACAACTCCATTTCCAATGGCTGCCGCTCGAAGAAGAGCGCCCGCGGCCGCACCGGGTTGGCGGCCTCGTAGGTGCGGACACCGGCCACTGCGCCCGCGAGGCGGAACGGACCGAGGACCGAGAAGCGCTCGGGGGTCGGGCCCGCGGTGCTCGCAGGAATGACCACGCGAGCGGGCGCTCGGAAGTCGAGACCCACCGAGTCGGTGTCCACCCCGTAGGCGGGCCCCGCGTGCAGAAGCGCGAGAAGGCAGAACACCGGCGCCGCGGCTTAGCCGCTGCGGCGGCGCGCCATCGCGGCCAGACCCGCCAGTGCAGCACCCGCGAGGGCGACCGGCGAAGGCGTGGCGCACCCGGCACATCCGCCGGTGGCCGACGAGCTTTGGGACACATCGATGGTGAGCGTGGAGCCCACAATCCCACCCGGGCCGCCGACGTTCATCTGCACCGTGTAGGTGCCCGAGCTCGGGAAGGCGATCTGAGGCGCCCAGGCCCCGATGCGATCGCCAGCTCCATCGCCGTTGAAATCCACGAGGCGTTCGGGGTTCACTTCGGAGCCCTCGTACACTTCCCAGGTAACGGTGTCGACGCACCCGTAGGTGCTCATGTCGGTGCGGTTCACGGTGCGCCACACCAGCCCATCTTCTACGTTCAACTCGAAGAAGCCGCCCGCGCCATCTTCCGGCACGGGGGCGGTGCAGGCCAGCACATACCCGATCTCGGTCTGCTCGTAAGTGGTGGTGCCGCACTCCGGATCCACGAGATCCATGGTGGCACGCACGGTAAACGAGCCGCTGGTCGTGTACTCGTGGCTAGCGGTCCGGCCACCATCTTCCTCGGTGCCATCGCCCCACTGCCAATGCACCGAAGCCACTTCAGCCTCGGATTCGACTTCGAAGGTCACGGTGAACGGAGCCGCGCCAGAGGTAGCGCTGGTGGCGGTGAAGGTGCCGTACACCCCGTAGAGGGCGTAGATGCTGCTGATGTCGTCGATGTTGAGATCGCTGCCGCCAAGATCGCACGGACCGATGGTCCAGTTCATCGTGGCCTCGGCCAAATCGATCTCGGTGCAGCCATCGCCCTCTTCGCAGGAGTGGGCCAGCCCCAGCAGGTGACCGATCTCGTGGGTAGCCACAGACTCGATGGAGGATTCGCTGAGACAAGTGCCCGCGAGGATGTCTTCGCTGTAGCCGAAATCCACGTCGTTGTTGAAGACGATGTCGGAATCGCGGACCGAGTAGTACACCCGGCCATTGGCCGTGCGGGCATCGCCGCCGGTCACGGAGGTGTAGGTCACGCCGAGCACGCCGGCGTCCTGAATGTCGTCGGGATCTTCCCACATGATGGTGGTCTTGCCATCATCCCCATCCAACTGATCCAGGCGTTCGATGCCCTGAAACTCGTTGGAGAGCCCCGCACAGGGGGCATGTTGCGGCCAGTTATCCCACGAGGTCTGGATGACCGTGATCTGGCAGTCGGCGTCCGGGTCACCCGTAGTGTCGGTGCATGCGTGCTCTCCCGCGGCGGCGTCGGCGGTGTACACGTCCTCGGTCATGCCGATCAGCGAATCTTCGATCGTATCGTCGTCGAACCACCACTGGATCGGCAGCTCGTCGTCGGGCCAGTACCAACCGGTGTGGTTCCACGCGAAAGCGTTCGTGGCAAGCAGCAGGATTCCGATCATCACTTCACCCCTGCCTGCAGCTTGTTGATCTGGCGCAGATGATCATCGGAGACGCCCGCAATGGGGTTTCCATCCCAGCCTTCCGCCACGCGTTCAAGCACGGCCAACTCCATCGAAGCCAGCGAAATCCGAGATTCCTTCGCTGGGTTGGGGATGAAGCGGGCGTCGTAGGCCTGCGGATAGGGCACGGTAAACCGCACCACCATGTCCGTGCCATCGGTGGGGTTCTGCTTGATAGTGAACTTGCCCATCATCATTCCCACCGGGCCGTAGGCCGCGCCAAACCGGCGCGACACCAGGTAAACAAGCACCTCTTCACCGGTGTCGTAGCGGGGCGAGAGGTGAGCGGCGCCGAAGTTGCCATCGGGCAAAACCCCGCCCGCAGATTCGACCAGCACAGTCGTGCCGACCGCCGCGGAGCCTTTGAGCGAGCGTTGAACCTGGATGGAAGCCTGGGTCCACACCCGGCCGGCCGCATCTTCCACCACCTTCGTGGACAGCACAGTGCCTTCCACGATGAGGTCAGATGCATCCACCATCTGGTCATGGGTGAGTGGCGCCAAGCTGGTGGCGTGCGCTGTGCCGGGGCTAACCGCAAGCACGGTCAGGCCAATCACCGCCAAGGACTGTAGGAATCGCTTCATGGGGGCCCCGAACGTGGGTTGCTAACAGCTGAGTCTATGTCTCGCTCGCCGCGCCGTCAACTGATCCCGCGGCCGACACGCTGCTGCTCTCGACGTGGTTGACTTCCTGAGACCGGTCCGCTAAGTGCAGCCGTTCCGTCAACCCAAACCGCACGGCTTCCCGCGTGCGGCCGACCCGGGCAGGACTCATGCTGAAGAACCTGGATCGCATCCGCCACCCGCTGCTCGGCCTCGCTACCGCCTTTTTGGCGGTCGTGGCCGGTGTCGGCACCGCCTGGGCCTCTGCCGCGGGCACCATCAAAGGCGCGGTGCTTGATGATAGCGAACTCTCCCTCCCCGGCGTGCTGCTCACCCTCTCTTCAGACAAACTGATCGGCGGGCAGCAGCAGTACACCTCTGATGCGGAAGGTAATTTCGTATTCACGGAACTGCCGCCAGGCCTCTACAAGGTTCAGGCGCAGAAGGCGGGCTTCGGCCCCGTCACGAAGAGCGGGGTGCAGGTGGCGGTCGGGCGCACCACCAACGTCTCCATCATCATGAAGTACGGTGGCGATACCGTCATCATCGAGGAAAAGCGCAAGGTCGTCGACACGGAAGAGGCGGCGCGCTCCACCACTTTCACCAAGGACTACCTGGCGAAGGTGCCCAGCAACCGCAGCTACCAGGGCGTCATCGGTCAGACCGCGGGCGTCATCGGCAGCGGCAACAGCTCCTCTGGCGGCGCCTCGGGAGATGAAAACACCTGGATGCTCGACGGCGTGAACGTCACCGACCCGGTCACGGGCACGTTCTCCACCAACTTCAACTTCGATGCGATCGAAGAAATTCAGGTCGTCACCGGCGGGTACGACCCCGAATACGGCAACTCCCTGGGCGGGCTCTACTCGGTCATCACCAAGTCGGGCGGCAACTCCCTCGAAATCCTCGCGAACGCCGACTACAGCAACGGAAACTGGGCGCCCAAGCTGGATGCTCGGTTTGCCCCGGATGGCACGCAGCTCGCGCCGACCGGCTTCGACTCTAGCTACCAGGGCGGCGGCGTCGGCATCACCCTCTCCGGCCCAGTGGTTCGTGACCGCGTGTGGTTCCTCGCTAGCTACCAGTACGAGCGTTCGCTCTACACCAGCGTCGGCATCAAGAATGCGCGCGACTTCGATGCCCACTACTTCTTTGCCAAGCTCACGATGCAGCCGGTGTCCGCGCATCGCTTCACCCTGAGCCTCTCGGTCGATCCCACCACAGTGGACAACATCGATCAGGGCGACCGCTACACGCTACCTGAAGCGCAGGGCCGCCAGATGCAGGGCGGGTACATCGTTACCGGCAAGTGGAACTGGTTCCTCAACGAAGACACGAACCTTGAAACCACCACGTCGTTGCAGAAGTCGTTCCTGGAGATCAGTGGCGTACCCTGCACCCACGACGCCGAGCTTGGCTACAACCCTTGCGAGCCCGACGAAGCCGAGAACACCATCGACTACGAAACGCCGGGCCGCGTGGGCCAGTACGGCGCGTTCAACCGGGACAACTTCTACGTGTTCCAGTTCGACGACCGCTGGCACGGCGAAGTGGCCACCAAGTTCAGCGTGCTCAACGTCGATTTCCTCGGCAAGCACGACTTCAAGGCGGGCGTCGAGGCCAACTACACTGCGTGGAACTGGATCGTCGGGTACACGGGCAACCTGGTCTACTTCGACCTCTTCGAAAACTACTCCGACCCGCAGACCCTGAAGAACTTCTACTGGCAGGAATCTTCCGGCTACACCGAGTTCCGCGCCAGCGGCCTCGCGGCAGCGGCGTTCGTGCAGGATGTGTACAAGCCGGTCTCCAACCTGACCTTCCGGTACGGCCTTCGTTACGACCGCTCCGTGGCTCGCGACGATGCGGGCCGCCCGATCATCGACGTGGGTGTGTTCGGCCCCCGCGCCTACGCCATCTGGGATCCCTGGGGCGATGAAAAGACCGCGATTTCGGCTGGCTATGGTCGCTTCAACGACATCGGCCGGCTCGAGATCACCGAGTACCTGTCGCGTTCCGCGCGGGGCGACAAGATCGTCTTCGGCGGCGCCTACGACGGCACCGGGAACGCGGCTTCCAGCGTGTACGCAGCCTACGACACCGAGAACACCATCACCTACGCCGACGACCTGTCGGCGCCGCACTCCGACGAGTTCACGGCGGGCGTGGTGCGTGAAGTGGTCACGGATGTGCGGGCGTCGGTGAAGTTCACCGGCAAGTTCACCCGCAACGTGTACTCGTTCGACGAAACCAACCTCGTGTACGACGAAGATGGCTACTCGTTCATCGGGGCCAGCAACGGCACCGCCGACTTCAACTCCTACTACCGGCTGCGTACGCCGGGCATCGCGCGGCGCGATTACTACCAGGTCGATTTCAACCTCGGCAAGGCGGAATCCAAGCGGTGGTTTGCCGATGCGACGTACTCCTACGTCTCCAGCCGTGGCACGGCGCAATCGGCGCTGAGCGCGGGGTTGTCGAACCCTTCGCAGGTTGAACTTTCGTACGGCGCCCTCGGCACCGACGTGAACCACCAGCTCAAGGCGGCCGGGTACTGGGAACTTCCCACCGACCCCTGGACCACGACGGTCGGCGTGTCCGCGCAGGCCTTCAGCGGCTTCCCGTTCAGCCGGTACTACTGGGAAAGCGGCGATACCGGCGGCGCGGGCGGCGGCTACGGCCTCCTGAAGGAACCCGCGGGCGAGTACGGTCGCACGCAGCCGTACTGGGTGCTGAACGTCCAGGTCAAGCAGGAAATCGTGGTCCCCAAGGGCAAGCTCAACGTGCGCTTGGATCTCGCCAACGTCACCAACAACCAATACGGAACCTCGTACTACAGCGGCTACATCAGCGCGTACGACCGTTACGTCATCGCCTACCGTCAGGGTGCCATCGCCGGCACCGTGGCGGTCGGGTACGAGTTCTAGGGGAATATGATGCAGGCACTTTACCTGGCACTCCTCGGCTGCTCCAATGACGAGACCATTCCCGAGGGTGACGTCACCGCGAAGGTGGTGATCCCGAAGGCGGCGGCCACGCGTACGGTGGTTCATGCCACCGACGAGAATGCAGACGGCGTCTACGAGTACGAAACCGAAAAAGTGACCGACGTGCGCCTCCTCGGTCCCGTGTACATCGGGGCCTTCCCCGAGTTGGACTCCCTGTCGTTCCCCTATGTGCATCCGTACATGGGTCCGCAGGTGTCCGAAAACACGTTCGGGGACACCTACCCGTACGGCGGCGCCACGGTCGGCCGGCTCGACTTCGCCTGCTACGAGGCGCTGGCATGCAAGGTCACGACAGGTCGCTTCGCCGACTACGATTCCCTGCTGGACCACTTCCGCAACAACCTTGGCACCCCCATCCACGATCGCAACGGCGACGAAGTGCTCAACGGGGAGACCATGCGGGACTGGTGCTACGACTACTTCTACGCCACCTCCGACGAGGAAATGTCCTTCATCGGTGAAGAAAACCTCCTCTTCGAAGAGGAAGGCGACAACTTCGTGGCCGAAGTGGTGCTGCACCACACCAACCGCGTGGATGGGATGTCGCTTTGGGGCTTCATGGATGCCCCCGAGCTGAACTTCCCCCCAAACGAGATCAACGGCGCGTTCACGACCTGCGAGCCCGGCAGCGGCCGCGAAGTCGACAAGTACACCGAAGAGTTCTTTGAGGGGCGCTCGCAGTACGACGTACTCAACTTCCCCAGCAAGTATGTGCAGTATGGGGACTGGATATCGGATGCCGAAGCTGTGGTTCAGTTCGACGAGAAGTTGAACCAGACCGGTGAAGTGGTGGTGAACCTCAACTTCAACTACGAGGCGGAGTAATCATGCTCGCAACTCTGCTTCTCGTGCTGGCCCCCGGCTGCGACCGCGATGGCGGCTACTATGTGGCCGACCCCAACCCCGACTTCCCCTTCATCCAGGATCTCGGCGAGTTCCGCGTGCTGTCGGTGGAGGAACAGGCGGACTTCACCTCCTGGTCCGACGAAGCCACGGCGGAAGACGATCTCGGCCGCAAGGGCGTTCACTACGGCGGCCTCGGCGCGCCGGAAGATCCCTCGTACTACGGTGGCGCGACCTTCAACTTCCTCGGCACCGGCGATGACGTGTGCGTGGTCGTCGATCCCGAAGCCGTGTTCTGGAACCAGGCGCAGTCCCCCCAGGCCGACACCTCCAACTACCTCTACCTGGACAACACGGCCGACGACGGGGATCTCGACCTCGACGTGGGGCTCTCCGCCTACTACACCGGCTCACCCGGCGTGGAAATGGGCGATTTCGAGCTGGTCTACAGCGATCCGGGCGGCGAAGATCACAGCCTCTCGTTCAGCGAATGTCTGCAGCTCGGCTACAACAAGACCCCTTCCCACGCGGGTCGGTCCACGGTCGAATACTGCACGGTCAACACCCGCTCCTTGCAGGGCGTTTCGATGACGGCCGTGGTGGACACGTTCCTGCTTCCCATCGACGATGGCGTCACCCACTTTGCCGTCGGCGTGTTCGAAGGCAACTGCAGCAACGTGGTGGTGGCTCCAAAGGGGCTGGACCAGGAATGTTTCCTGGAACGCGAGGCGGGCGGTGCCCGCGACATCTCGGCCGACGAGTCCAACGACGACTACTGTAGCGACCCGGACAACGCTTGGAACTACGCGTGTTTGGAGCAGGTCTACTGCGACAAGCCCAAGAAGCTGAACGCCTACTGCGAAGATCACTTCGACGACGACAACGCCCCCTGTATCGACAACGGCGTTCATTCCCCCGTGGATGATGCCGAGGCTGAAGTCGGCCCCTGATCGCAGGCTGCTCGCCGTTTACTTGGGTTGCGGAATCGCCTTTTCGGAAAGGATCCGCTCCCCAGCGAGCCAACGCAGTCGCCAGGTGCCCGCGGTGCTCGTAGGCCACGGCTCGGCTTCCGGCACCGTTCCCACGACCACCGGTGCGCCATCGCTGGCACCGAAGGTCGCGATGCCGGCTTCCACGGAAAGGTAGTGGAACGCCCCATACCCCGCGGGGAGCAGGCGGCTGAACGTGGCGGGACCTGACCAGGGCATCGGAGCTCCGGTCTCAAACAGGGTGCCCCCGAGATCGATGCGCAGCGTGCGGAGCTGGGCCGGCAGGGGGTCGACGCCTGCAAGGCGCTGCACCACGAGGATCGCCAAGCCGCCCGCACGACCATCCTTGTCCGGGAGCGCATCAAACGCGGCGCCCAGCGTGGTCCAGCCGCCTTCCGCCTTCCACGCGCGCACCCCGTTAGCGGGCAGCTTCTCCGCGGCCGTCGGGTCGATGCGGTACACGTCTACGCCACGATCGTGGCCCAACACCAGGACCATATTGCCGTTGGCATCCACGCCGGTCTCCGCGATCGGCGGCCGGGCCGCCACTTCCGCCACCACGCGGTAGCTTGTGGCCCCTCGCTCGTTCATGGTCAGAACGCGCACGCTTCCTTGGGTACCCGACGGCTTCGGGACCCACAGCGGGATCAGCAGGTTGCCCGCCGCATCGCTGACCCCACGCGCCAGAAGTTCCACCTTCGGCCACGGGGTTCCGAGCGGGCGCACCACCCCCGAGATGCCGGCGCCTTCGAGCCGCACGGTTCGCACCTCGTTGGCCGCGCTCTGCCAATACATCCATCGTGAGCGAGCCGAGTTTGGCAACGCCCGCGTGAGCGTCGGATCGAGAAGGGTGGGGCTGTGGAACAGCCGGTAGTGGGCGAGAAGTCGGGAGGAGTCGCCCGCCGCGTAGTGATTCAGGTACAGGTCGTAGCCTTCACGCGCCTTGTGAACCCAGGGCACCACGGCACCGCTGTTGCGCTCGATCGTGGTTTCCCAGGCGGCATCCCCCGCGACGGGGTGGGCAGCGACGATGCGGAACTTGACCGTCGGGAGCGTGACCAACTGCGCCGGGTCGCCCACGGTCACGGTCAGCTGCCAGTCGCCCAAAGCGAAGCCGGGGGAAGAAGGAACCTCAAGCAAAACGGCGCGACTTGCCTTGGGCGCGAGAGTCCACTCGCCGCCGGTCTCCACTGCGGGCGGCGTTGTGAAGCGCTCGGTCGCCTTCCCTTCCGGGGACACCAGCCGGAAGTGAACCAGGTGCGGGCGAGCGGAAAGGTCAGGAGTCTTCACCGCCGCGGCGGTGGGGTTGGTGAGCGTGAGCTGCACCAAGATCGGAAGCCCGCGCAGGTATTCGTCGCGAAGGTCGGCGGCGATGGCGATGCCGTTGGGCGCGGTCGCAACGACCCCCACGCCCACGGTCTCCTGCGGCGGGGGGGGAGCGGGTGTCCCGGCCTCGCCCGCGAGGGTGAACGGCGCGGCGAGGAGCAAGAGCAGGAGCAGGGATCGCATCGGGCCCTACTATGTCACCGGATGTGGCCACGCGCCCAGGCCAGCGCGGCTTCCGGAGAGGAGAGATCGCCGTTGAGCTGCCGCTCGCGCACGGCGCTCAAGACCTGTCCGACCGCCGGACCGGGTAGGAGGCCGATCCCAAGCAGGTCGCGCCCGCTCAGGAGCGGCAACAGCGGAGTCCGCGCCACCCCGAGGGCCTCTGCGGCGGCCAGCAGGCTGGGGTCTTCCACGAACGCGGCGAAAAGCTCAACCTCCGCGATCTCGGCCACGTGCCGGGCGCGGGTGGCGAGGTCGGTGAACCGCGGCGCCTCGCCTTTGCAGCTGTGCAAGGCGAGCACCTGCGCCCGCACGTCGTACCCATCCTTACGAAAAACGAGGAGCCGATCCAGCAATGCTTCCACCGACGCGGCGGGGGTGGCGGCGGCCAGGAGCAGCGACAACCGGCGCGGCTCCCCTTCGAGGGGCAGGGCGGCCAGGCGATCCAGGTCGGGGGGGCAGGGCCGATCCCACTCGGGCACCACGCGCTCCCAGAGCCGAGCCCGAAACGCAAAGTTCCAGCCCAAGGAAGGGCGCTCTCCACGGAGAAGCAGCTTGTCCACCTCGGCGCGGACCCGCTCGGCCGGCAGTTCACCCAGCGCCATCGTGCCGCAGAGCGCCTCCAGGTCCGGGGCCACGGCAAACTCGAAGCGCGCGGCGAACTGGGCGACGCGCAGCGCTCGGAGGGGGTCCTCACCGAAGGTGCGGTCGTCCACGGCGCGGAGCACACGTCGGCGCACATCACCCTCGCCATCGAAGGGGTCGATCAGCTCGCCCGTACGCGGGTCCCAGGCGATCGCATTGATCGTGAGATCACGACGAAGCGCCGCCTCCACCACACCGAGGTGCGGGTCGGCCTCCGCGTGGATGCCCCTATGCCCGATGCCCACCTTGCTGTCGCGGCGGGGCAAACTCACATCGAGCACCGTTCGACCCAAGCGCAGCTTGAACACCCCGAACGCCCGCCCCACCTCATCCACCCGACCGAAGCGCCGCAGCTCGCGCCGCAGCTCTTCCGACGGCATCCCGTGGACTTCGATGTCGAGGTCGTGGCTGGGACTGCCTAGGAGCGCGTCGCGGACGCTGCCGCCCACGAGGAGCGCGCGACCTCCTCGGGCTGCGAGCGCGTCCACCAAGGAGAGTACGCTCGCGTCGAGCGCGATCAGGGGTTCAGCCGGCGTTGCCACGATTGCCGCTAACCTCCGAATCGCGATTCGAGTTATTGCCTGCGGATGCTCTTGCCTCTCCTCGCTTTCGCCGTGGCCGGCGCTCCGGGTCCCGCACTTCACGTCGGCGACACCGCGCTGATGTTCTCGCTGCCCGCCATCAACGAAGAATCGGCCTTGCACGCCGTCGCTCGCACGTCGGTGTCCCTCAGCGACTACACGGGGGTCCTGCCCGGCTTTCCGGCCAAGGGGGTCGTCGTACACTTCTTGAGGAAGGAAGACGGAGAAGCCCAACTCAGCGCGCTCGGGCGTCTCGACCAGAAGTACCGGGCGAAGGGCCTCCGCACCATCGCCATCCTGGCGGGTTCCGGGGACATTGCCTCCGCTTCGTCCTGGATCGAAAATCAGCACCTCAGCTTCCCGGTGCTGCGGGATGCCCACGACATCGTCGTCGCCCGCTACGGTGTGCGCCAATTCCCCACCACCCTCGTGGTGGATTCCGATGGGTATGTCGCCGCCCTGGGCGTCCCGAAAGCCGACCTCGAGACCTCCCTCGACACCGTGCTCGCCGCGTTCTTCTCCCGCTGAAGCGAGCGATCGGCCGCTAAACCGGGGGCCCGCCCACGCGACGCACTAGCGCCGACATGCCGCGTTCCTCCAGGATGGCCAGCAAGTCCTTCAAGGCATGCGGGTCCAGGACGGCTTCGGTCTCCGAAACCCAGCCGAGGACGTGATCATCCAGGTTCACGACGGCGCGAAGTTCGTTCAGCGCGCTTCGCTCGCCAACCCGAAGCAGCGCCACGTTCTTGTGCAGGATTTGGGTCATCGGGTCTCGATCCGGTAGGCATAGCCCTGTTCGGTGAGGAAAAGCTGCCGCTTCTCGCCGAAGGTCTGCTCGACGGTGTCCCGAGTGACGATGCTGAAGAAGCTAGCCTTGTTTTCGCCCCCCTTCGGGCGCAGAATACGGCCGAGACGCTGGGCTTCTTCCTGCCGGCTGCCCCATGTGCCGCTCACCTGGATGGCCACGTTGGCATCTGGAAGATCGACCGAGAAGTTCCCGACCTTCGAAACGACCAGCACCCGTTCCTCGCCGCGGCGGAAGCTGTCGTACAGCTCATCGCGGCGGCGCTGGGGAGTTTTGCCTTCGATCAGGGGAAACCCAAGCTTCCGGCTCAGCCAATCGAGCTGTTCCACATACATGCCCAGGATTAGCACGCGGTCGCCCGGCCCGGCGTGCTTGGCGAGCAGCTCTTCGATGACGGGGAGCTTTCGGGCGTTCGTACTAGCGACCCGGAATTTCTCGCGGTCGTCGGCCACGGCGTAGCGCAAGCGGTCTTCATCGCCGAACTCAACGCGAATCTCGGTGCAGACGGCCGCCGCGATCCAGCCCTGATGCTCCAGATCCTTCCAGGGTACGTCGTACCGCTTAGCCCCGATCAGCGCGAAGACATCCGTTTCCTTGCCATCTTCCCGCACCAACGTGGCCGTGAGACCGAGCCGGCGACGCGCCTGAAGGTGGGCCACGGCGCGGAAGATGGGCGCCGGCAGCAGGTGTACCTCGTCGTAGATGACCAAGCCCCAGTTCTCCCGATCAAACAGCCCGAAGTGGACGAACTCGTCGTTCCGAGACTTGCGAAAGGTAAGCATCTGGTACGTCGAGAGGGTGACCGCCTTGATGTCCTTCAGTTCGCCTGAATATTCGGCAACGTCCGCCTCGGTCAGGTTGGTGCGCTCGATCGCCTCCGCCTTCCACTGACGCAACGCGGTCACGTTCGTACAGAGGATGAGAGTCTTCATCCCAAGCCTTGCCATCGCCGCGATGCCCACCATGGTCTTGCCGGCCCCGCACGGAAGCACGACCACGCCGTTGCCGCCTTGGGAAACGCTGTCTCCAAAGAACGCATCCACCGCATCCCGCTGATATTCGCGCAGGCCCCAGGGCACCCCGTGCTTGGTCTCGCTGAGCATGTGAACGTCGAGCGCGGCACCGTCGCGGTAGCCGGCGAGATCTTCCACCGGGTGACCGGCGTGGGCGAGCACCTGCTTCACTTCGCCGCGGTTGGCGGGATCGACAAGCACGGAGGTGTCGGAGATCCGCTTCCCAAGAAGGTTCTGCATCGGCTTGAGCGAGCAGATCTCGGTGATGAGCACCGCCTCGTCGCCATCGAGGCGCAAGCCCCGCGGGTCGAGGAAGAGCTTGAGCCGGCCCCACCGGCCCATCGTTTGCCGGATGGAGACCGGCACGTTGGGAGGAACTTCGTACTTCGCCCATTTTTCGAGGGCGGCGAGCACCTCCTCCACCTTCATACCCGAGCTCGCCGCATTCCACAGCGAAAGCGGGGTGACCCGGTAGGTGTGCACATAGTCCGGGCTCTTTACAAGCTCGGCAAACCGGACCAGGGCATCTCGCGCCGGTCGGAAGTTGGGACCCATCGTCTCCAACAACAAGGTGTGGTCGGACTGGACGATGAGGGGATTTTCGGGGACGTAGCGCATGGGCGGCCGGGCTTCTATCATGGAACGGGGGAAGGGGCTTGCCGCACCTTCCCCTAACGCGCGATACCCTAGGGCCTCCAACCTGCGGTTTCCGGCCTGCGGCACCCAGCGCGTAATTAACGCGCCGGGTGTGGCGCTGTCCCCATCCCGCCCACCCGCAGAGCGGGCCAGGGGCGGCCTACGCAAGGACGTCCGGACGTAGTAGGCACTTGGGACGCGCAGCGAGGATGCACTCTCATCCGGCGACCTTCAGAGGTTTATCGAACCGTTTCCACGTCGACGCCCGACCAGGCGGGCACCGGCTCGGCGCCCAGGGCAAACTCAGAGGCGGCCTCATCGCGAACGAGCCTGGGCTGGAGGTGGGCGGCGCGAACATACGGGCGCATCAGCCGCCAACTGACCACACGGGCCCCTGGCGCGGCGGCGGCCACCACCCGTTCCAGCAGCTCCGACTGCGCATCGTCCGCAAGGTCGTCCAAGACATCTCCAAGGTAGAAGGCTGACCATCCTCCGTCGGGGGGATCAAGGAGCGCGTCGGAGAAGCGGGCATGGCGAAAGGACAGGCGAGCCGTAGCACCGCGCACCCCGGCGCTGCCTTCGGGCCGAAGCCAGAACGGAGCCAGATCCGCTTCACCGGAATCACCGGTCAGGGCCCATCGCAGGTTTGGGTGCACGGCGATCCACGTCAGGGAAAACATACGCAGCACCCGCGCATGGACATGCCCGGCGTAGCCAGGATCGGGGCTGGCGGCGCGAGACGGCACAGGCGGGGCTCGTCGGGGGCCGATACCTGCAAGAGCCAGTGGAGAAAGGGCAAGCTTCAACGCTGTGTTCCAGCGCCACCCAACCCACCGCTGCTCGAAGATCTCCCGTTGTTCCTCGAGGCTGCTTGCGTTGGCGAGAGCCCGAACGACATCGCGCCGCACCGCCAACCCGAGCACGCGAGAGCGAAGGGTGGAAATCCGGCGTTCCACATGCCCCTGGTTCACCAACCCGCCCCGAATGGCGTCTTCATGCTGGTCCCAAAACGCGCGAGTCGCCTCGTCGAGATGCGGGCGAACAAAGTGGTAGAACCACACTCTCCGCCCGAAATGTCCGTAGCCGAACAAAGACCGGACACTCTGCACCGGAAGGACCGCCGCAGCCGCCACGGCAAGGCTGGCGTAGGCCACCTGGGCGTGGCGCACATCCACGGCCAGCACATTGGCACCTTCCGCCGCAAGGGCGAAGGCGATCTCTCCGGATCCACAGGCGGATATCACTCGCGACGACGGCCCCACGCCCAGCGCCCGGACGACCACGGCGGGCTCAAACCAACTCCGCGTGGACAACAGCCCCGGGACGGGCGCGATGGGAGAGTCCGGAGTCATGCTTCGGGGTGCCAAATCCGTGCGAGAGCGTGCGCAACGCCCACCGCGACCAGCGCGCACGCTGCCCCCAGGCGGAGACGACCGGGCTGCTCAGCCGCCCGCGTCAGAGCACGGAGCAGCACCCAGCCCACGAGCAGGACCGCGGGTGGCCCCCACACATCCGGAGTGGGCCACGCGGCGGTGGCTCCGGAAACGTGAAGGACCGAGAGGGCAATCGCCAAGGAACCCGTGGCGAAGACCAGGAGCTCAGGACCGCCCTTGCCGAGACGGGCGCGCGTAGCGGCCCCCGCCGAGGCGAGGAAGAAGGCGAGCCCACACGCAAGCATGGCGACAACGAGACCCGCGATCGACATGCCACGGGATTATGATGCGCGCGGCCGTCATGCCCGTTTACATCCGCACCACCGCAGAACTGGAAGCCCGGATCCCGACCATCGCAGCGTCGCCCTCCGTGGCGCTCGACACCGAGTTCCACCCCGAACGGGCCTACACGCCACGCCTCATGCTGTTGCAGTTGCGCCCGGCGCGGGGGGATTCATTGCTGATCGATCCCCTCGATGGCGTGGATCTGGGCCTGCTATCGACTGCGCTGGCCGGGGCCACCCTGCTGATTCACGGGGGCACGACCGACCTCTCGCTGCTCGCCCTTCACACGGGGCTCCAAGCGAAGCGCGTGGTCGACTCCCAGCTCGCGGCCGCCTTTTGTGGGTTGGGGTGGCCGCGGCGGCTCCAGGACCTTGCCCTGACCGTTCTGGGGCGCATCCTGACCAAGCAGTGCACCGTCTCGGACTGGTCGCGCCGCCCGCTGTCACCGGACCAACTCAGGTACGCGGCCGACGATGTGGAACTCCTTCACGAGCTCACCCACGCGCTTCTGGCGCGGGTGACAGCCCTCGGGAACCTCGCCTGGTTCGAGGCCGCGCAGGCGGAAGCGGCTGCGGCCGCGCTCGTTCCCGCCGACCCGGAGCGGGCCTGGCGTCGGGTGCCCGGCGCGCATCTACTTGACGACGCCGAGCGCACAGCGCTGCAGGCGTTGGCGGCCTGGCGAGAGCGGCGCGCGAGGGAATCCGACCAGCCTACCCACCAGATTCTTGTAGACGCCATCATGTTCGACATCGCCAGGCGGCGACCGGCCTCCATCCAGTCCCTGAGGGAGAACCGGCGTATGCATGCTGGCGTCTGGAAGTTGCATGGCGATGAAATTCTTGAGCGACTCCGCGCGACCGAAGGCGCGGAGCCGCCCGCCCCGCTCCGCCGCGGCCCGCGGGTCGAAGCCTTGCGGCTCGCAGCCCGGATCGCCGCCGCCTCGCGAGGCATGGAAGGCGATCTCCTGCTGACCGACGACGAGCTCCTCGCCATCGATGCGCCCGACGGCACTCGCTCGTGGCGGCGAGACGCGCTCGGACCCGAGTTCGACCAGTTTGTCGAGGGGTCCACCCGGATCGACGCGCACGGACGACTCGTCCAGGGCACCGGTTCATGACAGGGCTCACCGCCATCGAGGGCACCCTCATCGCCGGCCTGCTGGCCGTGGCCTTGCTCGTTGGCCTCACCGCGTTCGGATAGATGAAGATGCAGGTGCCGAAGATCCCTCTCGTCCTTCGAATCGTGGCGATCCCGCTGGTCGCGGCCGGTCTTGTCTGGGCCTTCGCCCGACCCGATTCGACGGGGCTGGGAGAAGGGGCCCAGAACGGGACTACGGTGAACGTTGTGGTTGCTGCGGCTGAACTGCGCGCAGGAGTGCCCATCGCAGCCACGGACCTCGCCGTTCGGGCGGCGGTGCCGAGCTTGATGCCGGCAGAAGGCACCTACGCCGACCCGGCGGAATTGGTGGGCCGCACGCCGCGAGAGCGCATCCTTCCGCTGGAGCCCATCCGCTCCGAGCGCCTGGCCGAAGCGGGGGCGGGGATCGGCCTGAACGCGCTGCTCGCGCCTGGCAAAAGGGCGATGACCGTTTCCACCACCACCGAAGATGCGGCGTCTGGACTGCTCATGCCGGGCAACCGGGTGGACATCCTCGTCACGCGCAATGCAACGAGCGAAACCCTGCTGAAAGCGGTCCGAGTGCTTGCGGCCGGGGGTTCGCTCGCCGAGACCGGCCCGCGGCGCCTCAAGCCCAGCATCACGCTCGAAGTTTCCCCCGAGCAGGCAGAGGCGCTCGCTGCGGCCTCGGCACAGGGGGAAATCCATGTGGTGCTACGCAGCGATCTCGAGATCGCGGCGGGTGCATCCCCCCCCACGCCCAAGCCGTGACCTCAGGACCGGCGGAAAACCCCGGTCTGCTCGCCGCGGCACGAAAGGGGTTGGGGGTCGCTGCCGCCCTGCTCGTGGTGGCCACGGTGCTCGGGGCAATGTGGGTCGGCTTCGGCAATCACGGCGAAGCGGTGACCCGCGTCTGGCGGGAGGTGGACGCGCCGCACTTGGCGGTCGCCTGGATCATCATGACATCCGGCATGGTGGGGCTCGCCCTGCGGTGGCGATCGTTTTTCCCTGCAGGCGTGCGCGCTGACCTCCAGCCGCTCACCTCGATCCTGTTCGTGGGCATGTCGCTGAACTACGCGCTGCCAGGCCCTGTCGGGGAGTTCGTGGGCGCCAAGCTCGCCGCTCGTCGCTTCGGACTGGCGACCGAATCGGCGCTCGCAGCGGGGATCGCGGCGCGCTTCGTGGGGCTTGGGATCTCCGGCCTGGTTTCGATCGCGCTGCTCGCGGGGGGATGGGTGGACCTGCCGGCCGACTGGGGAAATTGGCTGGCGGTGGCCGCCGTGGCCGTCGGCGGCGGCGCATGCGCGCTCGCGGTGCTGGTCGCCATGCCCAATCGCATGGAGACAGTCGCGGATCTCACCCTCGGCAGGCTCTCGCTGGCCCTGCGGTTCCGGTGGTTGGCGACCCTGCACACCGCGGTCGTGCGCTTCGCCCATGCGCTTGGCAGCCTGGGGCGAACCGGTTGGGGGCCCTACCGTCGCGCGGCATTCTGGGCGTTGGTCGGCCATGCGCTCGTGGTGCTCGGCATCTGGATTGCCGGGCACGGGCTCGGTCACCCCCCCAGCGTGGCGGGGCTAGTCTTCACCTACGCGGCGAGCACAGCCGGTGCCATCCTGCTGGTGGGCTTCCCCGGCGGCCAGGTCGGCTGGGATGCGATGTTCGCCTCCCTGCTCGTTTCCACCGCCGGGCTCGACGTGGCCACGGCGCTGGCGCTTACACTCGCCGTGCGCGTGCAGCAGTTGAGCCTCGTGGTGGTAGGCTGTGTGGAACTTGCGCGATGGCTACGGAATGAAAGCGCGCCCTCCGCGGGTTAGTACGCGAAATGCACTCCATCTTTGCCTCGCTGCTCCTCGCTTCCGGGTCTGCCTTCGCGACGGACCCCGTTCCCGCGCCCGAGGAACCCGCGCCGCCTCCGATGGATGTTCATGCCAAGAACATGAGCTTGAACGTTTCAATCACCCGCGCCGACGGTTCCAGCCGAACGGCACACGTCAAGGGGGTCGAACGCGCCTCTGACTTCCACGGCGACTCGGGCTGGACCCAGGACGACGGAGAACTGAAAATCGCGGTTGAAACTGCGAAGGGGGGTCGGTCCGCGGCCTGGAGCGAGGTGAAGTCGATCACCATCGTCCCAGGGAAGATGCCCGACGACGTGGACTGCAGCTACAGCTCGGATTTCAATCCGTTCATGTACGAGTGTTCGCTGCGCACGACCAGCACCGTAGTCCTGAAGGATGGCACCAAGGGCACGGTCGACATTCGCAACAAGTGGCGCTTCACCCTGGATGACAACAGCGAGATCGAGTTCTACCTTCTCAAGCACACGCAGCGGATGCAGGCCGAACCGGCCGCAGGCGGGGGGGACCAGGAGGAGGATGCCGGCATGTACACCAAGCTTCAGCAGGCCCTGCGCGACGACGTGAAGGGGAGCCTGGTCAAGGGCATCACCGTTCAGTAGCCACGCGGTGACTCCGCGCGTGGCCAAGTGGTCCTTCCTGCCTTTTCTGGCCATCGTGGGGCTGGCGTTCGGCTTGCGCATCGCGGGCGTGGATTTTGGGCTGCCCCTGGCCGAGGCGCGTCCCGACGAGCAGACCATCGCCTACCAGGCCATGAAGTTCGGTCGGGGCGACCTGAATCCCCACAGCTTCAACTACCCAAGCCTGTTCAAGTACATCGTGTTTGGCCTGTTCGGGGCCGACTTCGCCATCGGACGCGTGCTCGGGCGGTTCGCCGGACAGGAGGATTTTCTCCGGTCCTTCTTTGCGGCGGAACCGGAGTTTCGACTCTTGATGCGCCTCTGGAGCGTGGTGTTGGGCACGGCGGGCGTGGCGCTCCTGCGGTGGGCGCCGGGGAAGCTGTGGGGGGCGTTCTTTCTCGCCGTGAGCTTCCTGCATGTGCGTGACAGCCACTTCGGCGTGACCGACACCACCATGGTCACCCTGATCACGGCGGCAGTG
The DNA here is from genome assembly GCA_945867435.1 of Klebsiella pneumoniae. Lineage (GTDB taxonomy): Bacteria > Myxococcota_A > UBA796 > UBA796 > SXON01 > SXON01. Next base: position 19,854 of record CAMBIK010000050.1, read on the forward strand.
CTGCTGGCATGTGGGCTTCAGCGGGGGGGGAGCGTGAAGGTGGCGGTGTGGGCAGGCCTCGTGGCGGGGTTGGCGACCAGCACCAAATACAATGCTGCCCTCTTGATCATCCCCCTCACCGCAGCCGCAGCGACAGCTCCGGGGCACCGATGGAAGCTGGCCGCGCTCGCGTGGGGTGCCATGGGGATCGGTTTCCTGGCGGGTACTCCGTTTGCTATTCTGGATCCTATTCAATTCGTGACCGACTTCCGCTATGAGCTCGGCCACCTCGCGCAAGGTCACCACATTGACGTGGGGGTCGGCTGGTCCCA
>CAMBIK010000051.1 GCA_945867435.1 Klebsiella pneumoniae
GTTGCGGGTCCAGTTGCCTTTCAGGACGAGCTTGGGCGTGACCAGCGACCAGGCCACCCCCGGCACCGTGCGCGCCACGTTTAGGGTTTCCTCGATCATCCCCGCCTGGGCCGAGGCGCGATCCGCTGCGATCCAGGCCTCGTCGAGCGTGATCGCGAAGGCTGGGGCGAGGAGCGCCAGGGTCATGGACATGGGACCTCGGGGTGGGGCGCGCCCCCTACCGCGTTCGGTGGGGTTAGCCAGCGCGGAACCGAGTGAGGACCCGGTTGCTGGCCACCGGAACCGTGCGCCCGGCGCGGTCGGCCAGCGCGAGGGCCCCGTTCACCTCGATGGGCACTTCGTTGTAGGCACCCCACTCGTGGGTCATGGTGGCATCCATCTTTTCCTGCAGCCAGGTCAGGATGGAGGTTCGCATCCCCGGCTCGTCGTGCGCGACCAGCGCGATCAGGAATCGCTTGAGGGGAACCCCGAGGCCAGCATCGGAGAGTTCGCAGAGCTTGCCGGCTGCATCGACCGTGGCCCAATCGCCCAAATAGGCGGCGGCGACGATGCGGGCGTTGTGAACCTGCCCTGCGGGCCGCCAAGCGGTCATGGCGAGACAGTTTATTGCGGCTTGCTCCGCCCCTGGGGGCGGGCACACGCAGATCGCCAGCCAACCTCGAGTGAACGCGAGCTCTGCGAACGACGAGGGTCGGGCCTTGCCTTCCCGCGCCGCGCGCACCCATTCGACGGTGCGCCCCGCCGCGCGCTCGATCAGGGCTACGCCTTCCTCCTCGCGGTCAGAGAGGCACGCCGCGGAGGCCGACCGCAACAGGTGATTCACGACGTTCGCGTGTTCACCCGCCGCCAAGTAGCGCTGCTCCTGGAGGTCCACCCGCAGCAACATGCCCGCGAGACGCTCGCTCTCGAATTCGGGCCAATCCGCCATGGGCGATCGCTAAGCGAGTCGCGGGCGCAGGGCCAGCACCTTCAAAAAGAGCGTTGGATCTGGCCGACGACCTGGAGGGTGGGGTCGACCAAAACGACGGGCATCGGCGCGGCCAGGCCGGCGTCTACGGTCCAGCCGGGCCGGAGTTCATGGCGGGCCAGCGCGCGCAGGTGGAGCCAGCTCTGGCTGTTGGTCAGTTCGACCTCTCCGACGATGAACCAGCGGGAGGCGATGGGCTGCACGGTCGCAAGGCTGGCGGCCACGTCGATCAGGTGCGCCGTAGCCCCCAGCCCCCCGAAGGAGGAACCCCGGAGCCCGGCATGGAGGTGCCACCCCACGCGCTTGGTCGTGGCGGTCCAGGCCACGGAGACGGCGGTTGTGGGCGTGGTGGCATCCGGGACCGTGCCCCAGAAGGTCACCGGGCCGTCGGAACGCGGCCAGTTGCCCGTGGGAACGGTGATCTGCAGTCCGATCGCGTGGGTGGCTCGCTGAGGGCCGACCAGCACCGCGGCGTCGATGCGGGTGTTGCCGAGCCCGGCTGCTCCCCACTGGTCGCTCGCCGCTGCCGCCATCGCCACTTCGGCCGAAAGCCCAAACCAATTCCACGCCGCCTGGCCGCGCAGCGTGAGCTCTCCGATCGTCGATCCATCGAAGTCGGTGACCCAGGCGAGGCGGCTGCTCACCGATTCGGGTCCCGAGGGCATCTGCGTGCGGAAGCCGGCGAAGGGGAGGCGGGGGTTGGCGGAGACGCGCGGCGGGGGTCGTTCGGTCGGGAGCGGGAGGGGATCAGCCGCCAACGCCCACGCGCACGCGAGGATCACGACGCCCCCGAGTCGCCGCTGTCGCCCAAGCCATCCTCGACCATGGCTCCGGGATCGCACGCTTGGTCGAGGTCGGTGACCAACGGGTGGGTGCGGTCGAGATCCTCACAGGCGGCTGCGGTAGGGGCGGGCTCGCCGTTCGTTTCGCCGGTCACAAACTGCACCGTGGGGAACGCGGCGTGGCTGAACTCCACCTCGTTGCTGGCCGGTTCGTCCCACGGGCCGACGGTCCAGGTGTACGCGGTTTTGGCGACGAGTCCGTCGCGTGCGCACACGATCGCTTCCCCTCCACCGTCATCCGCGACGACCAGCGGCACGGCGTTTCCCGCCTCGTCCACCAGGGAAAGCCCCCGCAGGAACGCATCCCCGCCCACGGGGGCCTGAAGATCGTTTACGGACACGCGCAACGGCGTGGCGGCGTCCCAGGTCGGCGTCGCGGCGCAGGGCCATGTGGCTTCGTGCGGCGATATCCATTCATCCGCCACCAATGTGCCAACGACGAATGCGCCCCCCACGGCCGGCGGCACCTGCCATGCGATGCCGGGTGTGCGCCACACCCACCACGCGGCAAGCAGCGCGGGCAACGCGATCAGGTCCTGCGCGTCCGCCACATGCGCAGGCGAGAACCACGCGCCCAGCGGTGGCCAGAGTTGAAGGGTGGTGTACACCCCGGCGGCGGCCGCGAGGGCGAGGGCCCGCGCCCAACGCTCCGCGACTCCGAAACCGCCCAGGACAGCCGCCGCGAGCACCGGCGCCAGCACCAGCCATCCGACATCCGACAGCTTGCCTGACCACCATCCGGGGGCGATGGCCCGCAGCCCGAAGTCGTTCAGCAGCACCAGCCCGGCCGCAGCCCACACCAGCGGATGCGTCAGGGCTCGTAGGGTGCTGGCGGGGGCGCGCATGGTCAGCACCGTACGCTTAGTTCGCTTCCGCCGCGCGCAGAACTCGCGGCAACCCCTTCATCGAGGCGGGCCCGACCGTGTCGGGATCACCGGGAAAGCCGACCGCGAGCTGCGCCCGCCGGGCCCGGTCCATGTCTACGATCCGCAGCACCTCGTAGGCGGTATCGGGCACCCGTTGGGTCACGTAGACGAAGCGCGCGCCCCGCCAGTACCAGCCCTTCACCTCTCCATCCCACTTCCCCGCCCCGAAACGGGACTTCATGGCTTCGCGCAGCCGGAAGCTGTCGGAGTCCCCGTCTACGCGCACCTCGGCGCCGTACAGCCCTTCGTCGGCATCAAAGCTGTAGGCGGTGGCGCACGGCACGCCCATGAACCGCACATTGTCGTCGATGGACCGCGTGTAGTGCGCGGTGTTTCGGAACGACGAGGACAGGTGCGCTTCGATGAGGGCCGTGGATGCGGCGCCGAAGCCCACCCCGCCAAAGGAGGCTTCGATATCGACGCCCTCGGCAACGGCCGTGGGGGCCGCGACCAACGTGAACGTGTAGGTCGGTTCCAGGTTCTTTCCTGGATGCAGCACGGCGCCCACCTGCCGCCTGTGAAGCACCGAGCGCAGGCAGTCCCCCAAACCGGCATCTCCCTGCGGGGTGCCGACCTGCACGATGCCCGCGACCGAGAGCGTCAGGCGGGCGCTGGCCACGGCGCCGAGCGATGACCCCGCCTTCATCGCACAATCGGCCACCACCGGAGCGTAATTCCCGAGAAGGGTGTCGGCCTCGGCAAGGTCGGCTCGCCGGTCCTTGCGCGCCTCCACGACGCGCCACCACGCCTTGTAGGCCGATTCGCTGTCGCTGTCTGGGGGGGTGGAATCGCCCCCTTCGGCCTCGTCGCCAGGTCGGGAAAAGGCCAGTCCGTCTGCAGCCGTTTCCACGCGGATCGGCGGCGGGGCCAGCACTTCTTTCGCCAGTGCGGCTGTCAAAAGGAGCAGCATCGGGCCCACCTCAAGCGTTCAATAGGTGCGAAAAACGTGGTCCCACAGGGTGGTGCTGACCCCGAACTTGCGTTCCACCTTGTTGTGATGGTGGTTCATGTGGTTGGCGCGCAACCGCTTGAACCATGGACCCGAGACCGCGCCGTGATGCACATAGTAGTGGGTCATGTCGTAGGCGATGTACCCGGCGATCATCCCGGACATAAACGGCCAGACCCACCCTTGCAGCACCAACCAGAACAGCCCATAAAACATCGCGGCCAGGACCGCGGCCGCGGCGGGCGGCATCACCAGACGAAAACGATCGTTGATGTACTCGTGGTGTACGCCGTGGAGGAAAAAGTGGAAGCGCGGACCCCAGGACGTATCCGGCACCCAATGGAACAAGGTGCGATGAAGCCAGTATTCCGCGAAGGTCCATACGAAGAGCCCTGCCGCAGCGGCGGCGATGGATCCGAGCACCGGGATGCCGGCGCTAACGAGGCCGTAGGCGAAAGAGCCGACGACCACGGGGACCCACACCACCGGAACGGCTTGCCACGGAACGCGCGAAAACCCATCGATGAACTTGTTCTTGAACATCGGGGGCGAGTCGGGCGTGGCGGGGAAGAACATGCCGTGCGCCTAACCAACGGGGGGAGCCTGTCAAACCGTGGCGTTTCCTCGGGCGTTGGTCAGCCCGATTCGCTCCCCGACGCAGACCTTCTGGCCTGGGGAGACTGTCCACCGGATTCCGCCCGGGGGGAACAGCAACACCACCGTCGAGCCCATTTCGAAGCGGCCGATCTCCTGCCCCGCCGCAAGTTGCACCGGGGGCGAGACCTCGCGTTCGATCACCTCGCGGCCGCCAGCGTTGGACACGATCGGGTCGAAAACCACGCGCATCCGCCCTACGCCGAAGGCACCGACCATCACCAGCGCCATCGGACCGGCGTCGGTTTCGACGGTCACCGAGATTCGCTCGTTACGCGAAAACAGAAAGGGAATACGACGCGTGGCGCCCGGAAACACAGGCCACAGCGCGCCAGGAGCGTATTGGTAGCCGGTGACGCTCCCCGCTTTCGCGGTGTGTACGCGATGGTAGTCGCGGGGCGACAGGTAGATCACGGCGTAGCTACCGCCTTCGTAGCCGCCACGCCCCGCGAGGAGCTCTGTGGCGGAGAAGTGCTGCTTCTCGCTCTGGGGAATCCGGTCGTCTACGATGGTGCCGCACGCGTAGATCAAGCCATCGGCGGGGCTGGTGACGGCGGCGGGGTCGGGATCGATCGGTCGAAGGCCATCCTTGAGCGCCCGCGTGAAGAAATCGACGAAGGATCCGTAGCTTTCGAGGGGTTGCGCCGCTTCCGAAAGGTCCACGTTGTACTTCCAAACGTACCACCGCAAGACCAGCCGGAGCAGGGGGCCGGGTAGCCGCATCCTTGCGAACACGCCCATCCATCCCGAGACGGCGTTCTTGGGGACGATCGACAGCGCCGACACGAGGAATGCATCTTTCATCGCGGGCCGGATAACGCGCGGATAGCCGCTCGCGGATGACCGTCTGGTCCTGTGCGTTGCCCGCTCCGCCGGTCCCGTCGCCGCGAATTCTCCGCGTGGTGGAAAGGGTGTGGGCCGATATGCGCCGCGAACCGCGCATGGCGGGCCCCACGTTGTCGGCGGCGCTTCGTTCGGAGCGGAGCCTCGGGAGCAAGGAGCGCCCCGTGGCGGGCGACCTGCTCGTGGGACTCATCCGCCATGAGCGCGCCCTCGCGCGGATCGATGCCGACCCCCTGCGCGCCTGGCTTCGCCTGGCCGAAGATGGGGTGCCGGAGCTCGACGATCCGCCTGACGCCTACGCGATCGCCACTTCGCTGCCCGGCGACCTCGCCGCCGAGTGGTGGCAGCGCCTCGGCGCCGAGGCCGCCGTTGCCCTGGCCAGAACGCTGGCGGGCCGGGCGCCGGTGTGGCTGCGCGCCCTGCGCGATCCGGTGGAAATCCCGGTCGCGCACACCCGCCTGGGCGCGGCGATTCGGTTGGATGCTCGTGCCAACATCCACACCTTCGATGCCTTTCGTGAGGGCCGGATCGAAGTCCAGGATCTCGGGAGTCAGCGCATCGTGGAGGCCACGTTTCCGGGGCAGGGCGGCACCGTGCTCGACCTGTGCGCGGGGGCCGGCGGCAAAGCCCTTTCGCTCGCTGCCCTGGGGGCGCGGGTCACCGCGTGGGATGTGCGCCCCGCCGCGCTGCGGGAGCTTTCGCAGCGGGCGCACCGGGCCGGCCTGCCCATCACGATTGCCGAGCCGACCGGGACCTACGATGTGGTGCTGGTAGATGCGCCATGCAGCGGGACCGGCGTGCTTCGGCGCCACCCGGAGAACCGCTGGAAGCTGCGCTTTCCGGTCGATCTCCAACGCTCGCTGCTGGACAGGGCCCGCGCTGTCGGGGGCCGGGTAGTGTACGCCACCTGCTCTCTGGCGCTGCGGGAGAACGAAGAGGTGGCCGGCGAGGGCACTACCCTTTGGCCCGAAGTCGGCGGCAGCGAAGGCTATTTCTGGTCGGCCGGCTGACTGCGTAGGGTGGCCCCGCACAGCTTGTAGAAGAGTCGCGCGGCCACGTTGCCATCCCAGGGGTCGTTGCCGATCTCGTTTACGTCGAAGCCCACGATCTGCCGCCGGGCACTGAGCGTGGAAAGCAGCCCCTGCACCTGCCGCCAGTCCAGCCCGCCTGGCACCGGAGTGCCGGTGTTGGGGCAAAGGGTCGGCTCCAAACCATCCACGTCGAAGGTCACATAGACGAGGGGGGGAAGAGATTCCACTATGTCTTCCACCACGCGAGCCCACGGCTCACCCTCCGCGAGCCGGCGGGCGATGTCGGGATCGAAGAACGTGCGCAGCCGCGGCTCCGCGCGGATGAGCGCCACTTCGGCGCTGCCGACATCGCGGATTCCCACTTGGGTCACGGTGGCCACCTCGGGGATGGCTCGAAGCACGTTGTACAGGATGCTGGCGTGGCTCCAGGTGAAGCCCTCGTAGGCCACTCGCAGGTCGGCATGTGCGTCGAAGTGCAGCACGCCTACGCCCGGAAAATGCTCGGCAACCGCTCGGATCGCACCGAATGGGGTGGAGTGGTCGCCCCCGATCAGCGCCGGAATCCGACCCGTGGCCAGGACGCGCTTTGCAGCCTCGTACACGGCCTCATTCACCGCTTCGGAAAGGACATTCACACGAGCCGCGGCTTCGGGGTCGTGCCCGAGGCTGTCGATCACCGCCAGGGCGTAGGGCTCGGCTTCGGCATCCCAGGCCCGGAAGCGCGGGTCTTCGGGGAGGAGCGCGAGGCCGGCTCGCCAGAAGTCCCCGTACTCGAGGTCGTACAGATCCACCTGTAAGGAGGCTTCCACGAGCGCTGCCGGCCCGTCACGCGTTCCCCGCCGGAAGCTGGTGGTGGCCTGCCACGGCACGGCTTGCGCGACGATCCGAGCCGTTTCCGGGGTGAACGGCAGCCCGAACAGGGCTCCCGTAGCGGCAGGGGCGTCGGGGTCGAAGGCCATCCGCGGGGGCTAACCAGTCGGGGGGGAGGGGTGGGGGGCGATACTTCGCGCTCCCGTCCCTTTGTCGGGCGTGCATCGCCGGGTATCGCGCGCTACGGTTCCTCATGTCTCTGCTCGACGCCGCGACGATCGATGAATTTCTCCGCCGCGCACAGCGAGCGCGGTCTGCCGAGAGCGGGGCGTGATCGCTCCACCGGGTGGCCCCCCCTACCGCACCCACCGCGCCACATAGAGATCCGTGTCTCGTTGGCCTTCGGCGTTCGCCCGGTTGCTCGAAAAGAGTAGCCACTTCCCATCGGGCGAGAACATCGGGAAACCGTCGAAGCCCGGCGCTGCGGTGAGCCGCTCGGATTTCCCAGCGAAGCTGACCGTCCAGATGTCGAACTCGCGTGGATTTCCGCCGACGTTGCTGGAGTAGATCACGCCTTTGCCATCGGGCGTGGGGTAGGGAGCGAAGCTGGCAACGCCGTGCTGGGTCAGCTGCTTCACCTTGCCGCCATCCGCGTCCATGACGAAGAGCTCCAGCTCGCTCGGGCGCACGAGGCCCTCGCGGAGAAGCTGCTGATACTCGACGAGCGCGTCGCCTGCCGGCCGGGATGCGCGCCACACGATCCGCTTGCAATCCGCGGTGAAGAACGCACCTCCGTCGTAACCGGGAGTATTCGTGATCTGCCGTACGTTGCTGCCGTCGGGCCCAGCGCCGAAGAGGTCGAGGTCCCCGTTGCGCGTGCTCGTGAACAGGATGCGCCCGCCCTTGGAGCACTCAGTGGCCTCGGCGTCGTAGGCGGGAGAGCCGAGGATCGTCGTGACCCCGCCGCGCAGGTCATCCCGCACGATGTCGTAGTCGTCGTAGATCGCCCAGACATAGCCCTTGCTGTGGTCGGGCTTCGGGGGGCAGGTTGGCGAGCTGGCCTCTGTCGTGGCGTAAATCAAACTCCCGCCGGCCGGGTAGTCCAGGTATCCACAGGTGGTCCTTCCCTTCCCTGACGAGGCCAGGGTCACGTCGCCAGTATCGAGGTCGTAGAGGTATTGCGCATCGCAACCGCCGCCGGCCGGCGTGCGCTGGAAGCTGACGGTGCGGCCGTCGGGACCCCAGTAGGCCTCCGCGTTTTCGCCACCGAACGTGAGTCGGCGCAAGTCGGTGAGGTGGGGCTCGTCGGCACGGAGCAGCTCGGGCACAGCCTTCCCGGCGCGCGGACTCCAGGCCGTTCCTGCTGCCGCCGGCTCGTTGCCTGCGGTAAAGCTGGCGTGAGGCGTCTCGGTGGGGTGGCCCTTGGCGGGACCGCTCGGCCGTTGCGCCAGCGTTGCCTTGAGCCGCACTTCGACTCCGTCCCGTTGAACGACCACCTCAATGGTCTCGCCCGGCTTGTTCTCCCCGAGGACGTAGGTCATGTCGTAGAGGTTCTGCACGTGGACGCCGGCCATGCCCACGAGCAAGTCGCCCTTCTGGACGCCCGCGCGTTCAGCGGGACTGCCCGGCCGGACATCCGAGATCTTCACGCCTCCGGTCGCACCTTCCATGGCCGTGTAGTCGGGCACGGAGCCGAACCAGGCGCCATAGCCCCGGCTGTCTCCGGTGGTCGGGGCGCTCGCGGTGGTGCGGGCGTAGGGCAATCGCGGTCCGTGAGCGGTCCCCGCGACTAGCGCAGCGGTCAGCGCGATCACTTGGGCGCCGCCTTCGTTGTTGAGCAAGTCTGCGTCGTCTTCGGGCGTGTGGTACTGCTCGTGGGCCCCGGTGAACAGGTGGGTCACGGGAACCCCCGCCCCGTAGAAGCTCGAGTGATCGCTCGGGCCGTACCCATCCCCGCCGCTCTGGACGGTGAGCGTTGGGACCGCCGCCTGCGCCACCCCGAGGATCTCGGCCCACCCGGGAGAGCTGTCGCTCCCGAGCACCGCCAGCTTGCCTTCGCGCAGGCGCCCCACCATGTCGAGGTTGACCATCGCCGCCACGTCTGCGATGGCACCGACCGCCGGATTCTGCACATACCAGGCGCTCCCGCCGAGCCCGATCTCCTCAGCCGAGAAGGCCACGACCACGACACTTCGGCGCTCGGCTTCTTCAGGCGCGGCTAGCAGCGAGCGGCTCGCGCACAGCACGCCAGCCACTCCCGATGCGTTGTCGTCGGCGCCGTTGTGGATCTCGGTCACATCGGGGCGCATGCTCCCCGAGCCGCCCATTCCCAAGTGATCGTAGTGCGCGCCAAGCACCACGAGCTCCTTGGCCAGCGTTCCGCTTCCCGGTACGACGCCGATCACGTTCTGGGTTTCGGCGTGAACCCGCTGGAGGTCGACCTTTCCGGTCGCGAGGGCCCCGGGGAGCGCACGAGACGCCGGTTTGTAGCTGCCATCGATCGCGGCGCGGGCGTCGGCGAGGGTGGCCCCCACCTTTGCCAACCACGCGTCGGCCACCGCCGGAGCTTGAGAAGCCAAGCGGTGTCCAGTCCGCCGAAAGCGCGTGCCCGACCAGCTCGTTGCCCGTTCCCAGTGCCACCCCCACGGTCACGGTGAAGGGCTGCATGCGTCCCGATTTGGGCGCCAGCAGGCCCAGGCCATCCATCCACGATGCGATGGAGCGAGCCGCGGCCAGGTTCCCTGGGGTGCCGAGTCCACGCCCGCCCTTGTCGTCGTCGGCGAGCACGCGGGTCACCTCGGCGAAACAGGCCGCAGGATCGAGGGGAAGTGGTGTGCTTCCTGACTTTTTGCCGATGGCGCCGGGGGTGGCGGCGAGCGAGCAGCCGGCAAGGGCGGCGGGAAGCAGGAAATGGATGGAGCGCATGGGGCAGCGTCTTACCGCAAGGCCCGGGGGTTGCCACCCCGGAGCCGACTTCAACCTCGATTGCGGCCGAGTCGCTCGTGGGCCGCTGCGAAGTCGTCGCCGAGGAAGCTCGCGGCGAGGTTCACCTCACCGGCGAGCAGCGCGCCCGCCATGACACAGGCCAGCTCGCGGGCGCTGTGTGCCCCGATCAACGCCTGACACTCTGCGGCGGTTCCCTTTCGGGTGCCCCCGCCCACCGTGGCCGCGTGCAGCGAGGGCAGGTCAAGGGAGGCGTACAGGTCCCCGTCCCGACACTCCAGCGACAAGGTCGAAGCACAGCTTTCGGCGGCATAGGCGGCATCCTGCCCTGTGGCCACGTAGATGCCGGCGAGGCCGTTGGCCACCTGGAGAGCATGGTTGGCGGTGCCCATGCGGGCGTAGGCGAGGTGGTAGTCGGTCCAAAGCTCCGCCAGCGCTTCCGGCGTGGTCCGCAGCCTTGCCACCACGAGCTCCCGCGGCACGGTCACCTCCGCCACCACCCACTTTCCCCGCCAATGTCGGGTGCTCGCCCGCTTTTCGGGGTCGTAGCCGTGAAGGGCCACCCGCTCGGCGCCAGGGATGCCGCGGACCAGTGCGCTCACCGCCCGGTTCACCATGTTCGCCCCCAGCGCATTCCCCGTGAACATCCGGACCGTGAGCAGGAGCCGCCGCCCCAGCAGTTCCCACCCCAGCTCGGTGACATGGCCGTGAGCGGTGGTCGCGTTGGCCAGCGCGATCAGGGGGCCCCGGTGGGCATCGACGTAGCGGCCGGCCGCCAACGCCTCATCCACCCCAGCGAACGCGAGTAGAGGGAAGAGCGCATAGCCATCTCGCACCACACGCACGGTGATGCCCCCCGCATCGGCACACAGGCGAAACCCCCGTTGGTAGCTCGCGACCATGGTGCCTTCTGTGGTCGCGAACGGCACGACGTAGTCCCCTTCCACATCGCCATGGAGCGAGAGCGGCGCGGCGATCCCTACCGGCACCTGGGCGTACCCGATGAGCCCTTCGATGTTTCCGCGGGCGGCGTCGGGGGGGACGGGCGCTCCGGCGAGATGGGTGCCGGTCCATTCAGGGCGTGTTTCCTCCAGAAATGCCGTGCGTGCGGCCACTGCCGCTTCTGACCAGTCGTTGGCCCGATCGCGGGGCGGGGAGGGAAGGGTGGCCATGGGAGGGGACTTAGCCAGTAAGCCCCCGCGGCGGCGACCGATAAGAGGATCCGGGCGGCGCCACGCACCTTGAACATGGTGTTCCTCCAGCAATACGCCTGGAGGCGGGCGGTCGAGCCACCCGAGGAGGTCCGATGCGAGGGCCGTGGCGTGACCCAGGCCCGATTCCGCCCGGTCGGCTTCCTAAACCGCACCCCACGCCAGGATGCTGGATGTCGGCACCCCGGCGGTCAAGAGCCGACACACATCGCGAGCCCCCTCCGCGAGACTCGTCCAGACGGCGGCGCAATCGATCGACGGCCTTGATCGTGCCGGGAGGGAGGTCCGCCACGGGAACAGCCGAGTCCACACCATGCTGTCCAGATAGCTCACACGGTGGGAGAAGGCTGGATAGGCTGATGACTTCGGAGGGTGCCCGTGGGACTTCGTGATCTAGCCAAACGGGCACTCCATCGTGCGGTGAGCGGGGGCGCGGCACCTTCCTCTCCGCCTCCCCCCCGGCCTGATCCGGTGGTGGCCCCACCCGCCCCTACCGCGGCCGCCGCTCCCCCTTCCACCCCCGCCCCCGCGGCGGCCCAGGCGGCGGAACGGGCCGACAAACCGTGGTTCATGCAAAGCGACGACGACCTGGAAGGTTGGGATGAGACCAATCCGGGTGCGGAGCCGGGAACGAAGAACCTGAGGCCGTAGTCGCGCCTGGGTTGCCTGCGGCGATAGCAGGGGCCACATGTACGCATCTGTCGCCAACGTGCCTCCCCCCGTCAACGAGCCCGTGCGCAGCTACGCCCCGGGCTCGTCCGAACGCCGCTCGTTGGAGGCGGAACTGGTTCGACAGGCCGGCATGGTCGTGGAAATCCCCTGTGTGATCGGTGGGAAACGGGTGTTCACGGGTCGAGTGCGCGAGGTGCGGATGCCTTGCGACCACGGGCATGTCCTGGCGCGCGTCCACCTCGGCGGGCCGGAGGAAGTGGCGGCGGCAGCGTTGGCCACTGAGGCCGCACGGCACGAGTGGGCGGGCTTGCCGTGGGAGTCGCGTGCCGCGGTCTTTCTCCGCGCTGCCGACCAGCTCACCGGTCCGTGGCGCGACCGCGTGAACGCCGCGACCATGCTCGGTCAGGGCAAAACCGTACACCAGGCCGAGATCGATGCCGCCTGCGAGCTCATCGACTTCTGGCGGTTCAACGTGGCTTACTATCGGCAAATGCTCGCGGATCAGCCCCCGGCGCACACGCCCGGCACCTGGAACCGCACCGACCTTCGCCCACTCGATGGGTTCGTCTTCGCCGTGGCCCCGTTCAACTTCACCAGTATTGCCCTGAATCTCTGGACAGCCCCCGCGCTCATGGGCAACACCACCATCTGGAAGTCGGCCACCACATCGGTGCTCGCATGCTGGATGCTCTACGAGATGATCGAGCGCTGCGGCCTGCCGCCGGGCGTCGTGAACCTCGTCCACGGGGATGGCCCCGACATCGGGCCCCGCGTGCTCGCCCGGCCCGAGCTGGGCGGCGTGCATTTCACCGGCAGCACGCCCGTGTTTCAGTCCATGTGGCGGGACATCGGCGCCAACATCGCCAACTACCGATGCTATCCCCGCATCGTCGGGGAAACCGGCGGGAAGGACTTCATCGTCGCTCACCCGAGCGCGAACGCGCGGGAGCTTGCGGTCGCCATCGTACGCGGCGCATTCGAGTACCAGGGTCAGAAGTGTTCCGCGGCCAGCCGCGTGTACGTTCCTCGATCGCTGTGGGGCAAGGTGCGCGAGGAATGTGCGGCGATGGCGGCTGAGATGAAGCAAGGCGATGTGCGCGACCTTTCAAACTTCACGGGGGCGGTCATCGACCAGCGGGCGTTTCGCAAGCATGCCTCCTGGCTGGAACGGCTGCGCGCCGAGACCGAGGTGGTGACCGGGGGCCACGCCGACGATTCGCGGGGTTGGTTCGTGCAGCCCACGCTGGTGCGGGTCGACGACCCGCTTCACCCGCTGATGTCCACCGAGCTGTTCGGACCGATCATCGGTGCCTTTGTGTACGAAGATGCCGATTGGGAAGCCACGCTTCGATTGGTGGACTCGACCTCGGAATACGCGCTCACCGGCGCCGTTTTCGCGGACGACCGCTCGGCGGTGGAACGGGCGCTGGTCGTACTCCGGCACGCGGCGGGAAACGTGTACATCAACGACAAGCCCACAGGTGCAGTCGTCGGGCAGCAACCGTTCGGGGGGGGGAGGGCCAGCGGCACGAACGACAAGGCCGGAGCCCCGGCGAACTTGAGCCGATGGGTGTCGCCCCGCTCGATCAAAGAGACGTTCTCGCCGCCGACGGATTGGCGGTACCCGTTTTTGGGGGGGAAGTAGGGGTCAGCCGAGTGTACGGGCCCGACCCGCGCGCCAGCGAGCGGCAGAACTGAACGCCGGTGCATTCACGGCCGACGTGCTCGAGTTCATCCGTACGCTGAATGCGTACGGAGTGCGCTGGACCTGTTGATCGTGTACGGTTCCTACCGCTTCGCCGTCGAGATCAAGCGCGTGCGCACGCGGGACGCGCTCAAGACGATCATCGAGCGCGTGGGTAGCCCAACTTGGGCGCTACCTCGACACGGTCGGTTTGCACCAGGGTTGGTTGGTGGTGTTCGACGTGCGGCCGGACCGTAGCTGGGAGGAGCGTCTCTGGCAGCGCGAGGCGGAAGCCGGCGGCAAGCGGGTGATGGTGATTGGGGCGTAGGGCCCACCCCTCAAATCAAGTCATACTGAAGCACCATCTCCTTCCCGCGCCGCACCACGTTCAACTCGAAGTGTTCCTGCTTCCGTAGCCTAAAGTAGGCGCCAATCGCCCCGAAAATGTCGTGTACCTCCACGCCGTTCACGTCGCGAACCACGTCCCCCGACCGCAGGCCGCCCTCCCGCAACAGGCTGCATTTGGACAGGCCCACCCGAAAGCCGCGCAGCTTGCCGTCGGGTTCGCGGTGGGCGCGCACCGAACCCAGCTTCATCAGCTCCCGGATGTGGGTGGCGTAGTAGTCCACCACGTCGCGCTTCACGGACCAACTGAACGGCGACAGTTCCTCGATGCCATCGTCTGCGTTTACGACGCAGGCCTCGTGCTTCTTTCCGCTTGGCGTGGGTTTCCGGCCAATTCGGGGCTGCGCACCTTTGCCTTGCGCGTGCGGTTTGGCGGGCGCCGCCACCGCCACGATGGGCTCGGGGGGCAGGTCCGGTGCGGCCGCGACCTCTGTTTGCGCGGCGGGTGCCTCGACCTCGGGGGTGGGCGCGGTCTCTTCGGTGGGAACGGTCTCGGGCGCGGCCGGCACGGGTTCGGGAGGCCGGGGCGGTGCGACCTTCACCTTCGGAACGGGCGGGCTCACCGCCGCCACGACGACCACGCTGGGCGGGGCGGGCGTGTCCACGACGATCCCGATGGACACGAGCTTGGTGTTGGAGGGGCCTACGTCAAGCTCGTCTCCTTCTGCGGAGCGGTCGGCGGGGCCCTCTTCCTCCTCGTTCACCGCATCCTCGCCCCCTCCGCTGAACAGATCCTGGAGCGAGACGGCCTGCAGCACGACAAGTCCAAGATGAACGCCCACGCTCACGAAAATCGCGACCGTGCGACGAGAGAGGAACATCGGGACCATCCGCATGAAACGTGAAGCACGTGCTCCTATTCGGAAAACAGCTTGCGCTGGGTCTGGTCGATGTCGATGAGCGCATCCGCGGCGACCGCGCCCACGCTTGGGTCGTCGGGAACGGCGTCATCAAGGTCGATGTGCCGGTCCAGGGCCGCCACCACCGTGCCGCTCTCGACCCGCAGGCGCAGCTCCCCCGCACGGACGAGCTGGTACTCCGAGAAGGTCCACAGCGTGCCGTTCTTGAGCACGGGAGGCAGCGCATCGGCGTACAGGCCGGCGTCGAGAACCACATCCACGCCGGGGACCGCCGCGACGAGCGACCGCACGGCGTCATTGGCGTTCCAGGCCAAAAGAACGACCAGGTCCACCCGCTGCGCCAGACCCCGCAGCGTAGGGATCGCGGCGGCAGGGGGGGCGATCGGCCATGCCGAGGTGTCTGCCATCGAAGCCGCCGGTCCGGTGATCCCGGTGATGCCGATGGTGTGCCCACCCCGTTCCACGATGACCCACTTGGCCACGCCGGGACCGGACACGTTGGCGCTCACCCACGGGAGCGAACCTTCGGGGGGAGAGGCTGCGAATCCGGCGATATCGTGGGCAGAGACGTTGAGGGCGTCGAAGCGGGCTGCCGCGGCCCCCCGGGCCATCCACTGGTTCTTCACGGCGGCATCGCCGATGAGCTGTCCCGCGTAGTCCACCCCCTCGGTGAGGAAGTAGCCTGTGTTTACGCGGATCGAGGGGGTGGGGAGCGCGATGTCGGCCGCGGTGGCGTAGCCGGCGAACCGGGCCAACGAGCCCCGCGGTCGGGTCGGGCACCCGCACGTTTCGAGCGAACCGTGGGACTCGCCACCGTAGTGGATCACGAGGTCGGCGGGGGCCTGCGGCAACCTGTCCCGGAAGGGCTCGGTGGTGAACAACTCGCGGACGGCACCGGTTTCCGGCAAGGAAACGGCGGTGCGTTGCGGCGTGTGAACCGGCGATGGCCGCAGGTCGGGGTCGTGCGGAGCGCATCCCAGGGCGGCGGCGAGGCCCCATCCCAGCGCGGCGGCACCGTGCTTGTCCATCTGCCCCTCGTACTCCGCTCCCGAGCGGGTGACATTGCTCCGTGCGGCGCTTCCTCCCCCTCCTGTTTGTCGTGCTGGGCCTTCTGGGGCACGCGATCTTTCAGGCCCGCCCGGCGTGGGAAAAGGTGTCTGCGGGCGGCGGCGGCCGCGATTTCGCCAGCTACTATTACGCCGCACAAGTGGCCTTGGAAGGGGGGGATCCCTACGACACCCCGGCCCTTTCTGCCGCCGCAGTGGCGGACCACACCCGCAGGTCGGTCCACCCCTTCTTCTACCCGCCCCCGTTTTTGTTCAGCGTGGCCTGGGTCGGCCCCGTTTCGTTACAAGCAGCCTATAAGCTTTGGTTCTTCGTGAATGAGGCGCTGCTCCTGCTCAGCCTCGCAGTCGGGATCGCTGCGTTCCGGGTGCCGACATGGGCCGCCGCGCTCCTCCTGTGGACATGGTCCCCCATCCCGGACAATGCCTGGATGGGCCAGGCCAACCTGCTCGCGCTAGTGCCGGCGCTTGTCGGCTTGGCCCTTGCGGACCGCCGGCCTTGGGTGGGGGGCACCCTGGTCGGGCTCGCCGCCATGCTCAAGATGTCCCCGGCGTTGTTCCTGGGCTGGTGGCTGATCCGTGGAAACTGGCGAAGCGTGCTGGCGGCGTCGAGCACGGCGGTCTTGCTCAGCGTCGCGGCGCTGCCGTGGGTGGGTTGGGACGCCACGAGGCGCTTCTACCTCGAGATCCTGCCTGGCTTTTCCAAGGGGGATTACCACGGGTTGAAGGTGCCCATCTCCCTGGAGGCCAACCACTCCATCCCGGATCTGTACCATCGCCTGTTCCCCGGCCCGGGTGCCTTCCTCTCCGAGGCGGCCCAGGGAGCGTCTACGGCTACCCTCTTGCTCTGTTTGGCCTTGTGGGGGTGGCGGGCCCGGCGGGCGGAACATCCGGCGGCGATTCTGGGCGCCCTGACCGTCCTGATGGTGGCCACGCCCGTCTACACTTACGAACACCACCTCGTATTCCTGGTCGTCGCCGTGGGTTCGGCCGCCGGATTGGTGGCGGAAGCAGGCAAACTGCGCTGGGCTCGGGGGGAGCGGGGCAGGGTGGTGGCGCTTTGGGCCGTGCTGGGGTGCGCCTGGTTCTTCCTGGCGTGGCCGCTTCCCTGGCTGCGGGGCGTGCAGGCGTGGCTCCCGGAGGGGTTGCGGCCCTGGTGCCGCGAGTCAAAGACCATGGCCGAAGGGGTTCTTTTCTGTCTACTCCTGGCGCTCGCAGGAAGGCGTCCCGCGCCCATTCGCGATTTGTGATGGAGAGGGGCTAAACATTCGGCGGGTCTGACCGATGGGGTCACCGATGGCAACCGTCGCAGCTTCCGCCCGCCTCCGGGCGCCTCCGCCCAACACCGCGATCGGCCTGCTGCGTCGCAATTCGGACGCCGTGCTGGCGTTCGGCGTTTTCGGCGTCGTGGCCATCATGATGGTCCCGCTGCCGCCGCTGCTGCTCGATCTGCTCCTCGCGGTCAGCATCACGGTCTCTCTACTCGTGTTCCTGGTCGCCATTTACACCCGGAAGCCGGTCGATTTTTCGGTCTTTCCCACCGTTCTGCTCGTCACCACGCTGTTCCGACTCTCCCTGGGCGTCGCCAGCACCCGACTCATCCTCACGCATGGCGCTGAAGGGCCGGCGGCGGCCGGCCACGTCATCGAGGCGGTCGGCAACTTCATGGTGGGCGGCAATTACGTTGTCGGTTTCATCATCTTTTCCATCCTGGTCGTCATCAACTTCATGGTCGTCACCAAGGGTGCCGGGCGTGTGGCGGAGGTGGCCGCACGGTTCACCCTCGACGCGATGCCCGGCAAGCAGATGGCCATCGACGCCGAGCTCAACGCCGGGATGATCGACGAGAAGGCGGCCAAGCGGCGGCGTGCGGAAGTGGCCAAGGAGGCAGACTTCTACGGCGCCATGGATGGTGCCAGCAAGTTCATCAAGGGCGATGCGATCGCCGCGATCCTCATCACCGTCATCAACATCCTCGGCGGCATCATCATCGGTGTGGTGATGAATGGGCTGGACCTGAGCACGGCGCTCGCCAACTACACGGTCCTCACCATCGGCGACGGGCTCGCGAGCCAGTTCCCGGCGCTCATCACCAGCGCCGCGGCCGGCATGCTGGTGACCCGCGTGAACGACGTGGAGGAAACCACGCTCGACGCGCAGGTCGGCGCGCAGGTGTTCGGCAACCCTCGGGTGCTGGGGATCCTCGCCGTGCTCGCGGCGATGTTCATCTTCGTGCCCGGCCTGCGCTTTGTCTTCCTGGTGATCTCCGTCTTCCTGGGCATTGTCGCCTGGAACATGAGGAACATGCCGGCGGCGGCGGATGTGGCCGCGGCGGCAGCGGCAGCGGCAGAAGCCGATGCCCCGCCCGCAGAGGCCCCGATCGAGGATCTTCTCCGCGTGGAGCCGGTCGTGGTCGAGCTCGGCTTGGACCTGATCTACCTTGGCGATGAGACGCGAGGCGGCCAGCTCGTAGACCGCGTGCAACGCATCCGCCGCCAGCTTGCCCAGGACCTGGGCCTCGTGCTCCCGACCGTGCGGCTGCGCGACAGCGTGAAGCTCAGCGCCGGCCAGTACCGCGTGCTGTTGCGCGGAGAAGTCGTCGCCACCGGCACGGTGGTCGCCAGGCAGAACCTGGCCTTGGACCCGGGTGGAGTCACGGCTCCGCTGAAAGGAGTCCCAGGCCACGACCCTGTGTTCGGCATGAAGGGCGTGTGGGTGGTCGATGGCCAACGGCTTCGCGCCCAGCAGCTTGGCTACACCGTGGTCGATGTGCCGACCGTGCTCACCACGCACCTCGACGACATCCTCAAGCGGTACGCGCACGAGCTTTTCGGCCGTCAGAACTTGGCGGATGCGCTGGAGCGCGTCACCGCCGCCAACCCCAAGCTGGTCGAGGAGTTGACCCCCGACCCCTTGCCCCGTGCGGCGCTCCTCCGCATCTTCCGCAACCTGATCGTGGAAGGCGTGGGCGTGCGAGACACCCAGGGCATCCTGGAAGCTCTCTCCGAGTTTGCGCCGCGAACCCGCGATCCCGACGTCCTCACGGAGTTTGTGCGCCAGCGGTTGAACCGCGCCGTGACCGCACGCTTCGTCGGCGACGACAACGTGCTCCGCTACATCGGGCTCGGGGCCGACGCCGAGGATGCGGTGAGCAAGGGCTTGCAGGGCGGGGATGGGGGCTCGATGTCCCTCGTGCTCGACCCGGAGACCACCCGCCGGCTGATTCAGGGGATTCGCACGGCGTCCGAGGCCTTCGCCGGTCCGGGGGAGGCCGTCCTGCTGGTGCCGCCTCTCGCTCGCGGTCCGATGCGCCGGCTGCTGGAACGTTCGCTTCCACGAGTTCCGGTTCTATCACCGGGAGAGATCGTGCCTGGAACGGGCATCGAGAGAGTCGCAGAAGTGACGATCGGCAAGGCCTCGCTCAAGAATGGACGGGAGTGACCGAAGATGAATACACACACCCAAACTCAGGCAACGAACGCGGTGATTCCCCGGGCCTACGCCACCCCGCGCGAGCGGACCGTCGACGGCATGAACCGTGAAGAGGCATGTCGCCACTTCCAGACGAAGATCTTGGCGATTTCTCGCAAGGTGTGGACGCATGTGCGCGACGATGCGGGCATCGCGGAAGAGGATCTGGTCAGCTTCGGCGTGCTCGGGCTCCTCGAGGCGTTTGACCGCTACCAGGAAGGCAAGGGCATCGAATTTGGCACGTTTGCCGAGTACCGCATCCGGGGCGCGATGCTGGACACCCTTCGCACGATGGATTCCTTCACCCGCCGCCGCCGCGATGCAGCTCGGCGCCTGAAGGCCGCGGAAGACAAGGCGCGTGAGGCCGCAGGGCGGCGCCCTACCGCCACCGAAGTGGCGGCCCAGATGGGCACCACGCTCGAAGAATACTGGATTGCCCTTGATATTGCCACGCCGGTCTCGCTGGTTCCGCTCGAAGATGTGATCGAGCCCGATGGGTTCATCCGCGCCGCTTGTTCGGTCGATGGCGAAAACGATGCGCCCATCCGCATCGCCGAGGAAGAGGTGCGCATCGCCCTTCGTCGGTGCATCCAGGCGCTTCCGGAACGCGAACGCCAAGTCCTCCTTCTCTACTACGGTCGCGACATGAACCTCGCTGAAATCGGGGAAG
>CAMBIK010000052.1 GCA_945867435.1 Klebsiella pneumoniae
GGGGCCTTCGGGGCCGGCGATTTTGTGGGGGAGGCGCTGGTCGGTGCCACCGACTTTGATGGCGATGGTGTGGACGACCTGGCGCTGGGCGCCAGCGGCGATGGAACCCTTGGCCTCAATGCTGGCAAAGTGGCGGTTTTCTTCGGTCCGCTGGATGCAGGTGCCTGGCTGGTCACCGACGCAGACGTGACCCTGTTCGGGGAGGCCGAGCTCAGCTACACCGGAACTCCGCTGGTAGGTGCACCTGATCTCACTGGGGATGGCCGTGACGACCTCCTCGTTTCGGCGGACGCGTTGGGCCCTGGCGTGGTCTACATCGTGAGCCCCGCCGTGGGGCAGGCGTCGGTCACCGAAGCCGTGTCCCGCTTCGAGGGGGAATCGGAGGGGGACCTCTTTGGTTCGGCGCTGGCTACCCCAGCGGACCTGGACACCGATGGCGTACTGGATTTTGCGGTGGGCGCGCCGGGAGCCGACCGAGCGGCCTTTGAAGCCGGCGCGGTGTGGTGGTTCGCCGGGCCCTTTGCGAACGGGGTGACCGCCACTTCATCGGGCATCGCCATCGAAGGTCAGGCCAGGGCCGAGAGTTTTGGCAGCGCACTCGATGTGGCTGACGTAGGCAACGGCGAACGGGGCCTCGTGGTGGGTGCTCGCAACAGCAATGCGAACGGCGGATTTTCGGGTATGCTCTACCTCTTTGACCTTTGAGCGATCGGATCCTTGATGCTGATTTTCCTCGCTGCACTTGCTTGTGCGACCCCTGAAGCGGAGGGGGAAGCCGCGACCCTCGTGTTCCTCTCACCCGAAACGGGCGATGAGCCGCCGGTCGGGGATCTGGCCTGCTCGGTCGTGGTCGAGAACTTCCTGCTCGTCGATCCCGCCAAGCACGGCGGGGAGGAGGTATCCGAAGGCTACATCAGCGTGCGCGTGGATGGCGCCGAGGTGCTCCAGTCGGGCACCACGACGTTCACGGTCACGCTGGATGCGGCGGGCGCGGTCGTCCTTGAGGCGGAGCTGTTCTACGACGACGGCGATCCGCTCGACCCGCCCGCCCTTGCGACCCTCGACCTGACCGTGATCGAGTGATCGCGGTGATCTTCCTCGCCTGCACGTCCCAGGATGAAAGAGGCGAAGTTGACGGGGGAGACCCCTTCATCGAGCTGGTCGCCCCGGTCGAGGGGGAAACCGTCTGCGGGTCCCCGCTCGCTGTCGAAGTCGTGGTCGAGAACCTGGAGCTGGTCGCCCCAGTCGAAGACGTGAGCCTGGCCGAGCCGGGCACCGGGCATGTGGACATTTCTCTGAACGGGCAGGATGCCGCGATGGTCTGGGCGGAGACCACCGACCTCACCGACGTGGCCGATGGCGAGTACCAGCTCAAGGTCGAACTGTCCTATGCCGACCACACTCCCCTCGAACCCTACGCCGGCGACCTCGCTTACATCACCGTGAGCGCGGCGGTGTGCCCATGATGCTCTTGCTCGGCTGCGTCGGTACGGAGGATCCGTTGGATTCGGCCGCGGACACAGATGCTACCGTGGTGACCGAGTACAACCTGGACTGGTCTACCGACCCGGAACCGCTCGCGGCGGCCTCCGAGGGCACGTTCACGATCCAGGTCACCGACCAGGATGGCCACCCCATCGACGACCTGCAAATGAACCATGAACGCATGGTTCACACGATGTTTGTCAGCGCGGATTGGACCTCGTTTTCGCACCTCCACCATGAGGACTTCGCCGACTTGAAGGTGGATGACATCCGAGAGGCCACCTTTCATTTTCCTCTCCGGCTCCCCCTGGCGGGACCCTACTTCATGATGTTTGGCTACGCTCACGCCAACCGATGGCTCTTCGCGGAGGATCGGATGGAGGTCGGCGGGGCCCCGGTCCAGGCCTCCGCGCCGGACACAACGGCCACCGACCAGGTCGTCGTGGACGATCTCGTCGTGTCGCTGACATGGAATTCGGAGCCGTTAGCCGAGTATGAGTCAAGCTGGAACGTTCACATCACGGAGGCCGACGGCACGCCCGTCGAGGACCTCGTGCAGTACCTTGGGGCCGATGCTCACTGCGCCCTCGTCAACGAGTCCGTGACCTGGGGAAGCCACACCCACGCCTGGTTTCCGGACATGGATGCGATGGCGCCTGGCATGGACATGCCCCACCTCTTTCCGGGTCCAGATGTGCCGTTCGCCTACACCTTTCCGGCGGGCGGGAACTACAAGATGTGGATTCAGTTCGCCCGCGAAAGCACGCCTGGCCGCGTGTACGAAGCGCCCTTCGTGTTCAAGGTGGCGGGATAAGGTCCGCAAGACGTTGGGGGTCGCGTCGTGCTACCCTCGTCGGCGTGAACGTACTCTTCCTCATCGGCTGCGCCGAACCTGTACCCGCGGAGGTGGCGCCGCCCACCCTCGAATCCCAGTCCCTCCTCGCTCTTCAGCGCTTTTACGAAGATGATGCCGGTGAACAGATCGACATCCTCATCGATCTGGTGGCCAAGGAGGTCACCGCCGATGCCAGGGGTTTCTACTTCGGCGCGCTCACCCCTGAAGATGTCGACATGTTCGACCATTCGGATGCGGCCATTTGGGAACACACGACGGGGTGTGCAGTTTTCTCAAAGATGCGCGGTACGGTCCCGGAGTTCGCCGCGAGCGTGCCGGAAGCCGACCAGAGCTTCCCCGACCCCAGCTACAAGGTTTGGACCCGCGAGATCACCGCGGGCAACGAGGCCGACTTCCTCGCGGGCGGCGAACTCGACACCTGGAACCACATCGAGAAGGAAGGCTTTGCGTTCGTCGTTTCCTACGACATGCAGAAGGACTTCCGCTGGCACGGGGACACCCTCGCCATGATCAGCCTCGTTCCTGAGGGCGAGCAGCCTGCGGATGACCTCGCCACCGAGCTTGTGGTGGGCTTCACCATCGAATTGTGGACTCCCATCGATGGCACCATGGTCTGGTACAACGGCTCGTGGACCGAAATCGAAAGCCCGCTCGACGAGAACGCGGTGGAGATCGAATGGTGGCTCGATCAGCTCATCGCAGGCACTATCGACTACTTTGAAGGTACCGAAAACCATGTGATGGGGGTCGAGGAGTAGGGCGACCGGCGGCTGCGTACTCCGACCGCCAAGGCCAACGCCCCGAGGGCCCACGCGCCTCCTGTGCCGCCGCTGTCGCAGCCACAACCTACTGGTTTGGACCTTTGTTCTTTCGGTTCCACGCGGGGCCCTTGGTCCTCCGAATCGCCGCTGTCCTCCGGGGGCGCGGTGTCGATGGGCTCGGCGGTGTCGCGGGTCGGGAAGCTGACCGTGGCCGCGTTCTGCCCCTCCATCGCAACAAGGTAGAGCTCCTCTTCGCCCTTACCGGCGGCGAACATTGCATAGTGCCACTCGGTGCCGCGTTCCAGCCCGGGGAGCACGTCGGTCACGGTTTTCACCTCGCCCCACACGGGGGACAGGTCGAGGTCGAGGATGACCCCATCGGTCAAAGATTCAGGCGGGCGGCCCTCCTGGCGGACCAGGACCGTCAATGTCAGCGGCTTGATCCAAGGCGTGTGCCACGAGATCTCCACAGGGCCAACCTCGGCTTCATTCCCATCGATCCACGCGGCGCTGAGCGCGACGCGCCGGTAGTGGTCGGGCACGTCGTTCAGCTCCACGACGCACATGTCGTCAAGCGCCCAACCGCCAAATTCAAGGCCTGCATCCGACTGAAGCGTGAAGTCGAAGGCGAGCGGAGTCTCCCGCCGCCCCTCCACGTCTAGAAACGGCGACAGGTCGTGGTCGCGCGTGGACCAGTCGCTGTCGATGAGCTGCTCGCCGCCGCCCGCGGTTGCGCCATTCGACCACACCCACGTCCACGACGATCCATCGGTCACCACGACGCGAGCGTGATCGTAGAGCCCATCTTCCACGGACAGCCAGCGTTGGTAGGTCAGCAGTCGCATCCGGCCCGCGCTGGTAAGATCGATGCTCGGGGTCTGAAGGTACTCGGCGTTCCCTGGCTGGTAGTTGGCGTCGAGCGCCGTGGTCGCCAGGAGGGTTCCGGACACAGGAACATCGGGGTCGAAGGTGGCCGTGCCGAGAGGAGAGCCGAACTGCCAGTCGTCCACCACGCCACTCAGGCCCTCCCAGGGGATGCCGCTGGCGTGAATAAAGCCGGGGGCGCCGCTCTCAAAGTCGTCGCACCAGAGCGTTGTACGGTCGCCGATCCAGAAGGTGACGGCGGCTTGCTCGGTGCCCGTGTGCTCGGTGGTCGAGCCGTCGGCGGAGGTGATCGCGTAGAAGTAGCGGGCGGCCGATGTTGCGGGCAATCGCGGTATCGCGGCTGCGAACGTGACGCCGTCGCTTGTCGCGAGCGGCAGCTCCGTCCACGCTTCCCAACCGGTCCCGTCCGCGTTTGGGAACGGCGTGGCAAGGTCGTCGGTGTGCCAGAGGGATGCCGTGGGAGGGGCGATGCCGGTACAGGTGGAAAACGCGGATAGGATCTCAACTTCAACCGGGTATCTCTCGGCATCGGAGGCCTGTGGACCCAGCGGCGTGTGGCCCACTTGAAGCACGCCCAAGGCGCCCGGACCCAGGCCGTGAAGGTTCAACAAGTCGATGAGCTCGCAGTCGTGGGGCGTGCCGTTGCTCCAATCCCCGTCGTCGTCATCTGCCAAAAGCACGGCTTCCAGCAGGTCTGTGAGCTCGGGCCCCTGCGCCAGGGTGCCGAGGAACAAGGAATCGGTCATTTCGACCCCTGCCTCGTCGCCGTAGGTGCTGACCCAGGACTCGCGCAGATTCCACAGGAAGCTGGCCCAAATCAGGCCGTCGTGGTGGGGTTCACCAATCATGTCGACAGGGTAGACTCGATCGCCCCTCACATCGCGGATCCCGGAGCCATCGGTGAAGAAACCAGCGGAGATCGCGGGGTCATCGAGAAGGGTCGCGGAAACATAGTCGCTGCTGCCTTCCGACACGTCGCTGGCATAGGTGCCGCCAGCCAGGATGTACTCGTGGATGCCGTGACCGACCTCGTGGTACACGACGCTTGCGATGCGGCCGGTGGCGTTACAGGCCCCTGAGGCTGCGAAGAAGTTGAGTGTGCCGCTGGTGTAATAGGCGTTGCACGACCCGCTGGTCATGTCCACGTTGGCCTGAACCTGGTCAGCGAGCCAGGAGTGCGTTGGCCACAAGTCGGTCAACCAATCCCACACGACGTGAAAGTGGTGAAGCGTGGCGGCCGCCGAGTAGCTGATATCCTCCCCCGGATCGAGGTCAATGTCGTCGGACCCTTCGTGCGAGATCGCAGTACCATCCTGGAGAATGACTAGCTCGGGCCCCGTTAGCTCGACCGTGAGCGCGCCGCCCAGGGTGTGCGAGCCGTCGTCGGCGGTGATTTCGACCGCGCCAGTGGTATCGGTAACGGTGACCCCCCGCGCCGGGTCGGTCACGAGCGCGTCGCCCACGGTCGTTTCCTCGTGGGTCACGGTCACGCTGTCGAAGCGACGGGGATCCCAGGCGAAGATCTCGACGCCCTGGCGATCTCGGGCTCGCACGGAGGTGGGCGTGCGGGTAATCCGCGCCAGCCTGCCGAAGCCTCGGGTCGGGTCCGCAACGATGACCTCGCCAGCGCGCGGCGCCGGCAGCCGACCGATGGGGGTGAGGCGCACCCAGACGCCCCCGATGCGCCCCGAAGTGGCGACGATCACGACTTCGTCGCCTTCGACCAGTACGCCCTGCCAGCGGCGGCTGTAGCGCGAGATCGTGCGGTCGCTGTTTCCGAACGTGCGACTCTCTGCGTGCGCGAGGGAAAGCTCAGCCGGGTTGACGTGGGCGAGGCGTGCCACATCGGCCACCAGCAGGTCGGCATCGGCTTCGGAAACCCCCGCCAAGCCGATGAAGCGCGGCGTGGCCGTGCTCTCGTTCCATCGGATGGTGCTGGCACTCCACGCTGCCGCGAAGGCCTCGTAGCGGGGTGAGTCGGTCAGGCGCCACTGCACGGCGGGCGTGCGAGCGAGGTGGAGCACCGGCGGACCGGACGGCAGCGCGGTGGGCGAGGGAGCGAATGCAAACGCTAGCCAGAGAAGCATGGAACCTCGACACGCATAGCGTAACGGCGGCGGGAAGCGGTGACACGAGTCGCGAGGATGGGAGGGAGGTGTCGCGTTCCCCTTGACACGCGGCCCTCTCCGGGCAACGATGGGGGCCACCTGATCCAGCGGAGCTCCCATGCAATGGCGTCCCTCTCCCCGTCCGAAGCCCGGCCCGAAGTCCTGGCGCCCGTCTCCCCGTCCGAAGCCCGGTCCGAAGGCCTGGCGCCCGTCTCCTCGCCCGAAGCCGGGCCCGAAGGCCTGAACACGGCGGTGCTGGCGTCGGCCAACCTGGTCGGCGCTGCAGAAGCGTGGGTGTCCTCCCCAGAGTGGATGGATTTTCTGTGGGACGAGAGCCCGGCGCGTCGCGTAAAGCTCTTGGAACGCGAGCTTTACCTGCGATTGTGGTGCGACCTGATCCCGCCCGGCGTTCGCGTGCTGGATGTCGGTGGCGGCATTGGTCGCTTTGCGATGTGGTGCCTGGACCGGGGGTGTGATGTGGAGTTGGTCGATCTCGATCCCCACTCGCTCGCTTGCGCCCGTCGGCACGCCGTGGGCCGGCCGGGCCGCCTGCGCACCCACCTCGCGGCGGCCGACGCGCTCCCGGAACTGGAACCGGTGGATGTGGTGATCGCGGCCGAGCTGCTCTGCTATGTGGCCGACCCGAGCGCCGTGCTCGCGGCGGCCGGGGCCGTGCTGCGTCCCGGGGGGGCGCTGCTCTGCTCCGTGGAGGCGCGTTGGGGCTGGGCGATGGCGGAAGATGTTCCGGTGGGACAGATTTCGGCGCTGCTCGAGAACGGCGTCGTTCACGCGCCTGGGGACCGCTTCGTTCAAACCTATACTCCCGAGTCGTTTCGCGATCTTCTGGAATCGGGGGGCTGGGCCGTGGAGCAGCTGGAGCGCAGCCACTACGTTTGCAGCGGTCCCTTCGAGAGGCTCGCGGGCGAGATCGATGCTGCGCGATTATTCGAGCTTGAAGATAGGTTCCGCGCCACCGCGCCCTTGGCTCATCTGAATCGGGCGCTGCTCGCGGTCGCGCGGATGACCGGCGCGCTACCGAAGCCGCGAATCGGCGCGGCCAGCACCCCGAAGCCCGGCTAAGGTCGCGCCCATGCGCGTCCTGCTCGTTCAGCCTCCCCGCAAGTATTGGCCGTACACCAGCGAAGGGGACAATTTTCTGTTGCAGCAGGCGCTCCCCGCGCTCGCAGCGCCGCTGCGCAACGCCGGAATGGACGTGCATGTGCTTGACTGCATGCCGCTGCACATCGGCTGGCGCTCGCTCTACGACCGCATCCGGGAGCTCGATCCCGACGTGATCGCCTGTGGTGAAAACCATGCCTTGTACGCCAACGAAGCCCTCCGATTCTTCCGGCTGTGCAAGGAGGCCGCGCCGCGCGCCCGCACGATCGCCGGCGGCGGGCACTTCACCAACCTCGCCCACCGCTACGCCACCGCCACCTCCGACATCGACGCGATCTGTGTCGGCGAAGGCGAGGAAACCATCGTAGACGCATGCAACACCTGGGCAAGCCGCGATGGCAACCTGGCCCGGGTGGATGGCCTTGTGTATTGGGATGGAGAAAAGACCGCACGCACGAAAACACGCAAGCTGATCAAGGATCTCGACACCCTCCCGATGCCCGCCTACGACCTGCTCCCCATGCACCTGTACGGGAAGAGTCGCTATCTGTTTTCACCTGGAGGAACCACGATTCACCACAGCCGAGGCTGCGTTTCAAGCTGCAGTTTCTGCGCCTGGTGGACCGTCATGGCCGATCGCAAATACGACAGCGAGGGCAATGTCACGCTTACGCCGCGCTGGCGATCCAAGTCTGTGGACCGCGTGATGGAGGAGATCGAGGAGCTCTATTACCGCTACGGCAAGCGATCCTACGTTTGGGTCGACGAAAGTTGGAACATCGATCCAAGGTTTAACGACGAGTTTTCGGAACGAATGATCCGCAGCGGCATGAAGACCCAGTGGTTTGCCTTCATGAGGGCGGATTGCATCCTGCGTGACGAAAAGAAGGGTATTTTGGAGAAAATGGTGCGCGCCGGGATGGCGCACATCCTCATCGGTGTGGAACGCGCCGAGGATGAGTCTTTGTCTTCGTTGGACAAACGCTTCTATGCGGGCGGCGTCTCGAGTCAGGCCATCGAGATCTTTAAGCGGAAATACCCGCACGTCTTCGTGCAGGCCACATTCATCGTGGGCGTGAAGGAGGAAAACAACGAATCCCTGAAGAAACAGGTGGCGATGGCGAAGGCTCTCGACGTTGACTTTCCAGCGTTCCACCCCATCACTCCCGTGCCTGGCACGCCGATCTTCGACGAGGCGCTGCGCGAAGGTTGGATCACGGAAGATGACTTCGACAACTTCGATTGGCTGAGCCCCGTCCTCGACAGCAAATTCATGACCAAGGACGAGATCGCGAGCGCCTTGTACGACATGAACAAGCAGTTCGTGAACAATCGCTGGTTGCTGCGAGGGTTGTTCTCGAAGGTGCCCTACAAGCGGGACATGTACATCTGGTTCACCAAGGTCTCGGCCAGCATGGCGATCGATGCGATCAAGAAGCGTGTCAACCCGCTCAAGGTCGAAACCTACCAGCAGCTTGTGCAGCCCGAATGGTATGACACCTAGTCGTTGGTCCGTTGCGATTCTTGCCAGTTGCGTCGGGTGCGCTGTCAGCGATCCTGGCATCGCGATGGATTCCGATATTGCCACCGTCGGCGTCGCGACCTGGACGGCCGCGGGCGATGTGCGTTCGCGCATCGAGGTGAATGGACCAGATGGGCCTTGGCTCGTAACGGATTGGCAAGAGCCAACGGTGCTGCATTCTGCCACCCTGCTCGGCCTATTGCCCGACACCAACTGGACCGCACGCGCCGTCACGGAAGATGGAGAAGCAAGCCACGACGTTTCATTTTCGACGGGTCCTGTGAGCATTGACATGCCGCGTTGGACCACGAGCGGGACCCCAGGGTGGTCGGGCTACCTGCTCACGGCCTTCATCCGCGATCCGAGCGTGGTGGTGATCCTGGATGAAGAGGGGCGCGTGGTCTGGTACAAGGAGGCCAAGGCGGGCCAACGGGTGGTCCGGGTTCGCTTGCGGCCGGATGGGGGCGGGCTGCGGTACGCTGAGATGGAGCCCGCGACCATCACCGAAAAGTCGGCCTTGGTGGCGGTCGGTTGGGGGGGCGATGAGTCTTCTCGGATTTCGTTGCCCCAGTTCCACCACGACTTCGCGGATGCCGAAGGGGGGGCCGCAGCGTGCATCGTGTCCGACATCCGGCCTGGTCAGTCGGGCGAAGATGTGATGGGCGACTCCATTGTCGTCGTGGAGCCCGATGGCACGCAAACCCCGGTCTGGTCCTCCTGGGATGCTTGGGAGGTGCCGAAGGATGGGGACATGCTCCAACAGTCGTGGACCCACGCCAACGCCATCGATAATGACCCGGTTGGGGGTGGCTATTGGCTCGGAATGCGCGATCTCGGCGCCATCGTGCAAGTGCTGCCCGATGGCACGGTGGGCAAGCAGATCGGGGGCGCAGACTCGTCGTACTCCTTCCAGGATAGCGCGGACCACCCGGTGTTTCAGCATCAGTTCCAGATGCTGGAAGGCGGCGTGGTGATGTTCGACGACCGCGACCCCGCCACGGGCGAGGATTCCCGCGTGCTCCAGCTCGCGCTCGACGAAGTGGGGATGACCGCCGCCGCGGAGTGGACCTGGCACCGGGACCCTCCCTATTCAGTCTTCGCGCTGGGAGATGTGGATCGCGCCGAGGATGGAAGCACGCTGGCCGTGTTCTCCACGGGCGGGCTCATCGACGACATCACCCCGGAAGGGGAGCTTCGCTGGGAGCTCGCGACCGAGCTTGCGGTGGTGGTTCCCTACGTTGTGCGCCTCGCGGAGCTTCCCGGTGTGGCCCGAGTCCGATAAGAGGGTTCCGTGCCACTCACTCCCCGAGACGTGTTCGTCGCGGTTGCTCTCGTAGGGCTGCTGCTGCTCATTGTTGCCCTCCTGGTGAACAGGCTCGCTCCGGCGCACCGACCGCGGTTGCGCAGCTCGCTGGTGTTGTTTGTGTTGTACCTCCTGCTGGCCGGGGCGTTGCAGGGTGCTCGCACAGCACACCTGGTTGCCGCCGTGCCCTGGATCGACTTCGCGGCGCGGCTGATGGGTGGGTTCACCTCGGTGAAACTGCTCACGCTGTTGGTCGTGGATGTGCTCCTCCCGCGGATCGGCATCCGGCTACCAGCGATCGCGGGAGATCTCATCGCCGCCCTTGGGTACGGCGCCATCGCGGTGGTTGTCGCTACGGACACGGGGATGAGCGCCACCTCCGCGCTCGCTAGCGGAACTATTTTGGCGGCGGCGCTAACCATTTCTCTGCAAAGCACGTTGGGCAACGTGATCGGGGGCGTGGCCCTACAGCTCGACGGGTCGGTGCAGGTGGGGGATTGGGTGGAGCTCGAAGGGGGGCGCCAGGGCCGCATCGCCGCGATTCGCTGGCGCCACACCTTGATCGAGACCCGCGAAGGGGATGCGATCGTCCTGCCGAATGCCCTGCTCCTCGCCACGCCGATCACGCTGCTCGGCCGGCGTGGCGGTGTCGCCCACGCGCATCGCCAATGGGTGAGGTTCCGCGTGGACCATCGCTTCAATCCGGCCAAGGTCATCTCCGTGGTGCAAGAGGCCCTCCGCGCCTCGCCGCTCGCGGGTTGCTCGGATGTGCTTCCCGTCGATGTTGTCTGCTTGGAACTGGGTAAGGAAGCGCTGGACAGCATGGCGCTTTACGCCGTGCGCTACTGGCTGGTGGATTTCACGGGGGATGTGAACGTCGATTCGCAGGTGCGCTCGCGCACTCAGGCTGCGTTGCAACGGGCGGGAATCAGCCTGGCGCTTCCCGCGTACACGGTGTTCAACGCCGCGAACGACACCGTTGAAGGGGAAGCGCGTCACGGGCGCCGGCTCGAGCGAGCCTATTCGGTGCTCCGCGGCGTGCTCCTGTTCCGCACGTTGAGCGACGACGAATGCAGGCGTCTGGCGGCGGGGCTCCGTTTCGCGCCTTTCGCCGACGGAGAAGTCGTGGCCCAGCAGGGCGAGGTGGCGCATCACCTGTACCTGCTGGCGTCGGGGGTGCTCGATGTGAAACTGGAATCCCAGGGGCAAACACGAAACGTTGCCACGCTTCGCGCTCCCGACTTCTTCGGCGAAATGGGGATGCTGACGGGCGCACCACGAGCGGCAAGCATCGTCGCTCGCGACTCCGTCGAGTGCTACCAGCTTGACCGCGAGGCCTTTGAAGGGGTCCTGAAGTCGCGCCCGGCGGTGGCGGAGGAGTTGGCTGCGGTCACCGCAGGGCGCGAGATCGCGTTGACGTCGGCCCGGGAAGGGCTCGACGCCCGGCAGGCCGGCGATGCCCGTCGTCGGGAGGCTGAACGCATCCTGGCATCAATGAGGGGGTTCTTCGGGCTGACAGAGTAGTTGGAGAGCCCCTATTTGAACCAGTAGCTTCCGGCTTCTCCGACGCTGACCCCTGGAATACTTCCTTCCTCGCGAACGATCCGGTCGGAGCGGTTCGGGTAGCTGACCCGCATCGACAGATGGTAGCTGCTCCACGGATTGAAGAGGTCGAGGGTTTAGAAGCCTTCGGGCACCTGCAAGTCGCCCTCGCGCCGCTTCGGGCCCAGCCCCCCCGCGGCCGAGCAGACGCCGTCGGTTGCGACCAGCTTCAAGCGTTCTCGAGCGGCGGCCCAGACCTCAAGCGCGAGCAAGGTTCAACTTTAGCCGCTCCGCAGCCCGTTGGGGTCACGGTGCCGTGGCGGGGGCACGGCGCACGCAAGGAGGCGCGCCAGCCCACGCTCCCGAATCAGATCGCCATCCCGTAGATCCCGTACAGCATCATCTTCGGGTTGATGGTCTTGAGCTCGACCAACTGGCGCTTTACCTGGTCAAAGCGCATGTAGAAGCGACGCAATCCGTAGGACTGCATCTTGATGAGCAGCTCGGGATCGTAGCCAGCGGGATGGTACACCAGGCGGTCCGCGTCGGGGTTGAAGGTGGTGTAGTTCTCCCAATCATCGCGGAAAAGGGTCTTCTGCCACTGATCCTCGAACAGCTTGCTTCCCGGGAAGGGCACGGTGATCGCAAACTTGGCGAAGTCCAGGTCGAGATCGACGGCGAACTCGATGGTCTCCTTGGTCATTTCGGGGGTTTCGCCGGGCATGCCAATCATGAAGAGGCCCACGGTCTGGAGGCCCGCCTTCTTCGCGTTGTTCACGCCCCACCGCACTTTTTCTGTGGTGAGGTTCTTGTTCACGTTGCCAAGCAGCATGTCGACGCCGCTCTCGATGCCCATGAGCACCCGACGGCAGCCGCCCGCGTACATGGTGCGGCAGGTCTCTTCGTCGAGCCGGTCGGCGCGGGTCTCGCTTAGCCACACGCAGCGTTGATCCAGCTTTCGCCTGACCAGTTCGTTGCAGAAGGGGGTGAGATCCTTCAGTACGAGCGGGAAGATCGGGTCGACGAGGCCAATCTGCTTCACGCCGTAGCGGTCGACGAGGAACTCGTACTCGTCTACCAACTTCATCGGATCACGACGACGATAGACCTTGCCGCTGTGGAGCAACGAGCAATAGTCGCAACGGTACGGGCAGCCGCGGGAGCCGGTCATGGTGAGAACCGGCTTGTCCACGTCGGCGAAGGGGAGCAGCCCGTACCTGTGGTAGGGGAACAGGTCCCAGGCCGGGTACGCCAGGGAGTCGAGGTCGCGAAGCAGCGCCCGTTCCTTGTTCGTACAGGGGTCGCCGTCGTTCATCCAGGTGAGCCCCTGGATCGCGGAGAGGTCCCGCTGACCGCCGTCGAGCGCCTCGACCAGCTCGCACACGGTCTCTTCACCGTCGTGGTGGATCACGAAGTCGACCACCCCACTGCGGAGGATGTCCTTGGCGAAGACGTCGGCGTGAACGCCGCCCCACACGATCCGGGTCTTGGGCGAGACGGCCTTGATCATCTGCGAAAGGATCTCGCAGGTGGGCGCGCTCGGGGTCAGCACAGTCATGCCCACCAGGTCGGGCTGGAAGCGCCGCACGCGTTCCAGTACACCGTTAGCCGTGAGCTTCTCGGCGAACATGTCAATGAATCGGGTATGCCACCCCTTGGCCACGAGCGCGCCCGCGATGTAGGCGATGCCGGTGGGCGGCATCGGTTCCAGCAAGTCGGCGAATCGGCCGAGCTTCTGCATGTTCATCGACGGGTTGATCAGCAGGATGCGCAAGCACGCCTCAGCGGGGGAGAGGCAGCTTAGCCGCTTGGCAGGGCCAGCCTCTACTGGAAGCGTGTGGGGAACGCTACCGGCCCCGGGGTCAGTCCTCGGTCGAGCCTTCTACTTCCGCCGACACGTTGTTCGATTCGTCCTTCACGGACAGCAGGATGGCGCCTTCCACGCTGTCGTCGAGATCCTGGAACCCCATCGTGAGCGTGGTGCCTGAAACGAGGCAGACGTTGGAGCCGGATTCCTCGGAGGCGGTCATTTCGAACGAGGAGATGTAGTCCGGGTTGAAGACATCGACGTAGCAGACGCCACCTGAGAAGTCGTCTCCCTCGTCGGTGAACTCGGCGACGACCTGAAGCACCATGCCGATGTTCGGGTAGTCTTCCCATGTCACCTCAAGGTTGCTGAGCACGGGTGCGCCCGGGTCCCCCGTGCTTGACCCCGTGTCGCCGCCGGTGTCGCTGCCGGTGTCGGTCGCGGTGTCGCCCCACGTCGGCTGGTCGTAGCGACCGCTCGAGCCGAAGAAGCCACCCTCGCCGGTGCCGGAACATGCCGCCAAAAGAAGTAGAACCGCCATCACGCCTCCGCCGGGCGCACGATACCACGAAAGGGGATGTTCTGGCTGCGCTTCAGCGGCGGATGGCTCGCTTTCCGGCGTATTTTGAGGCTTTATCCAGATCACCGGCGATGCGTAGAAGCTGGTTGTACTTCGCGGTGCGGTCGGTGCGCGACAGGGAACCGGTCTTGATCTGGCCGCAGTTGGTGGCGACCGCCAGGTCGGCGATGGTCGTGTCTTCCGTTTCGCCGGAGCGGTGGGACATCACGCAGCGGAACCCCGCCGTGTGCGCCATCTCCACCGCGTCGAGGGTCTCGGTGACCGTGCCGATCTGGTTCACCTTGATGAGGATGGCGTTGGCGATGCCTTCGCGGATGCCGCGTTCGAGTCGCGTGGTGTTGGTCACGAAGAGGTCATCCCCTACCAGCTGCGTGGTCCGCCCCACCGCTTCGGTCAGGGCTTTCCAGCTTTCCCAGTCATTCTCCGCGCAGCCGTCTTCGATGCTGGCGATCGGGTACTTCCCGACCAGCCCGGCGTAGATTTCCACCATCTCCGCTCCTGAGCGCTTCGCGCCGTCGAAGGCGTACACGCCGTTCTTGCAGAATTCGCTCGCGGCGACGTCGAGCGCGAAGAAAATCTGATCGCCAAGCCGATATCCGGCTTTCTCAACGGCGATGCTCAGGAGTTGGAGTGCCTCCTCGTTGCTTCCCAGGTTCGGCGCGAAGCCGCCCTCGTCGCCGACCGCCGTGTTGAGACCCTTCTCGGAGAGCACCTTCTTCAGGTGATGGAACACCTCCGTGCCGGCACGTAGAGCCTCGACGAAGCTGTCGAAGCCGGCAGGGACGATCATGAACTCTTGGCAGTCGAGGTTGTTGTCCGCATGGGCGCCGCCGTTGATGACGTTCATCAGCGGAACAGGCAGCGTGTGGGCGTTGGTGCCGCCTATGTACCGGTAGAGCGGCAGGCCCACGCTGAGCGAGGCCGCGCGCGCCACGGCCATGGAAACGCCAAGCAGGGCGTTGGCCCCCAGGCGCGACTTGTTCGGCGTTCCGTCGAGCTCGATCATCAGCTGGTCCACCCTGCGCTGATCGCGAGCGTCCAATCCGATGATCTGCGGCGCGATGATGGTGTCCACATGGTGCAGCGCCTTGTCGATGCCCTTGCCCATCCAGCGCTGCTTGTCGCCATCCCGCAGCTCCACAGCTTCGTGTTCCCCCGTGCTGGCCCCACTGGGAACGGCGGCGCGGCCGACCAGCCCGCCTTCCAGCACCACATCCACCTCCACTGTGGGATTTCCTCGCGAGTCAAGGATCAGGCGGCCGAAACACTCTTGAATACGCGACATGTGAGTTCCGCTTCGAGCCTCGGCGCTATCTTCGCCCGACCTTTGCGGCCACCGCGCACGAAATGAGGGGGCGTCGAGCGCGATTGGCGGTGGATGGCCGGGCCCCGTTGCGATACCGTGCGGGGCTTCCGACGCCGGGGTTCCGATGCTGCCCATCCTGCTTTTCACTGCTCTCGCCTCTGCCGCCGAGTTCAAGCCCGCTGGCAAGGCCTCGGTTTCCGGCGTGGTCGAACTCACGCTTTATGCAGGGATCAACGCTTCGGATCCCTGCTGGTATGTCGAAGGGATGATCGCGGACAAGCCGGTGCTGCTACGGCTGGCCACCGAGGGGAAGGGGCTGTCGCTCACGGAGTCGGCGGCCACTCGTCTCGGGCTGAAGTCCACGGGTAAAGAGGGTGAAAAGCACGCGACCGTCGCGTTGCTTTCCCTTGGTGCCGCCACGATCTCGGGCATCAACGCGGAACTCAAGAAGCCCAATGAATACGGAAAGGGCAGCGATGGCGCGATCGGTATCGCAGCCTTCCCCGGGCTCGCCTGGGCGATCGATCCATCGGCCGGCAAGGTGAAGATCGGCCCCTCCGGTCCCGGCAGCGTGATCGAAGCGATCGGAACTGGAGTCGCGTTCACCCAGCGGGCAGAGCGGAAGCAGAAGGTCGGGAAGGACAAGAGGGAGATCGGTGCCGTCGCGATGGCAACGCAGGCCTCGTTTTCGGGGGTCAGCCTGGAGGTGTCCTTGGCGACCGGTCGCGACTCGTCGCGGCTGTTCAACGAAGTGGATGGCGGTGCCGAGTGGTTTCAGGTGGGAACCACGCCGAATCCGACCTTTCCGCTGCCCGCGGTAACGGGCTGGGCCAGCGGCGAAACCGAGACTGAGTGGCGCGAAGTCGTCGTCGGTGGGGTCTCCGCCTGGTCGGCCGTGGAACGCTACGGTGCCGGGCTCATCTACCCGTTCCTCTCCCCAGCGTCTGTCGGGCAGGACGTGCTCGCCCACACCGCGCTCGGGGTAGACAGCGGGCGGAAGCTGTACTCCATGAAAGCGGTTTCCGGCACGGCCGCCGTGCCCTATTTGGGCGTGTTGACCGCGCGGCTCCGCGCCGATGTTGCGGCGCCGGTTCCCGCGGCCGCGCCGGGTCCAGTCGATGCCGAGGCCGCCAAATCCGCCCTCGCCGGCAAGCTCAGCCCCCTCGTCGGGATCTTGAACTGGACTGCGCAGTACACCGAGGCCGTGGAAGTCGGAAAGCGTTGGGTGGATGCCGATCCTCACCACTGCAATTCCTGGATCGCCTTGGGTCATGCGCAAATGGGTGCTGGCGATCACGGCGCGGCGGTGGGCAGCTTCCAGAAGGCGGCGGACTTGTATCAACCCTGGTCGGTGCGCCCGCTCGCGGAACGCACCTCGCTCAAGGCCAGCGAAGGAAAGCGCAGCAAGGCCCCTGACTTTGACGGTGTCTGGGCTCAGCCGGGCGACTGCCATACAGCGTGGGGCGAGCTGGCCGCTGCGCTCCTCGCCACCGGACAGTTGGATGCGGTGGCGGGCCTTTACCCCAAGTACGCGGACCTCGATGTCTACCTGCCGATGGCTGCTGGGAGCGCACTTTTGCTGAAGGGAAATGCCGCGGGGGCCGAAGCTGCCTTTCGGCAGGCCGTGCAGCTCAGCTACGTCGCCAACGGCCGCGCCCGCGGTGGAATGCTGCTGGCTACCCGCGGCCGCAGTCTCGACCTGGCGCTCGCCCAGGTCGAGGCCGCACACGCTCCGGTGCGGTCGGAACTGCGTTTTGTCAGCGTGGTGGCCGAGGTGCTGCGCGCCAAGGGCGGCCCGGTGGGTGCGGTCGCGGGTCTTACTGCGCTTGCGGCTGCCTCCCCTGAGTCTGCGGCCTACTGGCTGGTGCTCGCGGCGGAACAGTCGGTTGCAGGCACATCGAACGGCGAATCCCTCGAACGTGCGCGTGTGGTGCTCGCCGGTGCGCTGGCCATCACGCCGAACGTGGCCGAGCTGCACGCGATGGAAGCGGAACGGCTGCGTCTAGGCGGCAAGCTGGCAGAAGCGGCGGTCGAAGCGGAGAAGGCCACCACGCTCGACCCCGCCGAAGGCGCGGGCTGGTGGGTTCGCGGTCGCATCGCAGCAACGGCAGGCGATTCTGCACGCGCCGCTGAACTGATGAAGCGTGCGGGGCAAGCCGCCTCCGCCGATCCGGTGTACGCTTCACTGCTGGCCAGCCCGCCGGGTTAGGCGAACCTGAGGTCGTGATGCTCCTGCTCGTCGCCTCCGCCTTTGCCTCCCCATCCTTCGCTGCGTTGGCTGGAGGCGGAGTGATCTCGGGCACGGCCGACGACCGCCGCGAATATTCGTCCATGTCCCCCATGCTGGCCGCCACGGTGGATTGGCGCTTCGCCTGGGTGGAAGCTTGGCTTGGGGTCAGCGCCACCGGATTTGTCGCCCCCGATGGGGATGGTGTCGTTCCCGCGGCGTTGCTCCAGGGAGAAGTCGGCCTCGGCCTCGGGAATC
This sequence comes from Klebsiella pneumoniae, assembly GCA_945867435.1. Taxonomy (GTDB): domain Bacteria; phylum Myxococcota_A; class UBA796; order UBA796; family SXON01; genus SXON01. The sequence goes on from CAMBIK010000052.1 coordinate 17,760, forward strand.
CGGTGTCCAGTGCTGGGATCTTCTTCGGTTCGGGCCTCTCCGGCGGGGAAGGCGGCGTGTACGGTCGCCTGATGTTCCCCGGCCCGGGTTGGGCACCGCGCCTCGGCGGAGAACTGCGGGCGTTTCACCTTGGGGAGACCAACTCCAGCGGCATGGTCTTCCTGCTTCGCGCCGAGCTGGGGGGCATTCGCCGCCCCGCTTCACCGCCGCCCCCGCCTCCGCCTCCGCCCCCCGTTCATCACGACGACCCTTACGGGGCCTGAACGCTATCCGTCGGTTTCCTTCTTCGTCGGAGGAGCTTTGGGTGGCGGGGGGCGACGATCAAGCCCCAGTCGGGCGAGTTCTTCCGGGCTGGTCACCACGGGTCGGCCCCGGCGCGGGGGCGCGCCTTCTACGGCGGGCTCGGCCTTCGGTAGGCGAATCCGAGTGTTCTCGGCGCCCATCCCGAACAGGTCGTCAAGGCCGGCCGATACCCGTGGCGGGGTGCGATTCTCGAGGGGGGGCGGGGGCTTCGCGGGGGCGGGAGCCTCCGGGGGAGCGGGGGCTGGTTGCGCTGCCGCGTTGGGTGCCGCTTGCGATGCGGGAGGTGGGGCCAGCGGGACGCTTCCGGGCACGATGACCCCAGGACGCATGGGCAGCTTTGCGACGGGGTGCTTGGTGGCGTAGGGGCCGAATGGACCCTGGGTCGGGGTCGGCCGAGTCGGGGGCGTCGGTGTCGCATTCGGTCGGTCGGGGGGGCGAGGGCGGGTCTCGTCCGCCCCCACTTTGCGTACTTCGCCGATTCTCGGCGCCGCGCGTGCGCCCTCGGGGATCTCGCGGCGTTGGGGTGCCTGCGGTAGATTGGGTCCCGTCGGGCCCTTTCCGGGGGCCGCCTTCGGGCTCGGCGGCAACAGGTGGGGGGCAGGTTGGCGGGGGATACCGACCTCGCCGAGTCCAGTGCCGACCTTGCGCGCCGCGGGGTCCCAGGGGTTTGGGAGGCCGAGCCGCTTGAACAGCGAGGCACCTCTCGCGAATCGGGGGGGGAGCCAACCGCGCCGGCCTACCCGTTCACTCATGGCCTGTCCCACGACGCGTCGGGGGGGGAACTGTCCCAACACCTCGATGGCGCGGGCGTCGGGGCCTACGTCGTCGAGGGGAGGGGACCGAGCGATCATCGGGGAGAAAGCCTGCCTACGACCAGGGGTGCTGCGAACAGCTCTGCCGCCAGGGAGATCACCGCCTCGAGCTGTACCGTGCCCACGCGACGGAGGATCGAGCGATACCGGGTGCCGTCGAGTCCGTACCGCTCGGCGAACGCCGCCTCGCTTGCCCGCGCCCCTGCTGTCTGCAGCTCGGCCTCGACCGCTCCGAGTACGGAGGCCCGCGCACGTTCCAGCTCTGCGGCCGTGATCGCGCCGCTAGCCACCCGCGCGATGCAAGCGAGGAGGCGGCGCTCCGCTTCGTCGAGCCGGGCGGGATCGGTGGCGAGGGATGCGACCACCCGCCCGCCGATCACGCTTTCGATGGATTCGGCGCCCACGGAATAGGCGAGCCCCTCTTCCTCGCGCAATTCCAGGAAGAGCCTCCCAGATTGTCCGCTCAGGAGCTCCATCAAAACGTCGAGCGTGGGGGCCCGCGGGTCGCTGACGGCCACTCCCGGCCATGCCACGGCCAGATGAGCCTGGTCGCGCCCGCTCTTGAGGGTCACGCGCCGGGGGGCCGGGGGCAGGCGAAGGGGGGCTGGGGCCGCAACGCGCGAACCGCTGGGGAGCGTGGCCATCACTGAGCGCAAGCGGCCCAACGCGTAGTCGCTGTCGATGTCGCCGGAGATCGCGACCACCAGGTTGGCGGGCTGGGCCCAGGCGCGATGCAGGGTTCGCAACGCGCCGGCGTTCAGACGGGCGAGGGTGCCGCGGCTGCCGGCGGGGTCGAGGCCCCAGGGGTGCCCCGGGCAGGCTGCCGACCAGACGGCGGTGTGCAGTCGCTCGCCGGGATCGTCGTCGCGAGAGGCAAGCTCGTCGAGCATCGCCGCGCGGGCCTGTTCTAGTTCCTCGGCATCGAAGCTCGGATCGACCAAGGCCTGCAGCACCAGT
>CAMBIK010000053.1 GCA_945867435.1 Klebsiella pneumoniae
TACGGGATTCGGGGAGGATCCCACGGAACCAACTCCCTCGGCTTCCACGAGCGCGAGCTCGCGATGGTGCCCGACGAAGGAACCCGACGCATTGTGGTTCTCGGGGATTCCATGACGTGGGGAACGACCACTCCCGACGCCGCGTGGCCCCGCATCGCCGAGACCACGCTTGGCACACCATGGCAGCTGGTGAACCTCTCGATGTACGGCTACGACGCCGAGCAAAGCCTCGCGACCTTGGAGTCGGTCGGGTGGCGCTACCATCCCGAGAGGGTGATATTTGCCAGCTACATGAACGACCTCGTGCCAACCGAACTGATCACCGTGGGAGACCCCGCACTTTCGGCCTGGATCTCCCCTCGAGGCTTTCTCCCGTGGTCCATCCGCCAAAACTTCGCTACCGCCCGAATCGTGGAAGGCTCCATCCGCCGATTCAGCTACGCCGAAAGTGATACAAGTGACACATTCAGGGATGCGTTGATCGGCCTGCGTGCCGCCACGCTGGCCCATGGAGTGCCCCTTCTGGTGGTAGGGCTGGGACCCCACGCTATGGCTCTGGGCAAGGCATGCGACGAAGCCGCGGGCGAGGTCGGCCGCTGTGCCTGGGCCCAGTCGCGGTTGGACCGGCAGGCCACGATCGCAGCAGAGGTGGGCGTAAGGTTCGCGCCCATGCTGAGCGCCCTCGACGCGCCACCGCCAGAAGGCTGGTTTCCGGCGAACCGCAATGACTGGGAACACCCCTCGGAGGCGGGACATCGGCGTATTGGGTATGCGGTCGGTTCGGTCCTTCAGGGATGGGTTTCCCAAGGACTACCCGCCCCCCCTTAGCCTTCTTCCGTCGCCCAGCGGTCCAAGCGCCAAATCGTCTCCAACAGGTCGAGTTGGTCGGTATCCACGCTGATGTCGGCCTGTCGGTACAGCGGAACCCGCTCGGCAAGGAGGGCACGCAGATCGGCGAGCGCGTCGGCGCGGCCTCGCATGGGTCGCGCATCTCCCTGAGCTTCAACCCGAAGAAGATGAGACTCCGGACGCGCGCACAGCCACACCGTTCTGGCGCGACGGCGAAGGTCTGACCACGTTTCCGCGTCCGTGACGACCGAGCCGCCCGTCGCCAGCACCAGCGGCGTTCCCGGTTCAAGGAGGGTGGCGATGGACTGGCGCTCCAGCACCCGGTACCGCCCCACCCCATGCTCGCTGAACACCTCGCTCAACGGCATGCCGGCCAAGGCGACGATCGCCTCATCCACCTCGACGAAGCGCAACCCGAGCCTGACTGCAAGCTGGCGGCCAACCGTGGTCTTCCCCGCACCCCTCATCCCGACCAGCGCGATAGCCACGCGCTCCGCCCCTAAGCGCGACCGACGATCCGCAGGCGACAATCGACCGAAACGCACCAGGTCGTCCACGACCGGGCCTGCATCGATGACCAGCTCCGCCACCGAGACTCCCAGCGCCCCGGCAAGCTCACCCAGCCTCAACAAGCTGGCGTTTCCCGCACCTCGCTCCACGTCGGCCACAAAGCGAAGGCTGACGCCCGACCGCCTGGCCAGCTCCGCCTGCGTCCAGCCCAACTGCTCCCGCACCCGCCGAATCCGAGCGCCGACACGAGGGAGCAACGGGGCCAGGGGGAGAGACATCACAGGCACTATACTGCATATAACAAGGATTGTGTAGGGCTACGATATGCACTATAATGCTGGCGACCCGGATCGACCCATGGCCGAAGTGTCCTACCCCTCCGTAAGCTTCGAAACCCACCCATCCCGCTACCGCCACTGGCAGCTTGCCGTGACCGGCGACTGCGCCACGCTCACGATGAAGGTGGATGAAGATGGGGGCATGTGGCCCGGAAAATACGAACTGAAGCTCAACAGCTACGACCTGAGCGTGGACGTGGAACTGGCGGATGCGGTGCAGCGGATCCGCTTCGAACACCCACAGGTGCGCTGCGTGGTCGTGACCGGCGGCTACGACAAGGTGTTCTGTGCGGGGGCGAACATCCGCATGCTGGGCATGGCAAGCCATGCCTTCAAGGTCAACTTCTGCAAGTTCACCAACGAGACCCGGAGCGGCATCGAAGAAGCCACCTCCCAGGGTGGCGCCATCTTCATCGCGGCGCTCAACGGCACCGCATCCGGTGGTGGGTACGAGCTGGCGATGGCCTGCAAGGAGTTGTACCTGATCGACGATGGGAATTCCGCGGTCTCGCTGCCCGAAGTCCCGTTGCTCGGCGTACTTCCCGGCACCGGCGGCCTCACGCGCCTCACCGACAAGCGCAAGGTTCGCCGCGACATGGCGGACGTTTTCTGCACGAAGGCGGAAGGCTTCAAAGCGCGGGATGCAGTGCGCTACGGATTTGTCGATGGTGCCTTCCCCCGCAGCAAGTGGGCAGCGAGCATCGACGCGAAGGCACGCGATCTCGTCGCCGGAAACCCGATGCCCGCCGGCGCGTTTTCCGTCCCGTTGGAAGCCCTGAACCCGACGGAAGGTCCGGGGGATCGGTTCGACTATCGCCATGTTTCGGTGGCCCTGGACAACGAGGCGAGGATCGCCCGGGTCACGATCAAGGCACCCACTTCGGCACCGACCACCGACAGCAGCACCTGGTCGCTGCGTGCTTGGCGCGAGCTGGATGACGCGCTCCTCCGCCTGCGTGTCAATCACCTCGACATCGGCCTGTTGGTCTTCAAAGCCGAGGGCGACCGCCAAGCCGTGCTCGACGCCGACGCTGCGCTGGACACCCAGGGGTGGTTCGGCACGGAGGTCCGCCAGTTCCAGGCCCGCGTCCTGCGCCGCCTCGACAACATGGCCAAGTCTGTCTTCGCGCTGGTCGAGCCGGGCAACGCATTCTCCGGTTCATTGTTCGAGATCGTGCTCGCCGCGGATCGCAGCTACATGCTGCACGACGACGATGGCATCAACCAGGTGTTCGTATCCAAGGTCTCCGGCGGAGCCTTTCCGATGCACTCGGGGATCACCCGCCTGCAAGCCAGATATCCGGCCAAGCCTGGCATGCCGGCGCAGATCCTCGGCGTGGGTAAGGCCCTCGACACCGAGGGCGTCGCGGACCTGGAACTGGTCACCATGACGCCCGACGAGATCGACTACGAAGACGAGGTGCGCATCGCCATCGAGGAGCGGTGCAGCCTTTCGCCCGACGCGCTCACCGGCATGGAGCAGAACCTGCGCTTCGGCGGTCCGGAATCCAGCGACAACAAGATCTACGGGCGGCTCACCGCCTGGCAGAACTGGATCTTCCAGCGCCCGAACGCGGTTGGTGAACGCGGTGCGCTCAAGATGTTTGGCGCCCCAGAAAGCCCTATCTTCGACTACAAACGCACCTGATCCAAGGAGTTTCCGATGTCCAAAATTGATTATCAGAGCCTCATTCCGAACAACGTAAACCTCGACTCCGACAAGCGGCTTCAGCGCGCGCTGGAGAAGTGGCAACCCGCGTACCTCGACTGGTGGAACCAGATGGGGCCGGACTCCTTCCAGAACCACGACGTGTACCTGCGAACGGCGGTGAGCACCGAGCCGGGCGGATGGGCCCAGTTCGGCTTCGTGAAGATGCCCGAGTATCGCTGGGGCATCTTCCTTGACGACGCCGAGCCCGACCGTCGCATTCAGTGCGGCGACCACGCTGGGGATCCCGTGTGGCAGGAAGTCCCGGGTGAATACCGGAACGTGCTCCGCCGCATAATCGTGACCCAGGCCGACACCGAGCCGGCCAGCGTGGAACAGCAGCGCTGGCTGGGCATGACCGCGCCGTCCCAAATCGACATGCGCAACCTGTTCCAGGTGAACGTCGAGGAAGGCCGCCATCTCTGGGCGATGGTCTACCTGCTGCACGCCCACTTCGGCAAGGATGGCCGCGATGAGGCCGACGACCTGCTCGCCCGCCGCTCCGGAGATGCCGACAAGCCCCGCATTCTCGACGCGTTCAACCAGCCCTGCCCCGATTGGCTGACTTTTTTCTGTTTCACATGCTTCACCGACCGCGATGGGAAGTACCAGCTCGGCGCCCTGGCCGAATCGGGGTTCGACCCGCTCTCCCGCACGTGCCGGTTCATGCTCACCGAAGAGGCTCATCACCTCTTCGTCGGCGAAACGGGTGTGGAACGCGTACTTCGCCGCGGTGCGCAGCTCGCTAAGCTGGACAAGAACGGCGATGCCCGCGCCCAGGGAGGCATCCCTGTCGCCATGGTCCAGAAGTGGATCACCTACTGGTTCTGCTACTCGATCGACTTGTTCGGCTCGGAGCTGAGCACCAACGCCGCCGACTTCTTCGCCGCCGGTCTGAAGGGGCGCTGGGCCGAGGCCAAGGACCACACGGAGCACACCGCCCTGAACCAGTGGCACCGGATGACCATGGTCGAAGGTGGGAAGCTTACGGAGAAAGATGTCCCCCTTCGCAACGCGATGAACGAGCTGCTCCGGTCCGCCTACATCAAGGACACGGAGCGGGTGGTGCGGCGATGGAACCAAGCCCTTGAGGAGGAAGGCTCCACCGAGCGGATCGTGCTCCCGTCAAGCCGCTTCTTCCGTCGCCAGGGCATCTACGCCGGCGTCTCGTTCAACCCGCAAGGCGACATCATCACCCAAGCCGAATTCGATGCTCGCAAGGATGCCTGGTTGCCCACCGAGGAAGAACGCGCCTACGTCACGAGCCTGATGCACCGGGTCACGGAGCCCGGCAAGATGGCCAACTGGATCGCCGCACCCCGCAAGGGTATCCACGGCAACCCGGTGGAATTCGAGTACGTCCGTCCTCTGCACGCGTGAGCCTCAAGAGCCGGATGGACCGCCTCTTTGGCGTCGGTCCGACGGACGACCCCCGCCTGATCGCGGTCGCTGCGCGCCGAACGCGAGTCGAGCGCCAGCTGGTCTCGACCCCGAGCGCGCGCCTGCGCATCGAGCGCACCGGTCGCGACGGCGACATCGGCCGCCTCGTGCTCTGGTGCCACCGGAGCGGCGTGCCGATGGAGCTCGTCGATGGCGAGGCGGATGGCGTGTGGCTGGATGGCGAGCGGACTACGCCTGTGGAAGCGCGACGCCAACTTGATCGAGGCTGACCGAGGCGTAGAATTTCGCATCTGCCGCACGATTTCGGGCGACCCGCGGTCAATGACGTGACTGCGCTGAGCCGCACCTCGGCAAGGCCCTAGGCGCGACCGGTCACGCGCAGGGCAGGGTAGGCCAGCAACCACCCGCATCGCGACCTCGGCGTCCAGAGTCCACAGGGAAATTGGCACTGGGGTTGACGAGTCATGATGTGATCAATGCTCAGCCGCTATCCCCCGCCCCCCATGGGACCGGATCCTCCTCCTCGATAAGCCGAACCACCTTCATGTCTACGCTGAGATAGGATACTTCAACGCCGAAGAGCAAGCCAAGCTGGGTGGAATCGAAGTGGACCCCGGCCTCGTTGATCACGTTGAGGGACTGCACGCCCGCCCCAACCGTGAGGGCTTCGTAGGTGCCGGTGTAGGTCTCGAACAGCTCCCCCCCCCGCACGGGCCCGCCCAGCGGCAGGTCGAGCTTCACGTCTCCCCCAACGCTGCCTCCGAACGCGAGGCCGAAACCCATGAACGCACCGTCAAACGCCACCGGTTCACTCAATGGTTCGCCCTCTGGCGTGACCACATGGAGCGTCCCAGACATCGCGAAGCTGCCCCCCAGGATGCCCAGAGATGTGAGGGACAGGGACTCGATTCGGGCCTCCGCCACACTCACGTCGAAGATCGGCGAATCCACGCCTTGAACACAGCCAAGAAGGACGATCAACACGATCACGACGCATCCCCCCCAGAATCCCCGGACACGACCCCCTGAAAAGCCTCGAACTGCCACAGGGTCACCGCCTCGAACGCCACCTCGACGCTCACACCCAGCCCGAAGAACGCCGAGTTTAGCTCGACCCCCGCTTCGTTGGTCAGGTGTTGGGTCACGATCCCCACTCCGGCCACCAAGGCCGTGCCCGCGCCCGTGTAGCCCCCAAGCAAGTCCTCGGCGGTGATGCCATCGTCAGGCAAAAAGAAAGGCACGACTTCCGCATTCGCGCCCAGCATGGTCACCGCCAGGCCGGCAACGACCCCATCCACCACGACCGGCGCGCTGAAGCGACCGCCCTGCACATCTTCCACGGTCAACGTGGCATCCATGTGTACCCCGCCCACCAGAAGCGCCATGGAGGTCAGCTCCACATTCTCGAGCCGCGCTGCCACCAGCGCACCGTCAGGACCCGCCTCTTCGCCCTGCCCCGTACATCCATGCAGAAGCAGCGCGAACAGCGGAACAAGCAGCATGACGTACGCCAAGCGTATGCTCGCTTGCCTCGCATCGCCGTCTCATGTGCGACCAGGCGGGATAGGCGACCGCGATGCCCAACGAGTTGGTCCTCGAACTGACGGTCAATGGCGAACCGGCGCGTCGGCTCATTCCCGCGCAGCGGACCCTGTTGGAGCTTCTACGCGATGATCTGGGGCTGACTGGCAGCAAGCATGGCTGCGACGTCGGGGATTGTGGAGCATGCACCATCCTCATGAATGGGGTCCCGCGGCTCTCGTGCATCACGCTGGCCGCCGAAGCGATGGGGGCACGGGTTGAGACCATCGAAGGGGTCGCCGTTGGGGGCGTGCTCGACCCCGTACAGTCCGCTTTCGATCACCATGTCGCGGCCCAATGTGGCTATTGCACCCCCGGTTTTGTGATGACACTCCGGCACCTGTTCGCAGAGCGGCCCGACGCCACGGAGGTCGAACTTCGGAACGCCCTGGGGAGCAACATCTGTCGTTGCACCGGCTACACCAAGATCCTGAGCGCCGCGCGAGACGCCCAGGCTGCCCTTCGGAACCAGCGATGAGCCGCGACGTCGAGAGACAAAGCCTGATCGGCGGGTACGGTCGCAAGATCGACGGGCGCGAACGCATCACTGGCCAGTCCCTGTTCGTGGCCGACATCAAGCTCCCGAGGATGGTCCATGCGAAGTTCGTGCGGTCCACGGAGGCGCACGCCCGGATCGTCGGAATCGACCTCGCCGCCGCGCTCGCGATCCCCGGCGTCCTGGGCGCTTGCGTAGGCGAAGACATCCCGAGGCGCTACGGCGTCATCCCCGTCGCCCAGGACGAAACCGCCTTGGCGCTCGGCAAGGTGCGATACATCGGTGAGCCGATCGTGTGTATCGCCGCGGTCGACGAGGAGACCGCCCACCGCGCCTGTGCCGCAGTCAAGGTGGCGTACGAGCCCATCGCCCCCATCTTGACGATCGACGAGGCGTTGGACCCCAGCCTCCCGCTGATTCATGAGTACGCGAGAAAGCCATCCAACGTCTTGCGACGAGTCCATCAGGTGTACGGCGACATTGAAGCCGGCTTTACGGACGCCGACCTCATCGTTGAAGAGAACTACAGCTACCCCGGTTCCACGCACGCCGCGCTGGAGAGCCACGCCGCGTTGGCGCGCTCGGAGCCCGATGGCAAGCTCACGCTCTGGACCAGCACGCAGAATCCGCACTATGTGCACCGTGACGTGGCCCGGGTCCTCGGCATGCGGCAACAGGATGTTCGCCTCATCAAACCTGCCGTAGGTGCTGGCTACGGCGGCAAGTGCGACGCCTTCTGCACGGACATTTGCGCCAGCTTTCTCGCCCGCAAGCTCGGCCGGCCCGTGCGCATCGTGCTGGAACGCGAAGAGGTGTTCTACGCCCACCGCGGCCGCCACCAGACCCGCCTCTGGCTCAAGATGGGGTTCAAGCGGGATGGCACCATCACCGCCATCGATTTCAAGGCCTGGGCCGATGGTGGTGCCTACGCAAGCTACGGCGTGGTCACCAGCTACTACCTCGGCGTGTTCATGACTCTGCCGTACAAGCTCCAAAATTACCGCTTCGAGTCCCACCGACTCTACACCAACAAGCCTCCCTGCGGGCCCAAGCGCGGGCACGGTGCCATTCAGCCCCGCTTCGCCCTGGAGCTTTCGATCGACAAGGCCGCCCGTCAGCTCGGACTCGACCCCGCTGCAATCCGCCGGGATAACTGCATCGCGCCAAACTCCGAAACCTGCAATGGACTGCGAATCACCTCCGTCGGGATGGAGGCGTGCATCGACGCCGTGGTGGCGGCGAGCGGCTACCACGAACGGCGAGGCCAGCTCGGCCCCGGTCGCGGGCTAGGGCTCGCGGCCAGCGCCTACATGTGCGGCGCACTGCACCCGACCTACCAGAACGACATGCCGCACTCGACTGTGCAGCTCAAGATCGACCGCTCGGGAGAGGTGGTGCTCTCCACCGGGACCGCCGACATCGGCCAGGGCAGCACCCACATGCAAGCCGTGCTGGTCGCGAACGAACTTGGCATAGACCCAGGAGATATCCGAGTCATCGAAGGCGACACTTCGCTCACGCCCGTGGACCTCGGCAGCTATTCCAGCCGCGTCACGTTCATGGCCGGCAACGCTGCCCTCGCCGCCGTTGCCCCCCTGCGTTCCCGAATCGCCGAAGCTGTCGCGAACAAACTCGGCTGCACAACCGACGATGTCCGCTTCGGCCTCGCCGATCAAGGCGGCCCCCGCGTCGGCACCGACACATCAAATGTGTCATGGGTCGATGCGGTCTGGCTCACCGAGGAGCGGTCAGGACCCCTGATCCACGCCGGGAGCTACACACCCCCCAAGATTGGCAGCCGCTTTCGCCGACAATCGGTGGGCCCATCCCCCGCCTATTCCTTTACCGCGCAGGTCGCCGAAGTCAGCGTGGACCTGGAAACCGGGGAGACCCGCGTGGACCGAATCTGGGTCGCCCACGACTGCGGCCGCGTGCTGAACCTGGCCATCGTGGAGGGGCAGATCGAGGGCTGCGTGTACATGGGTGTGGGCGAGGCACTCTCGGAAGAGCAAAGCTACAAGGCTGGACTTCTGCGGGCACCCTCGCTGCTGGAATACAAGATCCCGACCATCCACGAATGCCCGGAGATCACGGTGATTCCGGTGGAATCCAACGACCCGGAGGGTCCGCTAGGCGCGAAAGAGGTGGGCGAGGGCCCGCAACTAAGCACCGTGCCCGCGATCGCAAACGCGCTGTTCGATGCCACGGGCGTGTGGCTGCACGAGCCCCCGTTCACCCCCGATCGCGTGCTCCGGGCCTTGGACCGCCACCGCCGCGCCGGGGGTGCCTGATGCTCCCCCTCCCCCGCACCGCCTACGAGGCTCCCGACACGGTGGATGAAGCCGTGAGACTCGCCGCGGAGCCCGGGGCCCGAGTGCTGGCGGGTGGCACGGACCTCGTGCCGTCGATGAAACATCGCCTGTTTCAGCCCTCCGTGCTGGTCAGCACACGGAGGCTGCCGGACCTGCATCGGGTGGACTTTTTTCCCGGCGGCTTGTCGGTCGGCGCGGCGGTGACGCTGCGAGATCTAGCCAGGAACACCGATATTCAGGCTTCCTACCCGGCGCTCGCCGCCGCCTGCCGCAGCGTTGCCACGCCCACGATTCAGGGCATGGCCACCCTCGGTGGCAACGTGATGCTTGATACACGCTGCGTGTATTACAACCAGCCTTCGGGGTGGCGGGCCGCGTTGGGGGGATGTCTCAAGTGCGAAGGCACCCTCTGCCACGTCGCTCCCAAGGGGGTCGGCTGCTACGCCGCTCACAGCGCCGATACGGTCACGGTGTTGTCGCTACTCGGCGCGGTGGCGGTCTTCGCCACCCCCCAATCGCAACAGTCCGTGCCGGTCGCCACGTTGTACGGAACGGACGGTCGAGACTGGATTCGCGCCCCAGCCGGCGCCCTCCTCACCCATGTGGAGCTTCCCCCGCCGGGTGCGCCCATCGCATACCGCAAGCTGCGGCAGCGAGCCGCCATCGACTACGGCCTGCTGCTCACCGCCGTGCAGCGCCGAGAAGATGGCTTTCATGCCGTGATCTCAGCGATAGGACCATCACCGATCGCAGTCTCGGCGCCCACTGCGGAAGCGTTGGTCGAGGCCGCACACTACGCCGTACAGCCGCTCGCCACCCACCTGCCCAGCGTGATCTGGCGCAAGAAGATGGTGCGCATCGAGGTTCGCCGGGCGCTCGACACGTTGTAAGGACTTCGCCTCGCGCCGGATGAGGGCGCAGCCCCCCTTGCTACCCCGCCTTGGCGCGGTAGGCTTCGATCAGCACATCCGCAACTTCGCCGCGTAGAATCCGCGCATCCGGCCGTTCGCCCGCCACAAGCTGCTCTCGCATCAGGGTTCCAGAAATGCTGTACGGGGCTTCGCCGGGATGGTTCTCGGTGAGGTCCACGCGAGCGATCCCCTCGTAGTACGCAGCGAACCCAACCTTTACCGGGCGGGTATGCAGCTCGCCGGGCAGCTTGTCGAAGATCTCCTGGGCGTCGAAGTCGCCCCAGATCGCCGACTTGTCGAAGTAGGGCGCGTCGGCGTGCTTGCGCCCGATCACGATGTGGCTGAAGCCATGGTTCTGCCTATAGATGCTGTGCATGATGGCTTCAGAGGGGCCGCCGTAGAACATCTTCATGTCGAGGCACACGAGCTCAAAAACATCGTTGAGGTCGTACCCGGCCGTAGCCCAGAGGGCGCGGTCGCTATCGCCCTGCCCAAGCAGACGGCGATCGCGGAGCATCCGGTAGGTACGCACGCGCGTCGAGGCATCCACGTCGTCGTTCTTGAGCTGCCCCACCAACGGATTAAGCACTACTCCCGTGTACTTTCCAGCGCGAGTGAGCTGTTCGGCACCGTACACCAGGGCGTACTCGTGGGCGCGGTGCAGCGGGTTGCGGGTCTGGAAGGCCAGGGCCGCTTCCCACTTGCGCTCGGCGATGAGCTGGCGCGTGCGGGCCGGCGACATCATCAGATCGCCGTATTCGTGGTTTCGCCCCGCGGGCAGCACGAGCAGATCCCCGCCGACGAGAGTGGTGCGGGCATCGCTCGTGGCGATCGCGGCGCCCGGATGGTCGAGCCGCGGGGTGCCGTAGACCTGCTCCACATAGCGTTGCTTGTTCCATCCAAAGACGCTGTTCACGGCGAGGGTGCCGAACACGTCTCCGGCGCTGTTCACCAGGGCGGCCACCACGCCAGGCTTGAGGGCGGCGGCTTCCGCATCGGTGACCGGCAGCCCGAGCGGAATGGCCCAGGCGTAGCGCGTACCGTTGCGCACGAGGTTCTTCTCGACCAGAACGTGGTTGTAGGTGGCCTCGTCCATGAACCCCGTGATCGGGGACAGCGTGCCATCGGCGATGCGGTAGACGACGGAGAGGTCTCCGTCCGTGACCGTGATGCGGGGCATCGAAGCAGATTCCGCGAGGAGCGCGGCCTTCTTGGTGAACGGGAGGAAGCGGTCGACGGGGGCGTCGAGTCCACCGTGAACGGGAACGAGGGCCATGCGAGTGTCCGAATTCGGGAGTCGGTCTACCGCGTGCTGGACGGGCGCGCCACGATGCCGTTACCGGCCGTGCCATGGACTGGCTTCGACGGGACTACAGCACCCTCTGGCACCCCTTCACCCAAGCGGATGAGTGGGAGCGGCAAGAGGACAATCTCGTGATCGAACGCGGGGAAGGCGTGTGGCTGGTGGACACCGAGGGGCGCCGCTACCTCGACGGCACCGCCTCGCTGTGGTGCAACGCGCTCGGCCATCGGCACGCCCGCCTTGACGCCGCCGTTCGCGCGCAGCTCGACCGCATCGCGCACACCACGCTGCTCGGGCTTACGCACCCCGGAGTCATCGAGCACGCCGAGCGGCTGTGCGCGCTCACCGGTCTGCAACGGGTATTTTACAGCGACTCCGGCTCGACCGCCGTGGAAGTGGCGCTGAAGATGGCGTTCCAGGCGGCCCAACAGCGAGGCGACAGGCATCGCACCAGGTTTGCGGCGCTCTCTGAGGCGTATCATGGTGATACAGTCGGCAGTGTATCAGTCGGCGGCATCGATCTGTTTCACGGCCTCTACCGTCCACTTCTGTTCGATTGCCTGAGAATTCCTGCGCCGGAACGTGCGGATGGGATCGACGAGGACCGCTGCCTGGAGGTTGCGCGGCGATGCTTCGCCGACCACGGCCAGGAGATCGCTGCGCTGGTCGTGGAACCGCTCGTGCAGGGCGCGGCAGGGCTTCGTCGCCACCGGCCCGAATTCCTGCGGGCGCTGGTGGATCTGGCCCACAGCGCGGGGGCCCTGGTGGTGGCGGACGAGGTGGCCACGGGGTTTGGCCGCACCGGCACGATGTTCGCCTGCGAGGCCGCCGGCATTCGGCCTGACTTCCTGTGCCTCGCGAAGGCGATGACCGGAGGCTACCTGCCGCTGGCGGCTACGCTGACCACCGAGGCGGTCTACGATTCGTTTCGCGGCCCCTACGAAGATTTTCGTACCTTCTTCCATGGTCATACCTACACAGGCAACCCGTTGGCCATCGCAGCCGCCAACGCTACGCTCGACGTGTACCGCGACGAACGCATCGTGGAGGGTGTGCCCGCCAAGGCCGCCATCCTTGGCGCCGCACTGTCGGCTCTGACACATCCATGTATCAGAGAAGTGCGTCAGTTGGGGCTGATGGCGGCCGTGGTGCTCAAGCGGGCCGACGGTTCTTCCTTCGCGACCGCCGAACGCGTTGGCCATCGGGTGGCGCTCTCGACACGTCGGCACGGCGCCATCGTTCGCAATCTGGGGGATAGCGTGATGGTGATGCCACCGCTGGTCATCGAGCCGGCGGAGCTGCACGCGCTCGTCGCGGCCATCGGGTCCGCCCTGCACGACGTGCTGGGGCCGGGACCGGGTTAGCCGAACGGCATGCCCGACCGGATCCGCCTCACCCAGTACAGCCACGGCGGTGGGTGAGGCTGCAAGCTGGGTCCGGCGGACCTGGAACGCATGCTCTCCAAGCTCCCCAAAGTCGCCCCACCCGAGCTGCTGGTGGGCCTGGGTACCAGCGACGACGCCGCGGTGTACCGCGTGAGCGACGACCTGGCCGTGGTTCAAACCCTCGACTTCTTCATGCCCGTCGTAGACGACCCTCGCGATTACGGGAGGATCGCCGCTGCCAACAGCATTTCCGACGTGTACGCGATGGGGGGGCGCCCCATCCTTGCGCTCGCGATCGTGGGGTTGCCGTTGAAGCGAGTGCCGCCCGAGGTCATGGGCGAAGTGATGGCGGGGGGTGCCGAGATCTGCGCCGAGGCCGGAATTCCCATCGCCGGGGGCCACAGCATCGACGACGAGGAGATGAAGTTTGGCCTGTCCGTTACCGGTCTGGTCCACCCCGACCGCCTGCTCCGCAACGACCGCGGGCGCGTCGGAGATTTCCTCGTGCTGACCAAACCGGTGGGCAGCGGCGCGTTGGCCACGGCGGTGAAGCGCCAGTCGATCACCCCCGAGGGCTACGCCGAGCTGATTCGTGTGGCGACCTTTCTGAACCGCATCCCGAGCGAAGTCGCGGTGGAAGCTGGGCTGACTTGCGCCACGGATGTGACCGGATTCGGTGTTCTCGGCCACGTTCACGAGATCGCGGCAGGCTCCGGACTGGGGGCCGACCTGTGGGTCGATGCCATCCCGCTGATGGTCGGCGCTCACGACGCGATCGCGGCCGGGGTCGTCCCCGGAGCCACCGGTCGCAACCTGGCCCACTATGGGGCCCACACCGAATGGGCGGCCGACCTCGACCCGCTTGCCAAGCTGATCCTGGCCGATCCACAAACGTCCGGAGGGCTCGTCCTGGCGGTGCCGGAAGCGCAACTGGCCGGGGTCCTGAGCGCACTTGAGCGGCGTGGGGCGCTCGCCGCGGCGGTCATCGGGCGACTACGGGCCCATGAGGGTGGTCCGCGGATGCGAGTGCTGGCCCACGGCTGAACCGCTCACAACACTAGTCGAACGCCCACATGCCCCCCCACGCTCTTGTCCAGCGTGAGGTTGAGTTGCCCGTACACCTTCACGAACAGCACATCGGCTTGGGCGCCCACAAATGCACGCGCGTTCCACGCAGACACGTCGCCAGACTCCGTGAGGCTCAACGTGGCCGAGCCCACATCGGCCTCGTTCCCCTCGTAGTCGAACGAGATGGGCCCCCCCACGGCGATGGTGCTGCTCGCGCCCCCGGAGAGGTTCTTGTCGAACCCGACCCCCAAGAAGGCGGTAGCGACAAAGATATGCAGGTTGGTCGAGAGCTCTACAGGCACGCTGCGCGAGTCGGCCTCGATGGTGTAGGTGCCCGTGGCTTCCCAGGTGAGCCCGTTGGTGGAGACAGGCATCGACTGCTCGAGGGTCATCGAGTAGCTGGAAAACTCGTAGCCCCCCGTAAGGTCCAGGCCACCCCAGCGCACCCCATCCGTCTTGTCGCCGCCCTTGACAACCTTGACCTGCAGGTGAGCGCCATAATTGAGGAAGGTGGCGGCAAAGGGGGCGCGGTCGGTCTCCGCGCTCATCCCGTTCACATACAGCTTGAAGCGCCTCAGAAAGCTGTCCTTCTCCGCGAACGCCCCAAGGTTGAGCCCGGCCATCAGGCCAACCTGGAGGGCGAAGCCCGTCTCGGGCAGCCCCGTGGCCGTGCCACCATCCAACGCCGCGCCCACGCCGTTCACCGCCGTTCCGAACGCACCGCCGAACGCAAAGCGCTGCATGTCCGAGCCGTAGTCCACCCCCATACCCTTCGCGGAGAGCACATTGGCATCCGCCATCTCGGCCATGTACCCGGACAGATCGACCGAGTGGAGCTGGCCACCAATCGCCGATTGCAGCTCGGCTTCGAGCGCCGATTCGTCGAGCCCGGCCGCCGCAGCTTCGGCCGGCAGCGTGATGGAGACCTGAGCTTCCACGGCAAGGGCGGAGAGAACGAGCGCGAGCAGCATGAGCTATGGTAACCGCGATGTCTGTCACCTCACTCGACTTCAAGCAGGCGCTCGGTCGCTTTGCCTCCGGCGTCACCGTCATCTCCGTGGAAACCGAAGGGGTGCCCGTCGGCATGACCGCCAGCGCGTTCCTATCGGTCTCCCTGGACCCTCCCCTGGTACTGGTGTCCGTGGCCAAGAAAGCCCAGATGCACGCTCGCCTCGTGGCGGGGGCGGCGTGGACAGCCTCGGTTCTCAGCGCCGACCAGGAGAAACTCTCCAATCTCTTCGCCGGCTACGGTCAAGGCGAACCCGAGTGGATCGACGACACGGGAGGCGCGCCGCGGTTGGCTGGATCGCTGGCCTGGGTGGCCTGTACGCCCTTCGCTGCGCACGACGCGGGGGACCACACCCTGTTTGTCGGCAAGGTCGAATCCAGCGGCATCGCCGAGGGCGCGCCTCTCCTGTACTTCACCGGAAAATACCGCTTCTTGGCACCGCTTCCCGACTGATCTCAGGGCGATTTACTGTGCGGTCGGCAGGAAACTGGAATTCCCAAATCCGTGTCCCGCGCCCAGCCCCACGCTCCACACGGTCTCGCCCGCGTCGGAAACCTGGTCGATCCGACCGGCGGAGCACCAGTTGAGGAGGGTCACCCCATCCGAAAGGCGCCTCGCAAGCCCCAGGTAAATGGTGAGCGTACACGCTTCAGCGGTCCATTGGCCCACCTCGGCCATCGCTGGCTCGTTTACCGCGAGCTCGGCGGCGAACGAGCACACCTCGGCGGGCGCGTCCACGAAGTCGCCGCGGTTGAACACCAACACGTTTCCGCTCGGCAAAATCTCCGCGGAGTGGGGGGCTGCGGTGAGCCCCTCGGCGCCGCTGAAGTCCCCCATCCCCGCGCCATACAGCCACAGCATCTCACCCGTATCGGCGTCGATCCTTGCCAAGCCATCGCTGGCCGTCATGGTGACGACAAGATCGTTGCTGGCGCCATCCCACGAGATGCTGTTCACATGGGACCAGTCCAGAACGGTTGGATCGGGGAGGTAAAACCCTGTGGGCCACTGTCCCTCCGTGTCGAAGGGCACCGAGTCGAACGCGTTCCAGATGGAGGTCGCCACCCCCTCCTCTACCACAACCACATGGTCTCCAAGCAGGCGGAAGTCGCCCACATCTCGGACCTCCCAGGTGAGAGCTGCGAGCCTTCCTTGTTCAAGCTCCACGAAGTCGGTGTGGAGTCCGACCACCTCCGCTACGGTGCTGTACACGCCATCGAAGGTGACCTTGCCGATCCATCCAGGCCCGGTGGCGCTCTGGGCTTGGACATTGAACAGCACGCCCGACCCATCCTTCGAGAACGCCGCGGTGGTCACATATACGACCACGTCCGCAGTCGGGATGGGGGGGACCGCCCAGACCACGCGGCCCTCTTCGTCGAACACCACCAGCCAAACGTCCTGGAACTGGGCCCCCGAGAGCAACGGCACGACCAGCAGCCCAGGCGTGCTGCCCGCGGCCACCGTTGATGTCACCTGGGGAACGCCGGCCGGGAGTGGTCCATTCGTGCCCGAGCCCTCGCCCACGCAGCGCACGCCATCGTCGTCCTCCACGAGCACCTGCCAGGCGAATTCTGCCTCGGGGACGATGCCGACGAGGACCGCCTCATGCTCGGTGCCCGGTGCCGTGGGGATGGTCTCCCGCGTGCGCGAATCTCCGTTGGTGAAGCGGATGCGGCTCGCCATCGCGGTCGCGGTCGACCATTCCAGGCGGGGCGCGGTGGCGACGGCCGTGACATGCAGAGTGGCCGTCACCTCGTCGGTACACACGAGCGCAACGCTGGCGCTATCTTCCGTTTCGGGGCTTGGATTCTCGGCACAGGCCGCCAAAAGCAGAATCACGGCCCGGCCCGCAGAAGCGTAAGCAGGGGGGGCGCAGGGCTAAGGCTACCCGGCGACCGCAGCATCATCACCCAGGTGGAATCCTCGTTGATCCCGGTGAACTCTGTGTCGCCTCGCAGCGCACCCAGATTCGCCCAAGAGCTCCCCTGCAACTGCATCGTCCAGGATTCCGCCGCCAGCGCTTCCAGGTCGAGCACAGCCGACTCAAGCTCCTCGGCCGTTTGGTCGAACCGGGCCAAGAAAAGCTCGGTCACCGACGCGTGGGGAAAGCTATTTCCGAAGCCATCAACCGCCACCGCTGACCAGTCCAGAATCAGATCGACTTCCCCAGGCGCGACAACGACCGGATCGATGGCGAGCAGGTCCACGTCGGCGCGAAGGTGGCTCGTCGTATCGCCGATCACCACCTGATCGACCGGGGAGCGCAGGTCGGGGATGAGGAAGATGAGAGAGGCGGCCGTGGCGCGACCTTCAGGGTGAAGCAGCATAAGCCAGGTCGTGCCGGGGACGAAGAAACGCTGCGCGTCGAGCCCTGCCTGCAGGGTGCCGAACTCGTGGAGCGAGACGAACGGCGACTCGGGGTAGGCCGTGAGCCAGCCGGCGATGTGGGACTGGGCCAGGCTGCCCGTGGCGAGACCCTCGCGGATCTCGGCAGGTGCCATGCCACGAAACGCCAGCAAAGAGGCTTGATCCAAGGTCTCGACGTCCACGGGATTTCCGAGGATATCGAGGCGTAGATCGCCAAAATCCACCCCTACGTTGGCCTTGGGGGCCACATGGTGCTCGGCCACCGTAAGTTCGGCCTCGACGCGGTACTGATTCGCATCGCCGAGCGCGCAGCGAACGCAAGCGGCGCCTGCTTCCGGCGAGTCGGCACCGGGAACGGCACAGGAGAGCAACCACAGGAGCATGCTGTACAGATGCCCCCGCACACCCGAATCTCTCTGTCAAGACTCCGTCAACACGAAACCTAAGTTAAAATAACAACAAAAATCAGGGCGCGGAGAACGGCACAGCCTTCGATTCACCTGGCTTAACCGTGACCTGCCTCGTGGTGTCCAGCCCAGTCTCGACGTTTACCGCGCGTACCGAATACGTCCCAGCGGCCAGCTCGTAGCCGCGGACGGGCGTGGTGCCGATCTGCTTGCCGTCGACGTAGATGAGTGCCCAGCTGCCGGGCATGGTGACCACCAGCTTGCCTTTCGCCGTCTCCACCGGGGGCTGCGCTGGAGCGGTCGTTTGCACGACGACCGGCGCCCCCACGCCAACCGGGGGCAGGGGAGGAGCCACGCGCGGGGGCACGGCACCCTTCACCCGCACAGGGACCAGTCGAGCCTCGAGCCGAAGCTTCTCGCCCTCGTTGATCTCGACTTCCTCCCGCCACGGTTCGTAGCCAGTCGCGCTCACTTCCAGGACGTGCTTGCCCGGTTTCACCTCACGCGTGAGGGTGCCGAGGGTGCCGGTTTCCACCCCATCGAGGGTGATCGTTCCGACCGCAGGGGTGACCTTCAGCGAAAAGCTGGTGACCGAAACAGGTGCCGCCACCTGCACCACCACGGTCTCGGGCTCGCGATTCATGGCAAAGAACGCAGCACCTGCGGCGATAGCCAACGCAACCACGACCGCAACCCCCCCGAGTACGAGCGGCAGCTTCGAGGGAGGCGGCACCGGGGCAAGCGGAGCCACGGTCACGCCAGAGTTGCCGCGCCGATCTTCCTCCCAATCCTCTTCCAGCTCGACGCTGGGCTCAGACTCATGGATGGCCCTCGCCAGCCGAGTGCCTTCCTCCAGGCGCTGCCGCTCGCTGGCAATCTCTTCTGCGAACAGCTCCTGCATGAAGTGCCCGAGCGACTGCTGAACCACATCCGGCGTGGCCGGATACAAAAAGTTGAGCAGATCCGCGTGCAGTTCGCGACCATCCTGGTAGCGATCCGCGGGATTCTTTTCCAGGCAGCGGCTTACGATATCGGAGAGCCGGGCGGGCACCGAAGGGTTCACCACGGCGACACGCTCGATGTCAACATTCCGAACTTTATCCAGGGTTTTGACTTCCTGGTCGGTCTTGAAGGCGCGGCGCCCGGTGAGCATCTCCCACAGCACGATGCCGAGCGAGAAGATGTCGCTGCGACGGTCGAGATCTTCGCCCATCGCCTGTTCGGGCGACATGTACTCGATCTTGCCCTTCAACGTGCCCTTGGCCGAGGTTTCCACCACGTTGGAGGCCTGCACGATCCCGAAGTCGACCACCTTCACTTCCCCCGCGTAGGAGACGAGGAGGTTCGAAGGGCTCACGTCGCGGTGAACGATCTGAAGCAACTGCCCCATGTTCGTAGACTTCTTGTGGGCATGGTCGAGGCCCTTGGCCGCTTCCATCGCGATGTACACCGCAAACTCCCGCGGCAGCAGCTTACGACGATCGAAGAGCTTGCGCAGGAGCAGCTTGCTGTCCTTCCCCTCCACGCAATCCATCGCGAGGAAGTAGTTGGTCCCGATCTTTCCGAAATCCCACACCCGCACGATGTTGGCGTGCTGAAGCACGGCAGTGACACGCGCCTCATCCAGGAACATCTGGACGAATTGATCGTTTTCGGACATGTGGGCAAGGATGCGCTTGACCACGAACTGGTTCTCGAACCCGCCGTGACCAAAGCTCTTCGCACGGAAGATCTCGGCCATGCCGCCCACCGCGATCTTGTCGATCAGGAAGTACTTCCCGAACGCCTCAGGAACGATCGCCCTAGTCGGCTCCGTAGTGGCGCCGGGCTCGGCCATGCGCGACCTACTTCGCCCCGTTCGTGTAGTTCTCCGCCACTTCGTTGCAAGTCCACCATTCTTCGAGGCGCTGCGCCTCGTCGGCATCGAGGCACTGCTGCGCCCATTCCGCCGTGGGGTTTTCGCTTGCTTTCACGCAGGATTCCAGTTCATCCTGGGTCACGCTGAGGCCGCACTCGGTGGCGCGCTGTGCCATGGTCTGGCACAAGGTCTCGCAAGGGTTCTGGCAGCCGAATAGAGTGAGAAGGACCAACATCCCGGCGACTGTAGCGCAGGGAGGGGCAAC
>CAMBIK010000054.1 GCA_945867435.1 Klebsiella pneumoniae
ACTGGTATTTGAGCACCGTCGCGAGTGCATAGTCATAATATTGCGCCGGGTCATCAATCACATGGGTCTTGGTGCAGGCATCGCACAAAGCTGGGTCGGTGAGGCGCGCTGCGTCGGGCACCGCGATGCCCTGGTACTGGCTTACGATCTCCCACCACCGAGTCTGGAATTGGTCGATGGGAAGGTCTTGTTCGTACAGCTCGTACTCGAAACGGCTCATGGTGCCGGTCGCGAAAGGCACGAACGCCACCGTCTGCTCCAGCGCTTCCTTCAGAAGCTGATCGATAGGGTTGGACTTGTACTTCTTGGGAAGCACACCCGTCTGGACAAGGTACGGCACCTGGAAGGCCGCGACATTCGCAAGCTCCCCCACGCCTTCATGAAATGCCCGGTTCGCTCCACGGCGCAGCGTGAGCGGAACCTCAGGCCGCGTGTAGCTGGTGTAGTAGTAGATGTGGCCCAGCTCGTGGTGCGAGGTGCCAAACCACTCCGCGTTGGGCTCCACGCTCATCAAGGAACGAATGTCCGTGTTGAGGTCCAGGTGCCATGCGGAGGCATGACTGTTTTTGTGTCGGGTTTCGCCCGCCGGCACGGGGTACAGGTCGCTCTTGTCCCAGAAGCTCTGGGGAAGCTTGGGGAAGCCCATCGACACGTAAAACGACTCTGAGCTGTGGACAATCCACTCGGGTGTCTTGTCCTTGAAGTAGGGGTCGAGATTGGCGCTCTCCACGAGGCCTCCCCATTCCTGGCCCCAGCGATTCGGAAGCCAGTGAGCAGGAATATCTCCGGCCGGCACGGGCTGTTGATACTTGGCGGCCAACTTGCGCTTCGTCCAGGTGTGCAGCTCGGTGTACAGGGGCGCCATGTCCTTGTTCAGCTGGTCCAAAAGGGCCATCATCTCTGGGGCGGTCATGCCGTATTCAGAGACTTGGTAGCCGAAGTAGGAGCTGTACCCGCTCTTTCGCGCCACGCTGTTGCGAAGGTCGCGCAGCTCGGCCAGGCCCTTCTTCAGCGGAACGCCAATCTCCTTGGCTGTGGACCACACGCGGAGCCGTTCGGCTGCATCGACGGAACCACGCAGCTGCTCATCGATGTCATTGGCGCTCAGCGGCTTGGCGCACTTGCCATCGACCCTGGCCTCCAGGCAATACTCAAAGGCGTCCTGCACCCCGCGAAGCGCGGTTTCGGCGGCGAGGCGGGAATTGACCAGCTCCGTCTGGTCGCCAGGGGCCTCAGCCCCCGTGTAGAGGATGGCTTCGATCTGTCGGCGTTGGAGGAGAGTCAACTCCGAGCCCTTGGCCTTCCATTCCCGGGCGGCGGCAATGAGCACCGGATCCCCTACGAACGCTGCAGTGGCCTGGCTGGCCGCGGTCGCCCGCCCCTCGTTGCGGTCGCTCACGTCGGTGGCGGCATCCCAGCTGGCGTTCGCATCGAGGGCGTACAAGCGGCCCAAAAGCGAGTCGTACTGGTCAAGGTAGGTCTGAACGGTGGGGTCGGCGGCGCTTGCGGCGAGGGTCAGGAACAGCATCCGGGCGGGGTATCACGGATGTACATGAGCTTGCACCGGCTCACCACCGAGAGCGCAAGGTCGGGGAATACGGCATGCAGGGGCCCTTGGAGCGAGGCGGCGTCTCCCACGAGCACAACGCCGATGAGCTGCGGGGGCGAGAGGGCGAGAGGCGGCGTGGGGGGAGGGGAGGGCAGGAAGCGCAGCGCGAGCCGACCCACAAGGGTGTCACCCAGCGCGGCCATGTTCGCCTGGAGGCGAAGGGTGGCTCCCACGATCATGCCGGGATCGATCCGTTCTACGTTCTTGAGCTCTTCCATGGTCGCGACGATCGAAGGCACCGCCGACTCGCGAGCCACGTCGAACGACGCACCCGCCCAGCCGTCCCCAAACTCCGGGGTGACATCGTAAGTGAACGTGTCGGTCTCCCGCAGTCGCTGGACGAGGACAGAATGGAAGTCGCCCGCAAGCAATCTCTCCCGCACGTCATCGCCCTCGGAGTGCCCCCACGCAACGCCAATTTGAGTCCGCGCCGCGCCCGGCCAGTCCACGAGCAGAATCGACGGTTGAGGGGAGACGACAGCGGGAGGAGGCGGGGTTCCCGGCGGTTCGGCAGGCCCGAACGTTGGTGAGAAGGCCCGCACGCTTGGCTCGTCGTAGGAACCGGCGGCTGCGAGCTCGGCCCATGCCCCGGGTGCCGCGACCTGCCGAGCGGCTTCGGCCCGGTCCTGTGGACGGAAACGAGGCCGATCACGAGCCCTTCCTTCGGCAACGCCTCCCGAGGTCAAGGCGGTCAAGCCGGCGTCCAGAAGCCGTGCGGGGGATCTCCATGCGTCGCGCCAACGGCGACGAAGTTGCCTTTTCGTCGCCACGCCTAAGCTTGGGGGAAGCCCCGCCACCACCTCGGCGAGCGCGGGAAGCGCGGCATCGACCCCCGTGGCCAGCCCATCCAGGGCGAGCACGCATCGGGAGCGCGAACAGCCCGCGTCTACCCGCAGTCCAGAATCAAGCACGCGTAGGTCTGCACGAAGCCGGGACCCCATCGCCTCCACCATCGTCTCGACGAGGGGGCCGGCGGCTTCCTCACGTGGAAACGAGAGTTCGACCCGAGCCAAGGGGCCTTCGCTCAGGGTGGGCAGCAGTAGTAGAGCGAGGGGGGTCACGGCGGCGCCCGCTCAATCACCCAGCGCCGCGATCTCCGCCAACCGACCATCCAACGAATCGAGCTCCGCGTCGAGCTGCGGACGCAGCGCTATCGCCCCCGTTCGCAAGGTCTCCAAGCGGACGGGGTCCAACTCTGCCCCATAGCCGTGGTGCAGAAAGTGGCGGAAGCTGCGCAGCTCATGCAATCGGCGGACTGTGGCGCGACTGAGCAGCGGCTCACGCACGCTGGGAATACGGA
Organism: Klebsiella pneumoniae; assembly: GCA_945867435.1. Lineage (GTDB taxonomy): Bacteria > Myxococcota_A > UBA796 > UBA796 > SXON01 > SXON01. Next base: position 2,910 of record CAMBIK010000054.1, read on the forward strand.
GGGGTTCGACATCGAGCAGGGCGCGAACCCCGGCCACGGCGCCGGCTCGCCGCCTTCGCAGATGGTCGGCGGTCTCGCGGGCGCTCACAGCCATGGCGTGAGTGTAGGCGCGAACCGGGTTTCGGGCAACCCACCCCGCACGTCCCATCGCCCGGTCGGCTCAAGGCCCCGCCCATCGCGAGATCCCTGGGATCGCAGGGGCCAACCAGGTCCCTGGAGGTAGGACCGCTAGGGTCGTAGCCGCCTCAGGAAGGAGCCACCGGGCTGCCGCCCCCTGAATCGACGCCGGAGTCAAGGCAGCCCACGCCGCAGCCTCCTCCGCCAGACAGGTTGGGGACCGTCCTGCAAGCAGACATCCACCTGCAATTCGGGCCCGCAGCTCCAACAGGCCTCCAGCTCTGGCGAAGTCTGTCAACTGGGCGGTGCGAAGGCGATGAACGGTAGCTTCATCCAACCCCTTTGTGCCCAACTCCAAGACCGCCCGTCGGATGTCTTTGGCATGGGCGCCCAGCCGCCACCACCCGCCCCGGCGCTCGATCACCCATTCGCCGCATCCGCGGCCGATCGAAATGCGGGCCCCACCCATCCACCGCGCCAGCGCCTCCAGGGGGATGCGGTCCGGGTGGTCGCGGCCGGGGATCGGCCATGCCATGTACAGCGCACCTTCCGCGACATCTGCGGTGCGCCAGCGCACAGCCGAAGCCGCTGGTTCGCAGCCGAGTTCGCCGAGGACTGCAAGCTGATGTGGCGGGCTCGTTGGCATCGGATCGACAAACGCTTCCATCACAGCGGCCCGCATCGCCTCCACGTCGAACTCTCCGGCCAAAACCAGCACGGCCCGAGAGCGCATCCTCGCCCACGTTGCCTCGGCTTGAACGACGCTGGCGGCCTCGTTCGGAGGGGCCTGCGGGTGGCGGCCCCACGGCTCGCCGGAAGACCAGAGCAGCAGGTCCAGCCACGTTCGGTCCGGCCCATGGGCATGATCAAGGATCTCTGCGATCTCCTGCTGCACGATACGGCGTTGGCGGCCCAGATGGACCGTGTCGATGCGAAGTTGCGCCCAGCGATCGGCTTCGAGACGGAGGAGCGCGAAGGCTGCCTCGGGATCAACTGTGGGCACGGTCGCGCCGAGTCCGCTTCGCTCGCGGTCGGTCCAGCCATCGGATGCGCCACCGAGGGCGCCCAAGCGGGTGTCGTAGTCGGGCGAATCCAAGGTGCCCAGCGGCCCGAACGCCAGGTGCTCCACCAGGTGGGCGAGCCCGCCGAGCGCAGGGTCATCGTCGTTGGCACCCGTGTCGAAGCTCCATTGTGCGGTGACCTGCGCCGCGCCGGCCTCGGCATCCAGCACCACCCGCAGTCCGGAAGGAGTCGTTACCACAAGAGCGTTCGTCGCGAAGTGCTCCGGGGGCGGAAGTTCGATCGCCGCGGCCGGTCCGGAGCAAACCAGTCCGGCGAGAACAAGTGCGGTCCAGCGCATGCCGTGGGGTATCAAGATAGGCCGCCCCCATGTGGCTCTGCGGCGACATCGGCGGCACCCACGCCAGACTTGCGCCGTTCGACTCGGGCGCGCTCGGTGAGGTCCGGAAGTACGCTAGCGGCGACCATCGGGACGCCACCGCCCTCGTAGTGACATGGATGCGGGAGACCGGCCTGCGGCCCACGGCAGCCTGTCTGGGCATCGCCGGCCCGGTTATCGGCAATCAGTGTGTCGCCACGAATTTGCCCTGGGATCTCGATGGCGCCTTGCTCTCGGAGGCCTTGGGCTTTCCGGTGTTGCTGATCAATGATTTCCATGCGGCGGCGCGTGGGGTGTCCCGGTTGGGTGAGTCGGACCGCGTGCAGGTCGGCGGGGGGCTCCCGGTCATGGGGGCGCCGGTGGGTGTGATCGGCGCAGGCACGGGGCTGGGACAGGCGATCGTAGTTGGGGGCTCGGTGGTCGCAGGGGAGGGGGGGCACGCGGAATTCGGTGCGGGGACCACGCGTGAAGCCGCTTTGGCCGTCTGGTTGATGGAACGACATGGGCGAGCGAGCTGGGAGCACGTTCTCTCCGGGCCCGGGCTGGTCCGCCTCGCGCGGTTCACGTTGGAGGAAGGCGGGTTGGAGGTTCCGGCTTGGCTCGACCATCCAAACGCGCCCCAGCGCGTGATGGAAACGATGCCCGACGTGGTGGAGTGGTTCGCCGAGCTGTACGGGGCAGAGGCTGGGAATCTCGCGCTCCGCTCCCTCGCCCATGGGGGGGTTTATGTGTGCGGGGGGATCGCCCCCAGAATGCTGCCAACGCTATTGGCCGGCGGCTTTCGCAGACGCTTTGAGGCGAAGGGGAAGGTGGGGGCCGCGATCGCTGCCGTGCCCGTGTTTGTCGTTACCCATCCAGCGCTCGGACTGCTTGGGGCCGCCGAGGATCTGTCCCTTTTGGCGGAGCGATGAGAGTGGTGGTGGTGGGCGCAGGGATCAACGGACTCTGCACGGCCTGGCAGCTCGCACGGGCTCCGAACCGCCCGGACGTGGTCCTGGTCGACCGGTTTCCAGCCGGGCACGGTCGTGGTTCCAGCCACGGCGACGAGCGCATCATCCGGTCGGGGTACGCAGCGGCCGAGTGGGTCGAGCGGATGCAGCGAGCGCAATCCGAGCTGTGGCCCGCATTGGAGGCTGATCTCGGGCGTCGCCTCATCCATCCGACTCCGGCCCTGTTCTGGGGCCCCGAGTCGGGACCGATCGCGGACTATGCCGACGCGGCGCGCACCTGCGGGGTGCGGGTCGAAGAGATCGATGTCACGACGGCGCGCCTCCGCTTTCCGCACATGACCTTTGCCGGCGCCGAGCGCGTTCTCCACGACCACACGGCCGGCGTGATCGGGGCCGCGCAGACCGTTTCGGGTCTCGAAGCGTGGCTCGCCGATCGCGGCGTAGAGCGGATCGTGGCCACCGTGACCCACCTTGAGCGGGACGGCGAAGGCGTCCGCCTGCACTTCGCCGCAGGTGAACCGGTCCGTGCAGACTCGGTCGTGCTTGCGGCGGGACCGTGGGTCTCGGAGCTGGTGCCGGCGTTGGCATCCACGCTCATCGTCACCCGACAGGATGTGGGCTTCTGGGAGATGGATGTGGCCGTGGGGAGAACGCCGGCCTGGGTCCACCTCGGTGAAGCGGGCTTGGACTACGGGCTCCCCACGCTATCGGGTGGCGCGATGAAGGCGGCTTTTCATAGGAAGGTCGCCTCGATGGAGCCCGACCGCGACGACCCCAATTTGGTCCGCGCCGCAGACGTCGTCGCGCTCGACGCCATGCAATCGAGGTTGAAGGAGTGGTTCACCCCCGGTCCCGGGCCTCGCCTTCGGTCGGATACCTGTTTCTACACCAACGCCCCCGACGACGAATTCGTGATCGCACCTGCGCTGGATCTTCCAGGCGTTCTCGTGGTTTCCGCCTGTAGCGGGCACGCCTTCAAGCTGGGTCCACTCAGCGGCGAAGCGGCGGCAAGGTGGGCGATCGAGAGGGGGTGAGGGTTTACGCCCAGCCGAAGGTGATTGTGACCCGGTTTTGTGGACACTTCCCAAGAGGCATGCGAGACAGCAGACATGGAAATCAAGAGCACACTCAAGCAGAAGCGGAAGCCGGGCCGTCAACGCCGGTAGTACACCGACGAGTTCAAGGCCGGCGTAGTGGATCGCTTTGGAGGGCCCACCGCGCCATAGACACATCAAGAGTGGAGGCCCCGTGGGCCTTCCGAGAATCTCGCCGTGCCGGGGCTTTTCGGAATCGATCCACGCCTGAGCGCCTGGCGCCCAGAAAAGCGTCGCCAACAGCAGTGTGCCGAGCAGTGCGACGGACCCCATCCTGATAGAACCCATGAAGCCTCCGCTGGAACCCAGACCGCCTACCGGACCGGTTCTTTCGGCTCCACCCGGATGGTGGCGTTGCAGATGTTGATGGCGGATCCGGCATTGTTCGCAACTTCAACGCCGAATTGCACATACGCGCGCGTCGTCGTACCCGCCAGCTGCGTGATGTCGATGTAGGTCGTCCCCCAGTCGATCCCTTCGGTGGTGCGGTAACCCGCGACGAGCTCTTTCGAGGCGTCCCATCCGAGACCGTCGTTCGAGTATCGGAGGGCGGGGCGCACCTTACAGTTGCCGGAGTCCTCGGTCATCTCCGTCGAGACGCGCACCGAAAGCAAACCTTTGCTCTCCAGCGCCTCGCTCAGCGGGCGGAACGCTGGATTGACAGTACCGTCCGTCCACACCGGAGCAGGGCCGAACAGCCACGAGCCGCGGACACCGGGGATCGAGGCGAGGGCGGGCGCGGTGGCCACCGAGGGCCGCCCTCCAGCTGCGTACATGCCGGCGAACACAGGGTCCAGGTCACGAAGAACCTCGTCGACGAGCCGCTTCACCGCCGGGAGCGGATGTGTAGGAGGAACCAGGCTCTCCATCGAGACCAGGGCGAGCATCGAGGGCTGTTTGGGAGTCGTCCCGCGCATGGACGCTCGTCACCCGCTGCGTGACACTTGCCCATTGCCGAAGGGCGAGTTTTTCAGCTGCCTGATAATAGGACGAATGTCCCTCGTCGAACACCTCGAAGAATCCTATTGGCAGCAGATGCTCGAAGGGGCCACCGCCGCTGCCCTGGGAGCCCTCTCCAAGGACCCCTTCCGCACCCTTGGCAGCTCAGCAGACGACATGCGGGCATGGCTTACCAGCGGCGGGGTCTCGCGCGTGCGGGCTGCGCTCAAAGAGCAGATGGCAGGCCGCCGGATTGACGCTCACCGCCAGGCGGAAGTGCAAGCCCGTTGGGCCGCGCTCGTTCGCGAGCACGGCCCCACCCTGCTCACCTTGGCGGCGGACGGCAACATTCCGGCCGCACCCGAGGATGTCGTTGGATTCGTCGGTTGGAAGCCCGAGGAGCTCAGGACCATGCTCGCGAGGCTGCGAGCGGGGGATCGGCCATTCGAGACATGGATGCGCGAGAGCGGGCGCTCAGACGACGACATCGCGGCCATGTACGCCAGCGTGGATCGCGCCCTGGAACGAGCCGGTCTGCCCGTCGCGCCACCATGGAAGCCTTCCTGACCCAACCGGCGGCGACGCGACTCGAGTCCTCCGTCATCCCAGCAACGCCCCGACGGCCAACCGCGCCCCGTTCACGAAGGCCACGCCGCTCACGATGAGCTTGCCCGCCGCCTGCACTTCGATCAGCTCCAAGCTGCCTTCTCCGCACGCCACTCGTGCCCCGGAAAGCAGCGTTCCCGGTGCCCCTTCGTTGTCCACCAAGCGCACCCGCAGCACTTTGAGCGGCTGCCCCGCGTGCTCGCACGTCGTCGCGACACAACTCGTTGAGATGGCTCAACCTGATCGCAAACCGCTGTCAGTAAGGTGTACAGAGACCCTCACAAGGGGCGTGCCAGCAATATTGAACGCCGAGTTTTCGGTCTGCGAGCGGCACGAACCGTGACGGGAGTGTCGGGGTTATCGCTGACGCGGCCGGCTCGCCGTCGGGCTCCGTCCCTCGCCGCCACTGCTGCGGCGTGTGGTCCTGGCCGCGAAGCGCGCCGGACTTCGAACAACCGCTAATCGGCCGCCAGCACGGTCACGACACGATCCCCCTCGAAGCGCCCAGTTTGGATGTGCAAGGTGGCCTCCCCGACCTCCTTCCACTCGATTTGGGGTGTGCTTGTGCCATCCGTGATGGTGCCGGCATCGACAGGATTCACGGAAGGGCGGCTGGCACCCATTTGAACCGCATCATCGCACGTGAGCCAGAAGGACCACACATCGCCAACTTTTGGTGGATCGGCGCCATCGAACTTCACCACGGCAGGGTCGCAGGTGAGCGCGGCTGGCGGCGGGGTATCTTCGACTGGCGCGGAATCACCCGTTTCTACAGGTTCGGGGCAGGCGAGCAGCACGAGGGCAAGGATCATGGCCGCCCCTTGTATCCGACCGGGCCATGCGTGCCGATCCCGTTCCCTTGGTTAAGCAGACATCCACCATGCTGCTCCTCCTCACCGTTGCGTGGTCCGCCCCTCTGGATGTCCTCCGGGACGACTCCGTGGCCCGCGCCGTATCGGGGGATTGCGCGGGGGCCGAGCCCGGCCTTCTGCGGCGCACGGAAGCCTTGCCCGACGACCTCGGCGCTCGCCTGGCCCTCGACTCGTGCCGCTACGGGGGCACCCAGCGCGGGACCGCCCGGAGCGACCTGGCCAGCCTCTACAAGATCGGTGCCACCTACGATCCTGGGGTGCTGCTGAAGCGGCGCGACAGTACGCCTGCCGACGTGGCCCGCTTGGCGCGCGAGGCCCAACTTGCTCTGGCCGCGCTGGTTCGGGCCATGGTGGCGGCGAAGGCGTACCCCGAGGCTCAGGAGGCCCTGTCGGAGGTAGAACCCCAGGTCGGCGTGAGCGGCCCCACGGCAGCCGCACGAATCCTCGTGGAACGCAGTCAAAGCGGTGCCGCCTCGACATGGGCGATTGCTGAGCGCACCTTTGCGGCCTGGCCCGATGACCCAGATGTGCTGGAGGAAGTGGCCCGACTGGTGTTCGACGACGCGCTCAGTGCCCCCGATTCCCTCCTCGACGCCATCTTCGCCCGCGGTCGCAGCACCGCCAAGTTCAACGCGCTGCTCGGCCTTTTGCGTGCCAAGCAACCCGCGAAGTGTATCGAACGGTCGGGCCGATTCACCGTTCCCGACGCCGAGCGCGCCACCCTGGCCGCCATCGCCTATCGCTGCGCGGTTGCCGCCCCGAACCTTGCCGTGGCCGACGGGCTTCTGACCTCGCACCGCAGCGCCATGGATGCCCGTACGCTCGCGCTGCACGCACGGCTTCGCGCCGAAAAAGGTAACTTCGAACAAGCTCTCGACCTCGTCGAATCCAAGCTGGCGACCGAACCGTTGGCCGTCGAAGTGGCGCTCGAGATCTACGCCAAGCAGGGGCGTGGGGACAAAGTGGAGGCCTTGGCGGCCCAGCAACCGGCGGGATCGCTCGCCCGATTGAGCGCGGCCACAGCGCTGGCTACAGTCCGACAGTTCGCGCCCGCCCTGTTGCTGGTCGAAGGCACATGCGGCGCCTACACGGACCAGAACGCGGCGTTGTGCACCAAGATCGTCTCTGTCGCCCATCGGGGTCTGGGAAAGTAGCCTCGGTCAGCGCCCGCGTTGCAGCCGCTTTGAGCTCGATGCCAATCCACCCCTTGCTGCCGACGTAGTCCGGCAGGAAGAAACCCGACCGGGCCAGGAGCTCAGGTTGTACGTCCTTGGTGGACTTCACGCTCGCCGTCGATCCGAAAGGTAGGGTGCCCCCAAGTGATCTCATCGGTGGCCGCGGGGAGGGAGAGCGCCAAGGCGCGCAGCATCGCGACCGGATCAGCCAACGGCGGGCGCCTCCACCCACCCTTCGGGACCAAATCGGGTGGGACCGGTGCGGTCCTTCAGCACCTCGACAACGCGCAAAACCGCCTTGTACGAACCAAAGGGGGGATAGACGTAGGTGCCGGCGATGCGGGGATGGTGCATGACTGCGCGCAGCGCCTCCTGGGCACACTGAATCCCAACTTCGCGCTGCGCATCACGGTCGCCCGCATCGCGCAAACGCTGAAGGATCGAGGCGGGAACCTGCATTCCCGGCACCTCGTTGTGCAGGAATTCTGCGTTCTTCAACGAGACCAGCGGCATGATTCCAACCAGGAACGGCACCTTCTTGAAGTGGTCCGTGAGGTCGAGGAAGCGCAGAAGCACGTCGGCGTCGAACACGGGTTGCGAGAAGAAGAATTCGGCGCCCGCCTCCACCTTTCGCCCGAAGCGCGCCACCTCGATGTTCAGATCGATGTGGGCCGGATTGCAGCCGGCCCCAACGAACAACTGGGTCTGCCCCCCCACGGGCTGCCCGGAGAAATCGAGGCCGCGGTTCAGCATTTGGATGAAGCTGATGAGTCCGATGCTATCGATGTCGAAGACCGCGGTGGCGTCGGGGTAGGTCCCCATCTTGGGTGGATCGCCGGTAACGGCCAGGATGTTGCGAAGGCCGAGGGCGTTGGATCCCAACAGATCCATCTGCATCCCAAGGAGGTTTCTATCGCGACAGCAGTAGTGAACGACGCTCTCCATCGGGCAGTGGGACCTGACTAGTTGGGCTAGGGCGCTCGGCCCCATGCGTGCGACCGCGCGAGGGCCGTCGGCGATGTTCACCACATCGATCCCGGCGGCCAAAAGCATCGCCGCGCCTTCCACCGCCTTCTGAGCGTCCACGCCCCGCGGTGGGTCCAGCTCTACGGAAACGCAGAACTTGCCGCCGTACAGGCGCTTGGCGAAGTCGCTTCGCTCCGGAATGGGCACCGGTTCCGCAAGCACCACCTTGCTCGTGGGCGATTCCTCGATGGCGACGATGCGCCGTTCGGCGGTGACCGACCGGACAAACGACCGAATCTGCTTGATCATCTCCGGCGTCGTGCCGCAACAACCGCCGACGATGCCCGCGCCAAGCTGAACGAAGCGCCGGGCGTGCTCGGCCATGTACTCGGGCGCCGCAAGGTACAACGTGCGCCCTTCAACGACCTGGGGCAGCCCTGCGTTTGGCATCGCGACGAGCTTCATGTTGGTGACCTGCACCATGCGTTCGAGCACATGCTGCACGCCGCGCGGGCCGTTTGAACAGTTGGTGCCGAAGGCATCCACCCCCCAGCCGGCGACCGTGCGTGCGGAGGTTTCGGGGGTGTCTCCCTCGATTTGCATCTGGTCAGGGCCGATGAAGGGGAAGCTCATGCACGCGACGATGGGTTGGTCCTTTTTTACGGAGCGAACGGCGCGAACGGCCTGCCACAGCTCGGCAAGGTGGATGAACGTTTCGAGGACGATGAGGTCGGCACCAGCATCGATCAGCACTTCCGCCTGCTCCCGGAAGGCCTGGTAGGCATCTCCCGGCGAAATCTTGCCGACGGGTGCCAAAAGTGCCCCAGTCGGGCCGATGCTGGCGGCCACCCAAGCCTTGCCCTTGGCGGCCGCGCGTGCAAGGCGAACGCCGCTTGCATTGATGTCTTTCGCCCGCGACTCCAGGCCGAAGGCGCCAAGGCGGATCCGGTTGGCGCCGAAGGTGTTCGTCGTGATCACGTCGGCACCCGCACGCACATATGCCATGTGGATATCGGTCACGATGTCGGCCTGCGACACGTTCAGCTCGTCGTAGCAGCGATTGATGAAGACGCCGCGCCCGTACAGCTCGGTGCCCATGGCGCCGTCAAAGAGGATCACACGTTGGGCAAGGGCATCTCGAAAGGAAAGTTCGGGCAAGGAAGGGCTCGCTATTCGGCGGTGGACGCGGATTCGGAGGCCGCGGATGGGGTAGGCCGCGCCAGGGTGATCGCCAGAACGGTGGCGTTATCTCCACCCGTTCCGTCGTTGGCCGCGAGGACCACGCGGCGTGCCAAGCGCATCGCTGCACGGGCATCGGCGGGACCCCCATGCTCTCCCACGAGGCGCGAAAGGAGTTGATAGACTCCCGCTTCCTCAGGAGCGGCATGGTCGCTGATGCCATCGCTCGTGAGGAGGAGCCATTCACCAGGAAGAAGGCGAACGCTGGTGGTCATGACCGGGCCGAGAGCGGGAGCGCCAAGCTCATCGAAGTGCCCAAGGTAGCCGACGAGCGCGTACCCCCGGTCGTCCCATGCCACCGGAGCCCCAGCCGACGCCTGCTGAAGGCGTAACGCGTTTAAATTCTGATCCCAGAAAAGTGGGGCTACACCATGCCGACCAACCAGGTAGGCGCGCGAATCGCCCAGCGCCGCGAGGTGTACGGTATCGCCCACGGTCACGCCCGCGACGATGGTGGTGCCCATCGGGATGTGGTCGGCAAAATCGCCTTCCGCAAGCCCCATCGCGGCATCGGTAATGACCTTATTGGCCTTGGCAAACGCCTGAGTCAGGAATCGCCAGGCTTCTTCCGCCGTGGCGTTACGCAGCGACTCGTGCTGCCCGGACCACTGCAGGCGCAGCGTGCGCGCCGCGAGGTTGCTGGCGATGTCACCCGAGCCGGCGGTCGAGGTGCTGATCCCATCCGCGACCATGACCAAGGCATGCGCCGGTTCTCCAAGCAACAGAAAGCTGTCCTGGTTGGTCTGCCCCGCGAGCGATTTGAGCGTTCCAATGTGGGTGTCGAAGCCCCCGGCGAGCTCCGCATGCGGCTGGACCGGCAAGGCGGCCCGAAGCCGCGAGACCGCGTGGGCTACCGTGAGGTCGTGAACCAACGCCAGGCCATCGCGCGGGCGCAGACGGGCGTCGCGAGCCAGCGCGTACCTGAGCACGCCCAGCAGTTCGGGGGCAAAATCAAGTTTTACAGCCGGGATCATGTCCACCAGTTCTTGCCAGGGAACGGGGGGATCCTCTGGCAGGTCAAGGGCTACGCCGACGAAGCGGCGCATCGCAAAGGCCACGTCGTCGGCGGGGGGGGCCGATTCCGTGTCTGCACGAAGCGACCACCCGGCAGCGGTGAGCAGCGCAAACTCGTCACAGCGAAGGAGTGTTTCTCCGCGCGCATGCATCGCTGCCAGGGCGTGGGCAATGCCCAACGCGCACTGCCACAACGCTTCCCGGTCCAGCGAAGGCGCGCTCGGGGGATCGGCCGACACCTCGGTGGGGGGCCCCTCAACCGCGGCCACCACCGCAGGCACGCGAGCGAAGTGGGCATCCCCCACGCCCGCCGCGAGCCCCAGTCGGTCGCCCCCGACGTGAAAGCGTGCATCGAAGCGGATGAGATTCACGACTTCGCCCCACCAGCCGGCGCTGCTTCCGCCGCCCACCAGGGTCTCCATCCATTCCTGAAGGTCCCGCGTGGGTTGGCCCCCACCCAAGTCCAAAAGGAGCAGACCGAGCAGCGCGACCGGGTCGTCGGCCGCCGTTGCCCTGGTGAAGGCCGGATCCAGGAAATGCCTAGCGAGCACCCCACCCTTTCGACAGCGACGGTAGGCAGTGGCCAGCGCATGCCGGGAGACATGGGTCGGCGTTCGTTGCTCGTTCCGGCCCCACCGCAGCTGGGCACCCCGGTCGTCCACCCCATCCACAGTCGCGAAGCCGAACGCGGGGTGATGAACGACATCGCCGGGGCGAAGGGGGTCTGAGGCGGCGATCGAGTCCACCGGCAGGCTATAACCCGGCCCCGGAGGCGTCATGGAGGTTCGGGACCCGCTGCACGGTGCGATCGCTCTGGAAGACAACGAGGTGGCGGTCGTCGATCATCCCTTCGTACAACGCCTTCGAGGCGTGAAGCAGATGGGCTTCTCAGAGCTGCCTTTTCCTGGAGCCGTACACACCCGCTATGCCCACAGTCTCGGCGCGATGGAGCTGGCCGGGCGCGCCTTCGACAGGGTTTTTCGGCGTGACCCCTTCGAGGATGCCTCCGCTCGTCGCCGCTACCGCGATGTCGTGCGCATCGCGGCGCTGTGTCACGATTTGGGGCACGCTCCGTTCTCCCATTGCACCGAGTTCGCGATGCCACCGCTGCGGTCCCTGGGGATCGGCGCGTATGTGCCCGAGGCAGTCGCCGAACGGCTGGACCAAACCGCCTCCCACGAGGACTACACCGTAGGCATCCTCACGCAGTCCTCGCTCAACCCCACCATCGCGACTAATTTCCCGTTCGACGGCCGGCACGTCGCGGCGCTGGTATCGGGCGAAGCCGCGGTTCCCGACGACTTCTTCCTCCACCGGGGGCGCGATTATCGTCGCGTGCTCAGCCAGCTCATCTCAAGCGAGTTGGATGTGGACCGGCTCGATTATTTGGTTCGCGACTCCTATTTTTCCGGTGCTCGGTACGGGGAGATCGACCTGAATTGGTTGCTGAGCAACCTCGAGTGGCATGAGGATGGCGAAGGAAACGTGTCGTTGATGCTGGATCAGCGGGCCGTGTACGCCTTCGATGATTTCATGATCTCTCGGTACCACATGTTTATGTCCGTGTATTTCCACCACAAGAGCGTGGTCTACGAAGAGCTGCTTCGGCGCCACTTTGCCAGTCCCGCACGAACCTGGGAATTTCCTACCGAGATCGAGGCCTACCTTCACCTGGACGATGTGGCCATGCACGGGTACCTCCGCGCCGCGGGGGATGAATGGGCGCGTCGAATCGTCGAGCGTCGGCCGTTCCAACGAGTGCTCGAACGCCACGGGAGCGCCGTTGAGGTGGATCTGACCGAGGCCCGCGCCCGGCTGGAAGCTGCAAACCTTGATTATTTGGCCGCCGGCTCCACCGGCAAGTTGTCCAGGTACTCCGCCATGGGAAAGAAGCGGGAGCGGGCGCCGCGCATCTGGGTGATCGACCGTAGCCCCGGCAGCCGCGGTCACATCACCCCCTTGGAAGACGCCACCGCCATCTTCGCCCGCTACCAGGAGGCCCGCCACATCACCCGCCTCTATGTAAGCGAACTGGATGTTGACCGCGCGCGGCTGGTTTTAGACGCGGACTAGCGGCGCTGTCTCCGTGGGACCCGCACTGGTGTCCACCGCGTACCGCTCCTGCAACCACTGGCCCAACCCAGCCAGATCCCGCCTCGCCGACTGTGGTGCCAGCACCTCCACGCCCGTTCCCCACGACGCTACCCAGGCGAAAACTTCTACCGCACCTTCGCACTTGAACGTCAACTCCAAGCCGCCAGCATCCATTTCGACGAGGCGCTGCGTCGGATGCCAGGTTCGCTCTCGGATGAACGAAGCCGCATCTGCACTGAAGCGGAGCTGCCACGTGAGCATCGGACCACCCCGCGTAACGCCAAAGGCCGCATTCTCAAGCTTCGCAGAATCGAAGTCGGCTGGGATCATGCCCCGCTCCGTGGTGGCCTCCAGCTTTTGCAGCCGGTGAAGGTTGAGCGTGATGATCGAGCCGTATTTGGGGACATGGGATAGCAGATACGCCGCCCCATCGTGGGCAAAAACATTGAGCGGAAGTATCGTATACTGCCGCAGCTTCGCTTCCGGGCGCGCCTTCCGTCTCGATGGCCTGCGCGCCACCGAAGATCTCACCCGACTGGGCGACCGCCTGGCGGCCTGGAAGGGCGGCGTGGGTCTTACGGTGCTGCTCCACGGCGAGCCCGGCACCGGCAAGAGCGAATTCGGCGGTTACCTCGGCTATCGGATGGGTCGGCCGCTGGTCTATCGGCGCGTATCCGACTGCGTGAGCAAGTGGGTCGGCGAGTCTGAAAAGCTGATCGCGGCGGCTTTTCGCGACGCCCAGCGCGATGGGGCGGTCCTCGTGTTCGACGAAGCGGACAGCTTCCTCCGAAATCGGGAAGGTGCCTCGCAAGGCTGGGAGGTCACCCAGGTGAACGAGTTCCTCCAGCAGCTTGAATCCTTCCGCGGGGTGGTGGTGTGCACCACGAACCTGCTGTCCACGCTGGATCCCGCATCGCTGCGGCGCTTCGTGTTCAAGGTCGGCTTCCGCTTCGCCGGCCCCGACGAAGCGATGGTGCTGTTTTCGGCGTTGCTCCAGCCGCTGATAGGAACGCCGCCCACCCAGCAGGATGTGGCCGCATTCGCGTCCTTCGCTGGCCGCACCCACAACCTCGCTCCAGGCGACTTCGCAGCTGTCGCCCGGCGGTTCCGTGCGCTGGGCGAACCGGCGTCGGTAGCCGAATGCATTGAAGCACTCGCGGGCGAGGTGGCGGTCAAGCGGGCGCGCCAGGCGGCGGGATTCGCTCGCTGAAACGGTAGCTTGAAGATGCGGGACCTTGCTCCTACCCCCCGCGCTGGTAGCTGACCGTCAACTGCATGCCGGGCCGCGGGATGGACCGCCCTGCAAACACGATCGCGTTGTCGCCGATGGAATAGGCCCACCCATCCACCTCGCGTTCGGGGATCTCCACGCCATCCACCTTCACGACGAGGGTATCGACTGCAGGCAGGTCCGACAGAAGGAAGGTCGGGTTCCAGCCCGCCACCGCGAGACCGAGCACCACCAGTACCTGCGCGTAGTCGTCGGCACAGATGCTCTCGGTGAGGCCCCCGGTCGTTTCGGCGACCGAAAGGTACCGGGGACCTGCGTCGGCCGCGGAAGTGCCCGAAAGGCATCCCGCCGGAATATCGCCCACCAGAGCGTGAGCGGTGAGCGCTTCTCCGGGAGCCGCGCTTCCGAGCGCAGTGGCGTAATACTCGGCGGGTTCTGCGCTGTGATCGTCTTCGTCGGAGACAAAGACTACGTGGCCCACCGCATCCTCACGCATGAAGTCGGGGTTCACGTCCGGCCTTACGCCCATGACGCCCATCGCGAGCCCCTGTTCGTCCCGCGAGCCGGTGGTGCCGACCGCAACAGCGCGTTGGAACTCCAGGATCACATCGGGGGTGTCGGGCGTGAGCACCGGTCCCACGAGGCGGCCTGCGTTCGCCCCATCCGTGGTCGTTACGCCGATGCGGTAGTCAGCGGTCGTATCGCCCAACAGTTCGACGAACGTGCCAAAGTTCATGGCGAGGTTTGCCTGTTCCTCGACCATGCTGGCCGAGTTGTCCACGACAAACAAAACGTCGGCCGGGGGATCCTCTTGCTGGGTAAACACGTCGAGCGAGGTGACGTTCTGCACCTCGTAGTCCGAGCACGCCGCCGCCGGGAAGATCGGCAGGATGCTGAGCAGGAACCGGAAGGGGCGCGACATCGACGCCGAACGGATAGCATGCAGCGGTGCGCTCTGCCTCTCTGCTGTTGCTCGCTTGCTCCAAGCCCTTCCCCGATCCAGGGTCGGGCAGCGTCGTTCATCTCGAAGTCACGCCGGGGGAATCCACCGTCTACACCTCTCCGAGCGGCGCAGAGGCGGAATTCAAGCTCGTCGCCACCCGCACCAACGGCATCACCGAGGTCCTTCCCGAGGCGGAATGGACCCTGTCGAATCACACGACCGGGGAAATCGACAAGCGGGGTGGGTTCATCGCATCGACCGACAACGGCGGTGTCACCTACGTGAACGCAAGGTTCGCGGGGCTTGAGGCTTCCGCCTTGTTGACCGTGGTCTTCCAGAACGAGCTGATAGCTGAAGGAGTGGACCCCACACTCTTCGACGTGCCTCGCATCGAACACACCGGGCTGTGGGCGTACCCGCCGGATGGCGTAAACCTCCCGCGCAACACCCCCAGCCTGGTCTTCCAGTGGGCGGATGTGGGGGCCACCGCTGCCAAACTCCGCTTCCGCAGCGGCGTTACCGACCTTTCGGTCTACACCACCGGCACAAGCTGGACAGCCGATGAAGCCACCTGGGCCGCATTGGTTGGCACCAATGCCGGCGGGTCCGTGGATGTGGAGTTGTCCCTGCTCGTCGGCACCGAAGTCTGGTCGGAAGATGTGATCACGGTCAACGTGAACCGCTTCGATGCACGCGGCAACATCTACTATTGGAGCACGTCGGCCTACGGAATTCGCAAGATTCCCTATGGTGGCCAGGCGGAAGATTTTCTCACCGCTTCCACGACTGGGTATTGCGTGGGCTGCCACAGCGTTCGCAAGGACAAGATTGGCTTTACCTACGATGGCGGCAACGGCCCCATCGGCATCCGCGACATCGGCGATGGTGTGGATGTCATCGGCCATGACTCCGGCGTAATCGGCAACTTCAATACGTTCTCCCCCGATGGCCTCCTGTGTCTGGTTGCTAATCAAGGCGCCCTGTTGCTCTACGACGCCATTACGGGAGCCTTCCTGTACGAAGTGCCCACCGGCGGGGTGGCCACCCATCCCGACTGGTCGCCCGACGGCACTCGCGTGGCGATGGTGCTCACCAACGGCGATGGGGGCGACTGGTATTTTAGCGGTGGCCGCATCGCCGTGATGGATGTGACCCCCGACCGCACCTTTGGTTCCCCGGTGGTCGTATACGACCCTCCCGATCCCTACAACGCCTACTACCCAGCGTGGTCCCCCGATGGGGAATGGTTGGCGATGAACATCTCCACCGGGGACAGCTACGCGGATGTGGATGCGATGGTGTACGCCGTGAACGGGGATGGAAGCGTGGTCGTGGAGCTCACCGCCGCCAACATTGCCTCGGGCTACACCAACTCGCTCCCCCGTTGGGCACCGCTTCCCGACGACGCTGTCATGTGGCTTGCCTTCTCCTCCAACCGGGTCTACGGCAACGTGACCCTGGGCAACCCCCAGCTTTGGGTCGCGGGATTCGATCCGGAGCGCGCAGCGGCCGGCGTGGATCCCAGCTGGCCCGCGTTCTGGCTTCCCGGTCAAGATTCCAGCCAGAACAACCACATTCCCATGTGGGCGGAGTAGGCGTTGTTCTTGCTGATGGCGTGGGGCTGCGAAGAAGGTGCCGCCGCGGCCGGAGGCAACCGCCTGGTATCGGACTATGCCGGCCTGCCGGGCACGCGGATCGAACTTGCGCCGGCCGACCTGCCGGACGATCCGCCGATCCAGATCAGCCTGGGCGAAGAAGCGTGGGAGGCGCGACTCGGTGAGGACTGGGACGTCGCCGCCTCGGTGGGCCTGTGGGAGATGACCCTGAACCGTGAAGGGCTGACCGTCGCTGGCGTGGAGCTGCTCGATGATTCCATTCCCGACTCCGCAAGCGTGACCACCTGGTACGGAAAGTTCACCGACGCCATCACCGTAAAGGTGAAAGAAGCCCCCTTCGCCGGGGAATGGTCCTTCGCGAGGGATCTTGGACC
>CAMBIK010000055.1 GCA_945867435.1 Klebsiella pneumoniae
TCGCCGTCGCTGCCGCCGCCGCGGGGGCCGGCCCGCACCCCGCCGTGGCCGCACGGATGCCGGCCCCCCCTCGCGCAGGCGGCACCCTGGCCAGCCCGGCGGTCCGGCACGAAGCCGGCGCCCGCGGTGTGGACCTGAACGCCGTGCCCGGGTCGGGCAAGGATGGTCGCGTGACCCGCGCCGATGTGGAATCGTTCAACGCCGGCGCGCTCCCGAAGGCCCCCCCGGCGCTGGTCGCTCAGGCTTCCTCTGTTGGCGATGAGCGCGTGAAGATCATCGGTCTTCGCCGAAAGATTGCGGAAAAGATGGTTTCGGCGTGGCACACCGCCCCCCACTTCACCTACGTCGATGAGGTGGATGCAAGCCGCCTCGTGGCGCTTCGCAAGGCGCTCGCTCCCGCGGCCGAGGCTCGCGGCGTCAAGCTCAGCTACCTGCCCCTGATCATGAAGGCGCTGGTGCGGGTTTTTCGCGACTTCCCCACGCTGAACGCGGTGATGGACGAAGCGACCTTCGAACTTGTGGTTCGCCGCGATGTGAACATCGGCATCGCGACCGACACGCCCGCGGGGCTGTTCGTCCCGGTGGTGAAGCGGGTGGCTGACAAGTCTATTCTCGAGTTGGCCGCGGAGATCGCCGATCTCTCGCAGCGAACGCGCGAAGGGAAGGCCAAGCTTGACGACCTGACCGGCGGCACCTTCACCATCACCTCGGTCGGCAACATCGGCGGGCGCTTCGCCACGCCGATCCTCAATCACCCCGAGGTAGCGATCCTCGGCGTCAACCAGATCCACGACCGCCCCGTGGCCGTAGATGGCCAGGTCGTCATCCGCCCGATGATGTACCTTTCGCCCAGCTTTGATCATCGGGTCATCGATGGTGCGGTGGCGGCGCGCGCCGTCAGCGCGTTGAAAGCCATCCTGGAAAGCCCGGAGCAGCTGTTTCTGGAGCTCATGTGACCGGGGCAAGCCCTTTCCGGGAGTGGAGCGCCGCTCAGCCGACCTCGGCGGGCACGCACGGCGTTGAATCGCTGGTTGAAGGCGTGGTCGCGGCCGTGGGGAAGCGCGTCTGGTTGTTCCCCGGCCGCCGGGAACGTGGCGCCGCCCTCCTACGGGGGGCCGCCGCCGAGGGGTTGGACGAGGCCCGCCCCTATAAAGTCGTGCCGCCCGGCGATTCGCCTTCGGTCCGTGCGCTCGCTGCGGTGGGCGTGGCCCTCGCAGGTGAGCCTGCCGTCTGCTTTCTTGGCACCGGCTCGTTGAGCTACGGGAACGTGCACGAGGCGCTTCAGCTCGCCGCCGCGCACCGCACCCCCGTTGTGTTCGTCGTCGCCGGCTACAGCGGCGATGGCCCCTTTGCCGCCCAGCTCGCGGTGCCCGCGGTCGTGTTGGCCCAGTCCATCGGTTTGGGTGGATCTACGTGCGATGGCAGCGACCGGGCAAGCGTGCAAGCCGCCGTGGCCGCAGCGGGTCCGGGCCCGGCCCTGGTGTGGGCCGAGATGCCGCACGGATAATCGCGGCTACTCTCGCTCGATTCGCACGGTACCGAGACCCTTCCTCCATTCAGCCACCAGGGCTGCCTCCGCCCGCGAACCGGCCACAGGCAACGTCGGCAGAGTGAGTTCGTCGGGGGCCTGGAAAAGGGCGGTCACGGCGGTCTGCGTGCGGGAGGTGACCTCAATGCCGACCAGGCCCGCGGCGCGCCCCGCCGTGTAGTAGACCTGCGCGACCCCCGCGGCGTTGGTGGTCGCATCTGTGGGCAGGCTGCCATCGCCTTCCATGACGCGCAGGGTGAGCGGGACGTTGGGGACAGGGTAGCCGAACTCATCCACCGCAGCCACGGTGATCAGGGATGAAGAAAGCCCATCGTTGGTGACTCGCGTGGTCGAGGGTACTAGCAGAAGCCTCCATAGCGGGTTGCCCGACACGGCGAGCGCTACGCTAGCGTTCACCTCGACCGGGCCGCGGCCGGTGGGGGTGAAGGTCGCGAGATAGTCGCCGTTTCCGGCATCTTTTACGGGGGTTGCGCTACGGGCGCCGCTCGCGCCGAGGGTGATCGTGCGGGCGGGGAGCCCCGTGCCCTCCGGGCCGGTCACGCGGGTGGTCAGCTTGAAGGATGCGGCGTTCGGCGCCAACCGGACCGGGTCGGACACAAGCTCCACGCGGCCTGGACGCAGGCCGACAAGGTTCAACGCCACGGATGTGGTCTGGGTGGTGGGGCGGTCGGCGAGCAGGGCGCTGAGCGTTGCGACCTGGGCCAGGGCGCTGTTTGGCGGGGTGTAGGTGGCCCCGTACACGCCGTTTCCTTCGTGACGCGTGCCCGAGATCGTGCCGGCGGTCACGTTGAATACGACCATGGCGGTGGTGTCGGGACGGCCATCGGGCGTGACGACGGCCGCGTGTACGTCGATCGACACTCGAGAGTCGGCGGGGATCCCCGCGTTGACCGGCACCAGCGCGATGCGGCGGGCCTCGGCCAACTTGAGGTCGAGAGGTTCACTCACGCTCGTTCCGTCGGCGCCGACCGAGATCTTCTCCGCTGTCATCACGCCCGGCGGGACCAGCAGCGGCACCTTGGCGCGGCCCTTGGAATCAGCGGCGATCGGCCCGAACTGGGAATCACCGATCTTGACGATCACCCGCGAGTTGGGGGTGGTGGTCACGGCCACGTCGAGCTTGCTGGACAACGGGATGGCCAGGGCGCTCAGCGTGTGGCCCGGGTCGTGCCTTTCGGCGATGGTGATGAGCGCAACCTGGGCGTAGGGCTCCTTCGGCGGCGTGTACAGCGCGCTGAACAGGCCACCGCCAAGGTTGGTGATGCTCTCCACCTTGCCGCAGGATGCCGCCACCACGAGCTCCACTCCATCGGCGGATTGGCGGTCTCCTGTGGCCAACTTGATCGAAAGCGTGGCCGTCGTGTCCACCCCAAGGGTCATCTTCGATGGGTTGGAGGAGGAAGACAGGGGGCGGGTGCGGGAGGGGACGACCGGAAACGTCCACTTGTCGGAGTAAGCTTCCTTCCCGATCTTTCCCTTGACGATCAGTTCGGCGGTGACCGGGGCATCGACCTTCGGGGGTGAATAGGTGAACTTCCAGAGCCCGCGCCCGGCCTCTTCGAGGGCACCCACCGAACCGGTCGTGGTGTACCCCTTCAGGGTGAGGCCCGTGAGGGGGATGCCGTTCGGGTCCAGCGCCAGAAAATACAGGTCGGCGAGGGTGGTGCCATCCCCCACCACGCCTGTCGCCGGGATCATCTCGAGGAGGCGGCCCGCTTCGAACGCGGCCACCGACTCGGCGTGGGCCGAGGGGACAGGGAACGCCACGGCCGAGGCGGTGACAAGGAGGAGGGCGGACAGTCTGGAGAGCGTGGACATCCTGTGCGAGCTAACCCACCGGCCGGGATACCCTGGGCGGACCCAACCGATGCGCAACCGGAGTCGGCACTGAACCTCGTCGATGGCAGGCCCGCCGACCACCTCCCGCTCGACGAGCCGGCCCTTGGCACCGGGATGGCGGTGTATGAGGCGCTTCGCACCTACGGCGGGCGGCCGTTTCGCGTGTCCGAGCACCTCCGCCGGCTTCGGGACAGCGCGGCGTGGTTCGGGTTCGCATGCGCCGCCGACGCGGTTTTTGCGGCCGAAATCGAGCGCGTGGTCGATGGGATTTCAGGCGAAGTCGCTGTGTTCCTGATGTTGACGGGCGGTGGGCGGCGCGTCGTGCGCAGCCGACCTCTCGACCTCGCTCGGGTGGGCGCGGCCGTGCGGGTGGCCACCCTTCCCTGGGAGCCGCCGCCCTGGCTGCCGGGTTGGGTCAAGCACACCAATCGGGCGGGCTGGCAGCTCGCGGCACAAAAAGCAGGCGTTGACGAAGTGTTGTTCGTGGATACCGCCGGCCATTGGACCGAGGCCAACCGCAGCAACCTCTTCGTGGTGCGAAGCGGCACGCTCTGCACGCCCCCCGACGACGGCCGAATTCTACGGGGCGTGACACGCGGGGCGCTTATCGAAGGCGCGGTCGCCTTGGGCATTCCGGTGCTCGAGGAGGCGGTTACGCCCGGCGAGGCCGACGAGATCTACTTGTCGAGCACCCTCAAGGGGCTCGTGCCCATCGTCGAAGTGGATGGTCGAAAAACGGCCGGCACCGGGCCGGTGGGCGACCGAGTGCGTGCCGCGTTCCACCTCATCACCGGAGGCCATCATGCCCGCTGAACCCAACGGTATCGCCGGTCGCTGCGGACTTGCGGCCGTCGCGATTCTCGCCCTGGGCACCGTGTCGCTGCGCGGGTTTGAAGATGCCTATCGTCCCGAGCAGATCGAACGCTGGTACTACGCCGCGACACAGCAAGCGGACACGACGTCTTTGGGTGCCGCATTCTTGAGCGCCGGGAGCCTTCTGCTGGTGCCCTGGGCGGTAGGCCTGGCGCGCGCGTTGGGCGCCTATTCTTGGCCCGGCGCCGCGTTGGCGGCGGGGGCCGCTACGGTCCACGCCAGTGTCGCGTTGCTCCCTTTCGTCGTGGCGCGGATGGTTCCGCACGGCGAAGCGGCGATCGGGATCACCCTGCTCGGCCTGACGCTGTCGGGAGCCGCGCTGTTCGGCCTGAGCTTTGGATGCGGAATGCTGCTCCTCTCCCTCGCGATGGCCAGGAGCCACGCCTTTCCCATGTGGCTGTCGGGGTCCGGGCTCTTTGCCTCCTTGCTCACGATGTCCGCGGTCTCCCAGGCGTGGTCGAGCGTGGGGGCCGACCTCGTGGCGATCTCCGCACCGGCCGGCCTCGCTTGGGTGGCCATCACCTCCTGGAAGCTCCAACGCCTGAAGTGGGAGTCCTGGGACCACCGCCGCGGTGCCCCGGAGCTGAACCGACTGCCGCTCGCTGTGCCAGCGGAGGGCGTTCGAGGGGAGGAGTAGGGTTCGCCCTGCTGTCGCTACAGGATAGGCTTGGCCGTCAAATTGAACGGCATGGAACCATCAAATGCATCGCCGCCGCGGTGATAGAACAGTTCATGAACAGCGTCGGGCTTGGACTTCCTGTCGTCTTCTTTGCCCTCATGACCGGCGTCATCGCGGCGTTCAGGTCGAAGGCGTAGGTCGGGGGAATCCGGGTCCAGCCGGCACCCCGCCCCCCCAAGCGCCAAGCTCGGGCGCCGGGGTGCCGTCCACGCTCGCCAACTCGCAAGCGGCCTGCCACGCGAGCCGCGTAAAACCAGCCTGTGTAGCGCATCGTTCTGCGCGCACCCATGCCTCTCGCGCCGCGACTGGCTGGCCCAGCACGGCATGTACCCGAGCGATCCGCAAGTCGCTGCGGACGCGTGTCGGCGCTGGGGGCGTGGAGTGCATCGCACGCTCGAGCGCCTCGCGGGCGCGTTCCGCCTCGCCCAGGCAGGCGTAGCACTCGGCGCGGATTGCATCGACGAGCGTGCCCCACCCCTCCGGGTCGGGGGCCGCGCCCGCGTCCAACAGCCGGTCGAGCGCGACCGCCGCCGCGGTTCGATCTCCCGGCCGTGCGTCGAGCGCCACCTGAGCGCGGAGCGTGTGGGCCGCGAGTCGTTCGTCTTGCAGCCCGGCCGCACGGGCCAGCGCCGAGGCATCCGCGAGCACGGCCTCAGCTTCGCGCCACAGCCCCAGGTCCACATACACCTGCCCAAGCGCACGGGCAGTCTTGGCTTCAAGAGCCCGATCGCGGAGGGAGCGAGCCTCCTCCCGGGCGCGCTTGCCCGCCCGCAGCGCCTCGGGGAACTGGCCGCGGAGACCCAGGACTTCGGCGAGGTCGAGCGTGGCCAGCGCGGCAAGGCGCGCATCGCCAGCGAGGTCGGCATCCGTCAGCGCGCGGGTCAGTTCCGTCACGGCGGCGCCCAGTGCGCCCGACTGCATGTGCAGCACCCCGAGCCCGATGCCGGCGCGAGCGCGGTGCCGCGGGTCGGCGGCTTCGCGATGAACGGCTATCCATTGGGCCGATGCGCCGGCCGGGTCGCGCAGGGTCCAGTGGATCGCGGCGAGGAGCAGCCGGCGTTCCGCCGTGGAGCGTCCCGGGTCGTGGGCGTCGGCCACAGCGTTCACGAGCTCCCGGATCGCGGCCCCGGGTTCGCCCGCTTCGATGTGGGCGCGGGCCTCGCGCAGCACGGGGTCGTCCTCGAGTGGAGTTCCGAGCGCCCTTGCGGCGCGTTCCTGCAGCGCGATGGGGTCGAGCGCCAGCGCAAGAAGTGGCGCCCGGAAGGCTTCGGCGGCCAGCATCCAGCGTGTGCCGGCGCTCTCTGCCAGCCCGAGCCGCTCCAACTGGCCGAGCGATTCGGGGGCAGGGGCAACGGCCACGGCTTCGAGCACGTCGGGCGACACGCCCACAGGCAGCGCGGCGAGGGCCTGTGCCACGCACAGGGCATCGAGGTCCAGCGGGCCGATCCAGGGCGTGATGTCGGGTTCGGGGAGGGTGGATAGGTCGAGGGTGCCGGCTACGGCGTGGGCCAGGGCCGCCTCCACCAGGGCTGCGTGCCCGCCGCTCCAGGCGCGCAGTTGCTCGGCCGCGGCGGCGATCTCCGGGGTTTGCGGAGCCACTGCGAAGATGGACCGCCGTAGATCCGCCACCCCAAGGGGGGCGAGCGCGAGGGTTTCATCGGCCGGAACATCCGCGGCCGTCAGCAGGAGGATGGCTTCGCCTTCGCGGATTCGGGTCGCAACGTGCGCCGCAAGGCCGGGGTCGTCTTCCACGACAACGACGAGCCCGCGGCGCGTGGCGGAGGTCCGCGCGATGTCCGCGAGCCAGTCCTGCCCGGCCCCGGCCGCCCCGACGACGCGCAGCACCCAGCCCGCGCCGCCCGCAACGTGCTCCAGAGCGTAGGCCACGCGATCCGCCGCGGGCTGGCGCCCCGCCACTCGGGTGCCGCGCGGGGGCGGCACCGCACGAAGGGCATCGCGCACCGCGGCCATGTCCTTGAAGCGCCGAGAGGGCGCGAAAGAGAGGCAGCGGAGGACAATGGTTTCGAGGTCGGCGGGGACCGTGGGGTCCTGTTCCGAGGGGGGGCGCGGCGGAGCGCGGGGCGAGGACCGACGCCCCTCGTCGAAGGGGCGATGCCCGGTGAGTAGCCAGTATAAAACAAGACCAAAGCTGTATTGTTCGCCACGCGCGTCCACCCGTGCTCCGAGTAAAGCCTCCGGGGCTGCCCACGCCACCGAGCCGATAAAACTGCCGCCTGCGGGGGCATCCAGCGCAGCGACCACGCCAAAGTCTGCCAGCACCGCCCGCGCCGGGCCCCCGCGCCCATCTCCAAAGAGCACGTTGCTGGGCTTCACATCTCGGTGCACCAGCCCACAGCTGTGCAAGTAGCTCAGGGCATCGGCAAGCTGAACCCCCAGCTCCCGGGCGCGGACATGTCGCTCCGCGACGGGACGCCTTCGCAGCCGCTCCCCCAGCAGCGCGAGGTCCATCCCTTCCACCCACTCCATCGCGAACCACGTTCGACCCTCCGTTCGGCCCGTTGCGACGAGCTTTACGATCCCGGCGTGGTCCAGTCGGCTGAGCGCGCCAATCTCGGCCACCATCCCCGGAGCGCGCCCCTCGCCGGTCGGCCACTTGATGGCGACGGCTTCGCCGCGACTCCCCTCCGCGAGCCACACCTCCGCCATCGCGCCATGCCCGAGGGGGCGCACCAGGGTCCAACCCTCAATCCGGGCACCGGCCGCGAGCTTCAGCTGCCGCCTCCCCGCATGCGAAATGTGGCCCTCCACATGCTTGGAAGTCGGCCTTCGATTGTAGTATACCCAGCTTGGGCCTCTCGAAGTAGGCGGTGGGACTCGGCGGCATCCACCGTGACGCGGGCCGCCAGCGCCGTGGCATCGAGCCCGAGCATGCGGAAGCCTCGCTGGTGCGACAAACGGGCTGCCGATTGGGCGAGCGGCAGCGCCGTGGCACCTTCGCCGAGGCGTTCCATCGCGCGGGCCATGTCGAGGGCTGTCTCCACGCGGCGTTGGGGGGGAAGGGGCCCAAGTCGGAGCTCGGCCTGGACCAGCGCGGCCCGCGCCGCGGTGGCGGCTCCGAGCGCGGCGTGGGCACGGGCACGCAACGCCCAGGCCACGGCAAGGAAACGCTCAGGATCACCTTTGCCGGCCAGTTCGTCCGCATCCGCCAGCACCTCGAGCCCCCCCGCGGCATCGCCCTGCGCGAGGCGGGCGCGGGCCAGGTACACGTTGCACCCGAGCACTACGGCCGCGAGGTCGAGCAGTTGGGCCTTCGCCTTGCCCCGGTCCAGCTCGACGCGGGCTTCGGCCCAGGCACCGAACTCCAGCGCCGCGATGCCTCGGATCATGTGCGCGGCCGCGCTCGGCGCGCCTTCAGCCCCCTCCGCCTCGGACTCGGCCAGCGCCTCGGCACCGTGATCCCAGGCGTTCACCGGATCGCCCTGGCTCAGCTCGACTTCCGCCAGGTTGGCCAGGGCGGTCGCCCGCATCCCGTGCATGCGGAGGTCGCGGAAGAGGGTCTGCGCCTCGGTCAGCCCGCTGGCCGCGCTCGCCAGCTGCCCCCGCGCGGCCTGCACTGCTGCCGCCGCCATCAGAAGATCTGCTCGCGCCCTGGGGTACCCGGTGCCAGCCTGGATGAGCCCCTGCTGGGCGAACGTTTCGCACCTGTCAATGTCGCCGCGAGCCCAGCTGATGTGGGCGCGGGCCAGGAGCCCCTCGGCCACGGCCTCGCGTTCCCCGAGCTCCCGAGCGCGGGGAAGGTGGGTGGTGACCATGGTTTCTGCGGCATCGACGTGCCCGCTGGTGCGCAGCACCCGGGCCAGCCGCATGCGTGCCAGAAGCGCTGCCCCCTCGTCGCCCGCCTCGTCGGCGACCTGCACGGCCGCTTCGAGGGCTTCTCGCGCGGTGCTCCACTTTCCTCGCAGGTAGCTGACGTCGGCCTGGACCAGGAGCAGCATGTGGCGGGCGGCGGCGAAGTCGGCCGGGGTCGCATCTACCCTGGCGGTGTCCTCGATCTCGACCGCCCGCTCGCCAAGCTCCCAAGCCTCGGCGTTCAGCCCGCGGTCTCGCATTTTACGGGCGTTATCGGCAAGGAACTTGTACGCACGGGCGGCATCTCCCCCGTGGGTCCAGTGGTGCCCCACCCTTCCCACACCCGCCACGCTCAGGCCGAAGCTGCCCTCCAACGCAGTGGCAAAGCTGCGATGCAGGGCCGTGCGACGTTCGGATTCGAGCGCGCGGTACAGGACGGTGCGGTCTAGCGGGCGCGCCAAGGCGACGTAGGTCTGCGGTCCGGCGGTCCGGGCTCGCACGATGCCATCCTGTTCCAGTCGCTCGACGGCATCCAGTGCACCTTCGTGCTCGATGCCCAGAACGGCCATCAAGACATCCAACTCCACTTCATGCTCGCACACGGCGAGCGCCTCTGCGAAGCTGCGATCGGCCAGATCGAGCGCGTCGAGGCGCGTGCGCAGCCGTTCTTGGACCTCGGCCGGCACATCGAGGTGCCCCGTGGCGATCTCGTCGGCGTCCACGATGCTTCTAAAGCCCCTACCCGCCCGCTGCACCAAGCCCGAACTTACGAGTGAGGCGAGCCATGTCACGAGCGCAGCAGGGTTTCCGCCGGTCTCGCGGTGCAGCCGTGCGCCGACACCCTGGGCGGTCTTCCCCGCCCCGAGGAACGCCGCCGCCAGCGCGATCGAGCCCGGCTCGGTGAGGGGATCGAGCGTCACGATTTGGCTCAGTCCGCGCAGGGCGTCGAGGCGGGGGGTGTGCACCGCCGCATCCATCGTCAACACGAAAAGCACGGGCTCGGTGACGAGCGACTTGGCGAGCAGCAGAAGGCCATCCATCGCCGGAAGCAGCGCGGCATGGGCGTCGTCGACCAGGATCACTTGGGGGGACGTTCGAGCCAGATCGGCCAGCTCCCGCGCCAGAGCCACGTTGAGTTGGCTTCGCGCGGTTCCACCTGCGGATTCGACCGCCTTTGCTGCCGCTGCGGCCAGTCCGGCCCCGCGGTCCGCCGGGAGATGGGGAACGGTCGACGCCACCAGACGCAGCACGACTCCGACCGGCCCATCCGGGCGGGTGACCCCGAGCGTATGCACGGTGAAGCCGAGCGCGCTTGCGGCCTCTGCGGCGTGACCCAGCAGACGAGTGCGGCCGGAGCCCTCTTCGCCTTCGAGGATCACGACCCCCCCCCGCCGGCGGGTGAGCGTCGCGACGGCATCTTTCAGGCGATCGATCTGGGGCTGGCGGCCAACCAGCGGCGGGGAGAACGTGGAGGCGTCGGTCGGTTCTCTCACGTCGAGCTGGTAGAGGATCTCCTGGGCCGCGCCGGGGCGACGCTGCGGTTCCCGCGAGAGGAGGCGAACCGTGAGCTCGTCGAGGTGGCGCGGCACCCCCGGCTCGACGTCGGAGGCTGCGGGCGGCTGCAGGGTGCGATGAAGTTCGATGTACCCGGGGAGATCCGCAGCGACGAACGGGCGGCGGCCAGTAAGCATCGCGAACAGGATGACGCCCAGGCTGAACAGGTCGCTTCGATGATCCAACGGCATGCCGTTGACCTGTTCTGGCGAGGCATAGGCCCAGGTGCCGACGAGGGTGGTGGACTGTTGGCTGTCGAGGTCGGCGTCGAGGTCTTTCACGATGCCGAAATCGGTGAGCTTGCAGCGCCCGTTCGAGTCGATCAGCACGTTCGAAGGCTTTAGATCCCGGTGGACCAGCCCGCGCTGGTGGATGTAGGCCAGGGCACGGCTCAGATCGACTAGGACGGATTCGCAGCGCGCGAACCGCTCCGCTTCCGGCAGTTGCTGGATCAGGTGGATGAGGGCGTGGAGGTCCTTCCCATCCACATATTCCATCGCGATGTAGGGATGGCCGTGGATGTCACCGTAGGCGTCGACCCGGATCACGTTCGGGTGGCGGAGCTTGGCCAACGCACGGAATTCCCGGCGGAATCGCTGGAGTCCTGTGCCCACCCGGCCGGTCCTGAGGATCTTCAGTGCGATGGGCTGCCCATCGGGGTCGGTCGCCAAAACGACCTGGGCCATGCCCCCTCGGCCGATGACTTTGCGGTACACATATTGCCCGATCCGGTCGCCGGGCTGGATCACCAGTCCGCCGACCTCCAGGGGAAGTTCTACCGTTTCTGCCGTATCTGCGGCCATCGCTCGCGCCCGCGTCGGCCAGATGGGTATCCTGAATGAACGGAGGGGGCATGGACCGAGGCGCTATCCGAGCTCCCCCAGTCTGCCGACTAGCCCCACCAGTCCGTTGCCGCGCAGCGCCTTGTCGAGCCCGGCCACCGCGGCAGCGGCCTCGACGGGATGGCCAACCCGACGGAGGACTTGCGCCGCGCTGATGCGCACCCACGCAGCTCCGGAAACGGAGAGGGGCGGGGTTGCGATCGCCAGACGTGCAGCGGCAACGGCCGCTTCCGGCCGGGCGCTTTGCCAGGCGAGGGCCAGCAGGGCTTGGCGGAGCGCCTCCGAATCGAAAGGAGCCGTGGGCGGGAACGCCGCGGCATCGAGCCAGGGTGCCGCCTCCGCAGCGTCCTCGAAATGGGCCCAGGCGCCTATCGCCAGCGCCGCGACGACCGCGTGCCGCGCTTCCTCTATCTTCAGAGTGGAGATCGCTTCCTTCGCAGCGCGGACGGCCCCGGCACCATCGCCCGATGCCCCAAGCACCTGAGCGGTCAGAGCGCTGGCCAACGCCCCGACGTCGGACCATTCCCGACGTTCGCCAAGCTCCGCGAGCTCCTCGGCGAGCGCCGCCACCCGAGCAAGATCGCCCACCTCCAGTCCGACGCGTCCCAGGTGGGCCGCAACCGTAACGATGGGGCCAGGCCGGCCGAAGCGCTGGGCACGCTCGAGCAACGCCGACCATGCGGCCACGGTGTGGATCACGGGGCCCGGCGTCAGCAGGGTGATTCCCGTGTCGGCGAGGATGCTGGCCAGCGGGTTCCGGGTGTCTGTCGAGTGCGCCGCGAGCGCGTGCCAGCGGGCTGCCGCCTCGCCTGGGTCCGCACGCGCCCACGCCAGTTCGGCGGCCATCTGCGTGGCTTCGACCCACAGCGCATCGCCTTGCGGCAGACGTGCGAGCCCGGTCAGCAAGTCGGGGTTCCGTTGCCCCAGCGCGAGGGCGGTTAGGGCGCTGGAAACAAGCAGGCGAGCGGTTTCTAGTTCCTCCGCTCCGCCGACGCCGAGGGCATCGCGCCATCCATCCAGCGCCTTGCCGAGCTGCCCCACGGCGTGGAATGCGTCGGCCAGCGCGGTCCGCGCGAGCCGGCGGAGGCGAGCCTCCTCGGCCGCGTCGGCCGCCGCGCCGCGCCCTTCCAGGGTCAGCGCTCGCTGGGCAAGGAGCTTGGCTTGGGTCGCATCGCCACGCCGCAGCGCGCCTTGAGCGGCTGCGAGGAGGAGCGGCCTCGCCTCGCCTTCCAAACCGCCCGCTGCGAGGTGATGGGCGATCAGCTCCGCGATCGCGCCGCCGCCCCGCCCGTACCGGCTTTGCAGGGCTCGTGCCGAGGCGGTGTGAAGGGCGCGCCGGCGTTCGTCGGGAAGGGCGGCGCATACGGCCTGACCGAGGCGCGGGGAGACCAGCTCCACCAGCTCTTGCAAGCCCTCGTTTTTCATCCCCACGAGTGAAGCGCGGAGAAGCGTGTCCAGCGCTCGCGCCGCGTCGGCGAGCCCGGCGGCGGCGGCGAGCACGCCTACGCTCGCCGGCATGGCGAGCACGGCGGCCGCTTCGAGCACCGCCCGCGCATCGGCGTCGAGGGCGGCCGCCGCCGCCGTCGCTGCCGCGCGTTCGGCCAGGAGCAGCGGGAGGGGGTCGGTGCGAAGGTGATCGATGGGGCGGATGGCTCGCACGGACCCGTCTGCGTTTGTCATCAGCCAACCTTCCGCTAACAAGGCATCGAGCTGGCCTACGATCGGTCCCGGCCAACCCCCAAACTCCTGGAAGAGTCGCCGGGTGACCGCCGCGCCGAGGCCGCCGGACAGCCCGCGGTCGCGCAGCAGGCTGCGCACGCTCTCGCGGTCGAGGGGAGGAAGCGCGATCTCTTCGGTGGGGGCGACATCGCAGAGCGCGTGAACATTGCTGGGGAGCGGGGTGGCATACGCGAAGACCAGCAGGGCGGCGCGTTCGAGGAGTGCGTTCTGCATCCGGTCCACCACGGCATCCCGGGTTTCCGGCGTGACCGCCCCGGCATCATCGACCAGCAGCACCTGCGCCTCGGCCCACGCAGCGGGGGGGGCGACGCGGAGGCCGCGCTGCTCCGCGCGGAGGCGAACTTCGTGGAGGCAGCGCGAGCGGCCGCTGCCGGGGGGGCCGACCACGGCCACCGCCCCCCCAACGCCTGCGGCCAGCGAGGCGAGACGGGCGTCAAGGCGTTCGAGGACTTCGTCCCGGCCGTGCAGGGGCAGCTCGGCCACGTTCTCGGGGGCGTCGAGGGCGGCGAGCACGTCTCCCGCCGACGCATAGCGCTGGTCCGGGTCCTTCTGAAGCAAGCGCATGCACACGCGATCCAGGCGCAGCGGTACCTGTGAATTCACCTCGACCGGGGAGGTCGGCATCTCGGTGAGCTGCCGCGCGAGGTAGCCGGCGATGGTCTCCGCGATCACGGGCCTTCGGCCGGTCAGCAGGGCGTAGAGCAGGGCTCCGAGTCCGTACAGGTCGGCGCGGTGATCGACCGGTTCGCCCGTGATCTGCTCGGGAGCCATGAACGCCACGGTGCCGACGAGCCGCCCGACCATCGTGAGGTTGGTGCTGAACGACTCGACATCCTTCACCACGCCGAAATCGGTGAGAAAGGCGCGCCCGTCTTCCCCGATCAGCACGTTTCCCGGCTTCATGTCCCGATGGATGATGCGCCGGGCGTGGACGTAGCTCAGCGCCGCGCAGAGCTCGCGGATGATGCGTTCCGCGCGCACGAACCGGTCTTGGGGTTCGGCCTGCGCCCAGCGGGCCAGCAGTTGCCCGAGATCTTCCCCGCGCACATAGTGTAGGGCGAGCCAGGGGAATCCGGCATGCTGGCCAGACTCGATCACCTTGACGATGTTGGGGTGGTCCAACCGGATGAGCGTGAGGTATTCGCGCTGCATGCGTCGGATCTCATCCCCCGCGAGACGGGTCTGGTGGAGGATCTTCAGCGCGATGTCTTCGCCGCCCTCGACCGGCGCAGCGCGCCAGACGGTGGCCATTCCGCCGCTGCCGAGCGCCGAGTGGAGGCGCCAGCGCCCTACGACATCGCCGGGTCCGGGGGCGCGCCCGGACTGTGCGGGGCGGTCCACCTTCAGCTCCTCAGCCAGCTTGAGGCAAGGAAGCGCTCGGCGTCTTGGACAGGGAGGTTGGCGGCGAGCGCACGGCCGAGCGCGTCGGCGACGCGGGTATGGCGTGCTTTGTCGGCATCCATCGCAGCCGCTGTGGCGGCCATGACGTGCCCCTTGAGAACGTACAAACGATACCCGCAGGCGTCCGCACGACGTATCGCCGCATCGGCGTGGCGCACAGACTCCGCGGGGTCTTCGAGGAGCGAGAATACCCTCGCCAGCGCCAGATCGAGGCGTACTTCCTGGTAGGGCCAGCGGGTTCCAGGTGCTTCGATCGCGAGCCGAACCGAAGCGTGGGCTACAGCGGGTTCCCCCTCGAGCGCAGCGAGCCTGGCGCGCCATGCGTGGACCACCCCGGCCCACCCTTCCTGGTCGAACTCCAGGGCGAGCGCGAGGGTCTCCTCCAACATCTCGGCCATTCCCGAGGTTTGCCCAAGCGACCGCCGGGCCCGGAGCAGCGAGATCAGGGCGGTGAGCAGGCTATCGCCTTGCCCCAGGCCGCGTGCGGCGGTCACCGCGGCTTCCGCCTCCACCCCCGCCTCCTCCACGCGACCGAGATGGGTCAGCACGTCTGCGAAGGCGGCACGCGCGAGCACCATCCCACTCACATGGTTGACTTCGCGTGCGTGCGTGACGGACTTTTCCGCGAGCTCCAGGCCCCGCCGCAGGTTTCCGGTGCAGATGTGGACTTCGACCAGGTTGGCCCGGATCATGGTGAGCGCGCCCACGAGCCCGAGCCGCTCAAAAATCGCTGCCGCCTGTTCGAAGTTGCGCCTGGACTCCGCCGCCTGGCCCCGGCAGGCCGCGACCAGGCCGAGCCCGTTGTATCCGTGGCCGATCGCGTGTTCGGCGCGTGCGCCTTCCGCCACCGCCAACCCTTCCACCCAGCGGCGGCGTGCGGCCTCGAGATCGCCTCGGGCCCACATCGCCGTGCCGAGTTGGTTCAGGATGATGGCGCGAGTTGGGTGGTCTGCGGCTCGTTCGGCTAGGTGCAACGCCTCCACCAAGTGCTTCTCGGCACCGGCGAAGTCGCCGGTCTGCCGTGCGCGCCGCCCCGTAGCACTTCGCACGCGCGCGCCGAGGCGATCGTCTGCGAGCTCGTCGGCGAGGAGGGTGGCACGCGCAAGGTCGGCGTCGAGCAACGCCCAATCACCGCCTGCCTCCAACGCCTCGGATCGCTTCAGGAGCAGGTCGCACAGCGCCCGGTCGGCGTCGTCGAGGGGCAGCAACTCCCTGGCTTCGGGTTCCAGGGCCACCGCGCGTGAGAAGCGCTCGAGAGCCTCCCGCGTGAAGGACCGTTCGAGAAAGCGGGTGCCGGACCGCAGCAAGTAGCTGTACGCCTTCCCCGGCATCTCCCCCTGTTCAAAGTGGTGGGCGAGCGCGTCGACCACGAGGTGGATGCGCCGCCGACCCACCCGTTCCAGCGTTTCCCCGACGCTGCGATGCAGCGTCGTGCGCTCCGCCAAAGGGAGGGATCGGGCTACGACTTCCCGGGTTCGGACGTGGGCGATGTCAACCTGAACGACCCCTTCGACCGCGCGCTCCCGAATGATCCCGCGCTCCACTCCTTCTTCCACGGCCTCCAACAGACCTTCTTCCGCTCGGTGAAGCACGTCGGCCACGGCCTCGATCGAGAGCTCTTGGCCAGCGACCGCCAGCACCTGCACGATCGCGATGGCATCGGGCCCCAGACGAGCCATTTGCGCGAGCAAGGCCTCACGGGCACTTCGGGGAATGGGCAGGGATGCCCGGTTCACGGCGGCTTCGTCGAGGCGCAGGTGGCGACGGCCGTTCTCGTCGACCAGGATGATGTGCTCGTCGACCAGGGCTCGCACCATCTCCACGATGAACGCAGGATTTCCTTCTCCCTCCCGATGCAGGCGCCGCGCCAGGGCAGTCACCGCCGCGCTGGAACCAAGTACACCTGTCAGCAGCTCTTCCACGGCCTGCAACGGCAGGATGTGGAGTTCGACGCTGGCCGGCAGCGTGATGTCGGACTCCTCCGGGCTGCGCGTCAGCACCCAGAGGATGGCCTCGTTGGACAGCTGCCGGGTCGTGCGAAGGAGGTAGTCCAGAAGCTCCAGGCTGGTTGCGTTCAGGCGGTGCACATCGTCGATCACGATGACGCGCGGCGGCGTGTTGAGCAGCAGGTCGCGGATGGCGGCGAAGACCCCGAATCGCTCCAGCACTACGGATTCGCCGAAGGTGCCCAAGAGGGCTCGCAAGACCGGGGGCGGCGCCGCCGCCGTGCTCACCAGGGCTTCAACGAGCGGTAGAAAGCAATCCAAGCCGCCTTTCGCGGCATCCCCCACGAGCGTATGTACCGTGCAACCCGCGGATAGGGCCGCATCGGTCGCCAGCCGCGCCAGCCGGGACTTTCCGAGCCCCGTGTCGCCGGAGATGACCACAACCCCGCCGCGCCCTTCGGCGCAAGCGTCGACCGCCGCCGCAATCACTCCGCTTTCGACCTGCCAGCCGACAGGAACCGTGGGCCAAAGTGCCAGGCTGGCTCGGGTCTGTGGCTCGGCTTCCAAGGCCAGGAGCAGATGGCGAGCGCTGGCGAAGCGCTGCGCGGGATCCTTCTCGAGGCAGCGAAGGCACAGGTCTTCGAGCTCCGGGGGAATCGCCGGCACGAACTCGCGGGGCGGCCGGACGGGCCGGTGCAGGTGCTTGTCGAGGTAGCCCGCCAGGGTGCGCGCGTGGAACGGGCGCCTTCCGGTGAGCATGAGGTACACCAGCGCGCCGAGCGAGTAGAGGTCCGCGCGCGCGTCAACCCCTTCCCCGGCGATCTGTTCAGGCGACATCCAGGCCACGGTGCCCAGGAGTTCGCCGTGCGAGGTCAGCTCATCGTCTCCGACGTGGGCGGGCACCGACTCCTTGGCCACGCCGAAGTCCATCAGGCGGGCGCGGCCGTCGGTCCCGATCCTTACGTTTCCGGGGGTGACATCACGGTGTACCAGCCCGGCCGCGTGGACGGCGGAGAGCGCACGCGCCACATCCGCTGTGATCCTGCGCACCGTTTCCCACCGATTCGTGGGGGGCTCGTGCTCCCACACTTCGACCTCTACACGCAGGTCTCGACCCGGGATCAGGTCCATGACGAACCAGTCCCGTCCCTGCCACTGGCCCGAGTCGAGGACCGCCACGATGTTGGGGTGGTGCAGGCGGGAGAGTGAGCGCAACTCACGCCGGAAGCGCGCCTCCACCTCAGCGCGGTCGCTGCCGCTGGGCTGCACGAGCTTCAGCGCGCCGACCCTTCCATCCTCGGCGCGCACCTCATACACCACGGCCATGCCACCCTTCCCGAGCGGACGCACCACTTCCCAGGCGCCCAGTTGGGTCCCCGGTTCGGGCAGCGCTGAATAGGAGGTGTTGATCACTGCGCCTCCGCTCTATACTCTACTCTTTCCATCCGAAGAGGCTGCACGTGAAGCTTGAGGCGAGCGCTTGGACCGACCCTGGACCCGTGCGAGACAACAATGAAGATGCGTACCACGTCGACGAGGATGGCGGTCTGTTCATCGTGGCCGACGGAATGGGCGGCCACGCAGCGGGAGAAGTCGCTTCTCGACTTGCAGTGGAGACCCTCAAGGAGTTGCTGGCGGGCGACGGGCTGGATCCCGACGAGACGCGCCTTGATCGGCAGGTCGGCGATCCGGCCGACGTGCTCCGGGAACGACTACGCTACGCCATGAACCAAGCAAGCTCGCGCATCCGACGCGAGGCCTCGGCCAACCCTGCCTATTCGGGGATGGGGACCACGGTGTGCGTGCTTTTGGTCGAAGGCGAGCAGGCCCACGTGGCGCATGTCGGCGATTCACGCGTGTACTTGTTCCGAGAGGGGCGCCTGTCGAGGCTTACCCGCGATCACACGGTGGTCCAGCAGGAGATCGATGCCGGCCGGCTCACGCCCGAGATGGCGCGAAAGGTGGCCCACCGGAACTACCTCACCCAGTCTGTCGGCTACCACGGGCCGGTGGAACCCGACACGACCACCCGGCAGATCGATGCCGGTGACACCTTCATCCTGTGCAGCGATGGGGTGACCGACCCCCTCGACGACGCCCAGATCGCCGCCATCTGCCTTCAGTGCGATGCCGCCGAACTGGCCGAACGCCTGGTCAACGAGGCGATCCAGGGGGGTGGGGAAGACAACATCACCGCCGTGGTCATTCGGGTGGCCGCGCAAGGGTGAGTTTGTCGGCTTTTTAGAGGGCCGAGGCGGGTTTCAGCTTTCTGCCGACGGCGTGAACTCGACGTCGGGAAGCGCGGCAAGGCCGCCGGCTGCAAACATGGGCGCCAAGTCCAGGTGGCCGTCCTTGACGGCGGGGCACCAGTAGTATCCGCCGGTCACCGGGCGGGCGTGCTGAAACAGCGGGTCCACGAGGCCGTCGGGTTCGCCGACCATGCGGCGCATCACCGTTTCGAATGCGTCCAGGTCGGGACCGAAAGCGGCGAAGTAGCGGCCCTGCTCCTGGGCGTTGCCGAAGGATGTCGAGCACTGCAGCATCGGGACGGGAAGGGAAATCGAGCCCCGCGGGGAAGCCGCATCGCCGCCGGCATCGAACACCCAGCGTTGTACAACGCAGAAGCAAGACTCTGCGGGTGGCCCCTCGGTCACGGTCGCAGAATCGTCGGCACTACCCTGGCGGGTGAAGGCAGGTTGGTCCTCAACGAACTCCATTCCGCCCGGTAGGCCGCGCACCACGGCGAGGATGCGGTCCAGGGCATCGGCCGGGGCGGCACCCCGCGCGCACACCCACACATCGCCCTGCGTGACGGGAATCGCGCCGCCCGGGCGCTGGAGCGAGGGAAACCCCTTCAGCCCCGCAATGTTTCCTCCGAGTCCCGCCACGAGGCGCACGCCGAACCCCACGATCAGCGTTTCATCGACCGCCAAATCCGTGAAGAAGCGGCAAAGGGGCTTGGCATGTGCCGAGGACTTGAGGCGGAGCGTGAGGTAGTGCACCGCCGGAGCGGGGGGCAACGCGATCGCGGACTGGCTGGACATGCAGGCCGGCTAACGAGCCGAGTGGCGCTGCGCGCTAGTTCCGCGCTGAGGCCTTCGAGCCGTCGGCGCAGAGGGCGCGAACGTGGAGATGATCCTGGTGACCCGGCACATGCACGACCACGCCGACGCTGCTCCAGGCACTTCGGCCTTCGGGCACGAAGATCTGGTCGGCACCTTCCTCCGTGAGCAGGCCCGCGCGAAGCGTGTAGGCGCGCAGCTG
>CAMBIK010000056.1 GCA_945867435.1 Klebsiella pneumoniae
CATCGCCGCCGGAGCGTTTCTTGAGGCGCTGCGCGGCCGCCTGGGAGCCCGCGCAGCCATGGTGGTCGCCTCGCTCCTGGCCCTCCCGACCGCCTATCGCGCCCTCCATGCCGACCGACTTTTCCTCGCGGGAGACACGCGGGTCGCCATGGGCGAGTGGATCGAGGCGAATGTCGCGACGCAGTCCCGCATCGTTCACGCGGGCGCCTACACGGGAGCGCCCATGCTCCAGCGCAACGTGCCGAACCAGACGCGGGAGCACGCTGCGCGCCAAGGCCGGGCCGATGCGGGCGGCTTCCGGAACCCCGACGAGTTGAAGTGGTACCAGACCGAGCGGCCGATGTACGATGTGCAGTTCGTGGCGAAGGAAGGGATCGACTACGCTTCCACACTCACCGTGGCCCAGGTGCTGGCGGCGCCGCCGGAGCTCCTGGAGATCGAATCTTCGGGGCTTCGATTCTACAGCGCGGTGCCGGCTGAGATCGAAGCGCTCGCCCTGGACAGGTACACGCTGGTTCACGAAGAGCGAGCCGGCGAATCCGCCGCCAACTCCACCTGGGACCAACAGGACGCCCTGTACCTTCCCAGCGATGGCCTGGAGGGGTACTCCCGCATGGGGCCGAGCCTGAGGTTGTATCGTTTGAAGCCTTCGGCGCAGCCGTCGGCGGCGCAACCGTAGTCGGTTCCTCCCTCCCGGCATACACGGCGTGTCTGTGAACGACACCGCAGCGCCCGTACCCGACAACCTCACCCACCGCTTCGGCTCCTGGCTGGCGTGGAGCCTGGCCTTCGCCGCCATCGGGTACATCGGCTTTTCGCTCTACGTCGGCATCGATGACGTGGCCGCGGCGCTGGTCCATTTCGACTGGATCTGGATGGTGGTGGCCCTGGCGCTAACGGTCTTCGGAAACTACTTCCTTCGTTTTCTGAAGTGGCACTGGCTGATCTGGCGGCTCGGGGTGCGGTTGCCCTTCTGGGAAAGCGCGCTCATCTTCGTGGCCGGATTGGCCATGGTGATCAGCCCCGCCAAGGCCGGGGAGGTGCTGAAGCCCTACCTGGTGCGGGAACGCACGGGTGTAGCCATGGCCACCACCATCCCGGCCCTGGTGACCGAACGGCTCACCGATGGCATCGCCGCGCTCATCATCGCCGCGGTCAGCGTCAGCAAGTTCGCCAGCGACCAGGCTGGCTATGTCTATGGCACCATCGCGGTAACGCTCCTTGGCGTGGCGGTCCTGATGAACGAACGGGCTTCCCTGGCCATCCTTCGGCAGCTCTCCAAAGTGGGGTTCATCCATCGTTTCGCAGACAAGCTCGAGGAGCTGTACCGTTCCCTGAGGGTGTGTCTCGCACCCTGGCCGTTCTTCGTGACTCTCGTGGTGAGCATCATCGCGTGGTTTGCAGAATGTT
Source organism: Klebsiella pneumoniae (assembly GCA_945867435.1). GTDB lineage: Bacteria > Myxococcota_A > UBA796 > UBA796 > SXON01 > SXON01. The sequence goes on from CAMBIK010000056.1 coordinate 1,411, forward strand.
GGGGCTACCAGCTGCTGTGGCTGGGGTTCGGCCGGGAAGTGCCGCTTGAAGATGCGAGCTTCCTCTACGCCTTTGCCACCGTGGCGGGGGGAATCAGCCCAGGTGGGCTCGGCATCGCCGATGGGCTGCTGGTCACCCTGCCCGAGCAGGTCCTCAAGCTTCCCCGCCCAGAAGTGCTGGCGGCGAGCATGCTGATCCGTGGGGCCACGCTCTGGATTGGAGTCTTGCTCGGGGCGATCGCGTTGCTCTTCGTCGGTCCGTTGCTGCGGCGGCCGAAGCTGGCCCCTTAGGCGCCCGGCCCCTGCGCGATGCGCCTCCAACTTCTGCTCCCCACCCAGCGTGCGCGCGAAGCCTTCGTAGTGGAGGCCCTACAGTCCCTCGCGGGGACCGCCGGATCGCAACCCCGCGTTCTCGATGTCGGCTGCGGTGAAGCCAACCTCCACCCTCGTCTACAGCCGCTTTGCCGGTCGATAGTCGGTTGCGACGTGGATGCGCGCGATGTGGCTCGGGCGGCTCGCGGCGGCGGGGACTACCGGGTGGCGGAGGCGGCGCACCTTCCCTGGGCCGACCACGCCTTCGACGCGGTACTGTGCCTGGAGGCGATTGAGCACATCGTGGACGTGGCCGGAGCGCTGAGCGAGATCGCCCGCGTGCTTCGGCCCGGCGGCACCCTGATCCTGACATGCCCTTCGGCGAACTTCCCGTTTACCTACGATCCGCTCCATTGGCTCCTCGGGCGCAGGCTGCTCCCCGTTGGGGCCTACGCCTACGGACACACCTGGCTGCCCACCGAGGGGGAGATCCGCACGGCGCTCTCCGTTGCCGGGTTCACCGACGTGGGCGTGACCGGCCTAACCGGAAGCCTGGCCGCGTTCCCGGAAGCCTACTGGGCGGGACTGGCGCAGCGGCTCTTCAAGGCGAACTCGGGGAATGGCGCGGGGGGCCCAACCCGCCCAACGTTGCGCCCGTCTCGGGGCACGCCCTCCGTGGGGATGGGATTTGTGGCTTTGAGGGGGGGGGAGTAAGGGAAGGTGCCCAAGACCCTCTCAGCCGCGCCCCAAAACCTTCCTCGCGTACAACACCGCTTCTGTCGTACTGGTCTGGCGAACGGCGGACTCACGGAAAACGTGGTCGCGGTGGATCAAGTTCACCAGGCCCGTTCGGATGAATACACGATGGAGATCCTCGCGCACACCGCACAGGATCACATGCACCCCGCGGGCGTGAAGCCGGCGAACGAAACCATCGATCAGGTGCGTGCCCACCGCATCGGGATTGCGTGCCCGCTTCACGCGAAGCACCAGCACGCGGGTGGAACGCTCCAAGCGTGACTCCATCTCATCGAGGTGGGCCTCGAGAAAGGGGCCGGCACCGAAGAACATCTCACCTTCGAGGCCAAAAATAAGCATCTCAGGATCGGCTTTGTCGGCCGCGAGCCGTTCGTGAACGTGGCCCTCGGCGTTGGCGACCACGAATTCCGACAGCAACATGCGGCCCGCCCGCGGCACCGCGAGCAAAAAGGATAGAATGACGCCGATAAGAATGCAGAACTCCACCGAGATGAACACCGCGGAGAAGGCCGTACCCGCGATGAGAATGGCGTCGAAGCGCGTGGCGCGAACGCTGTAGAGGAGCGCTTCGCGGTCCACCATGCGCCAGGCGGCGACGATCAGCAGCCCCGCGAGAGCGGCCCGGGGAATGAACCGGGCGTAAGGGGCGAAGACCAACATGATCAGCGCCACGGCGACCGCGGACCACACACCGGACCACTGCGTCCGCGCCCCAGCCTGCTGGTTGATGGCCGACCGCGTGAGCGATCCGCTGCCCGGAAGACACTGGAAAAAGCTGCCACTCAGGTTGGCGATCCCCTCCGACAAGCACTGCTGGTTCAGATCAAGACGTTGGCCGGTGCGAGCCGCGAGACCCTTGGCCATCGCCAGCGCTTCCAAAAGGCCGAGGAGGGCGATGGCGAAGGCGCTCCCGGCCAAATCCTGCATCTGGGTCATGTCGAAGTTTGGCGAGACGAAGGTGGGTAGCTTCGCAGGAATCTCGCCCACCACACGCACGCCGCGCTCGTCAAGGTGGCCCACGCCCGTCACGACCGCCATCCCCACGACGATCAGCAGGAAGTCGGGGAAAAGTGGCCAGCCCATTCGGGTCTTGACGTGTCGAAGCCCCACCGCGAGGGCGACGCTCCCAAGGCCCACCGCGAGCGTGAGCCCATGCACCGGCCCACCGTGCACGAGGGAAGCCCAGAAGCGCATCACGAAGGCCGCGTGCGGGTCGCCCAGCGCCTGCTGTCCAAGCAGGTTCTTCGTCTGGTCGAGCATCAGCAACAGGGCCGCGCCTGCGGTGAACCCCACGACCACGCTGTGACTGATGTAGCGGGTGAGATCCCCGAGTCTGAGCAGCGTGATCGCAAGCTGGATCGCCCCGATCAGAAAGCCGAGCAGCAGCACGGCTTCCAGCTTGTCCGGCACCGCGATCGCGGCTGTGGCGCTCAGGACCGCGATGCTGGTCGCGTTGGTGGGGCCGTTGATCAGCTGCCGACTGGAGTCGAAAACCGCGCCGACCGCCGTGATGACGATAGCCGAATAAAGTCCGTACACCGGGTCGATCCCGGCTGCCATCGCATAGGCCATCGCCTGGGGAACGGCGATCGCGGCCACCGTGAGCCCGGCCACGAGGTCGAATCGGGCATCCAAAGCAGAGTACCGACGCAGCGCATCCATCGCGGGGAGGAAGCGCCAAACGCCAGTGGGCACGGGAATCGTGGGGGGGGGAGCGGCGGCCATCGGCGAGGGCTACGCCCCCACCCGCGCATACTCGTCGAGCGTGCCGATATCCACCCAGCTTCCCTGATGAACCCGGCCGCGCACCTTCCCTTCGGGGATGAGGGACTGGTAGGCGGTGCGCACGATGCAGGCTTCGCCTTGAAGCGGAACGAGGTCTAGCACCGCCTGGTCCAGCACATGAATTCCCGTGAAGTGAAGCCCTGGATCCCCCGTGCCGACGACACCCGCAATGCCCCGCACCACGCCCGCATCCAGGGACACGCCGGTGTGGACGGGTGCCGCCTGCTCACGCAAGGCCATCACCGCCGGCGCATTCTCATCGAACAACGCGCCGAGATCGACATCGGAGAGGATGTCTCCGTTCACGACGACAAAGCGATCCGCGAGCAAGTGCCGCGCATTTCGCAGGCCGCCGCCCGTTCCGAGGATCGTGGGAGCTTCCACCACCACAGTCACCCCGGCGCGGCCGCGCGCCCAGTCCACGATCTGGTCGGGCAGCCAGAACGCGTTCACCACCACTTCGCGATGCCCGTGTTGGCGAACGTGATCGAGCACGATGTCGAGCATGGCGCGCCCATGAACCGGCAGCAACGGCTTGGGCGTACGCAGCGTGAGCGGTCGGAGCCGGGTGCCGAGCCCGGCGGCGAGGATGAACGCAGTCGCTGCCATGCCACAAGGTATCCGGCCGACACGCCCTGAGGTCGGATAAGGCCCGCCCATGAAGAACGAGACGCTGACCGAGCTTGCCGCTCGCGTGGAAGCTGGAGATGCGGAGGCGATCCGCGAGGCGATGGCCTTGCTTGACCGTGGCGAGATCCGGGTGGCCGACAAGGTGGGCGGCGAATGGATTGTCCACGCCTGGGTGAAGCAGGCGATCCTCGGCTTCTTCCGCATCTCTGCGATGGCGGTGTCGGAGGTGGGGCCCTTCGAGTTCTACGACAAGATTCCGCTCAAGCGCGGCTTGGAGGCGGCCGGCGTGCGCGTGGTGCCGCCGGGAACGGTGCGCTACGGTGCCTTCGTCGAGCGAGGAGCCATCGTGATGCCCGGCTACGTGAACATCGGTGCTTGGGTGGGGGCCGGCACGATGGTGGATACCTGGGCCACGGTCGGCAGCTGCGCTCAGATCGGGCGAAACGTGCATCTCAGCGGCGGCGTGGGCATCGGGGGGGTGCTGGAACCTGCGGCGGCCCGTCCGGTCATCATCGAAGATGGGGCCTTCATCGGCAGTCGCTGCATCGTCGTGGAGGGCGTAATCGTAGAGGAGGAAGCGGTGCTCGGCGCGAACGTCGTGCTCACGTCTTCTACCGCCATCCTGGATGTGACTGGCTCGGATGTGGTGCGCCACGTCGGCCGGATTCCCGCCCGGAGCGTGGTGATTCCTGGGGTTCGAAACAGATCCTTCCCAGCCGGCGAATTCGGCGTCCCCTGCGCGCTCATCATCGGGCAACGACAGGCGAGCACCGACAAAAAGGTGTCGCTCAACGCGGCGCTTCGCGACTTTGGTGTGAGCGTTTGAGGTGAGAGACGCACTCATCCGCCGCACCCTCGAGCTCTGCCGCATCGCGAGCGTGACCGGTGATGAGGCCGCCTGCGCCTCGCACATCGAGGCCCTGCTCCGAGAAACGCCTCTGGAGATCAGCCGCATCGGGCTGACCGTGCTGGCCCGCACCCCCAGCGTGCCCGGTCGACCGTTGGTGCTGCTGGTCGGGCACTCCGACACGGTGCCCCCGAAGGCCGCCGACCGCGGCGTGCGGATCGAGGGCGACCGGCTCTACGGACTGGGCGCCAGCGACATGAAGGGCGGGCTTGCGGTTATGGTGGAACTGGCCCGCGCCATCGGCGATGGCCGAGGCCTTTCCATGGATCTCGGCTTCGTTTTCTACGACAAGGAGGAAGGGCCGTGGGCGGATAGCGGGCTCGGTCCCGTGCTCGACCAGGCCGCGTGGCTGCGAAGTGCCGACCTCGCGTTCTGCCTGGAACCGAGCGACAACGTGGTTCAGGTCGGCTGTCTCGGCACGCTGCATGCGACCGCCACCTTTGTCGGGAAGGCTGCCCACTCTGCGCGGCCGTGGCAGGGCATCAACGCCATTCACGCAGCCGCCCCCCTGCTCGCGGCGCTCGCCGCCCGTGTCCCGAACGATGTGAACTGCGACGGCCACACCTTCCGGGAAGTGCTGACCGCCACCCTCGCGAGCGGCGGCAGCACGCGAAACGTCATTCCCGACCAGTTCTCGGTCAACCTCAACTTCCGCTTCGCCCCCGGCCGGTCGGACGAAAGCGCGATGAAAGAAGTGATTGGGTTCTGCGCCGCTTCGTGCCCCGACCTACCCCCCGTAGTGACCTTCTCCGAGGTGGCTCCCTCTGGCCGGGTGGTGCTGAACAATCCCCTCCTGCGCCGCTTCCTGGCTGAAAACAACAGCGCCGTGTGCGCCAAACAGGCGTGGACCGACGTGGCGCGCCTCTCCCGAGAAGGGATCGATGCCGTAAACCTTGGCCCAGGCCACGCCGCACAAGCCCACCAAGCCGACGAATATTGCGGGATCGACCTCCTTGAAGCCAGCTACGGCCAGTTCGCACGCTTCGTGGGCTGCCCCTGACTCCCGCCGTGGCGAACGACTCGACGACCGTGCTGCCGCCCATCCCGTGGTGGCTGGTCGGGGCGGCCGTCGTCCTGTTCGCGGTCGCGCTCCCGAAGCCGCTCGCCATCGACGAGGAGAGCTACCTGTGGCTGGGCCGAAACGTGGCGTTCGACAACCCCTATGGCTGGACACGAGCCTGGCCTGGCGGCGAAGGGTTCATGTACGCCCACCCGCCGCTGCACCTGTGGTTCATGCGGCTGGTGAGCCCGCTCACCTCGCTCCCGTGGATCCGCCTGGCCGCCCTTCCCTGGGTGGTGCTCTGGGCGGCGTCGAGCGCCCTCTGGATACGACGAACCTGCCACCACCCGCACGTGGCCGCGATCGCGTGGCTGGGCTCGACAACGGTCGTCCTGGGCCTCCAAGACAGCGTGATGATCGACCTGCCGTACGTGGCGCTGGGGACCGCCGCGCTGGCCGCGTACCGCGAGGGGCTCACCGACCGACGCGTGGGCTGGATGCTCGCCGCCGGGCTCGCTTTCGGTCTCGCGGTGGAGACCAAATACCCGGCTGCGGCCCTCGGCTTCGTGTTCGCGCTGCACAGCTGGCACTACGGCGCGGCGCTGGCCTTCTGGGCGCCCGCCGCCGCGATCATTGGCGGCACCGAAGCCTGGTTGTACACCGTACATGGCCGGTGGCACCCAGCCGTGGTGTGGGAAACGCGCGCCCTGATCCCTCGGGGTGATCTGGCGGGAAGGGTGCTGGGCACGTTCGCCAGGGGAGCGCTCTTGCCGGCCACCCCAGCGCTGCTCCTTACGCGCCCCGTTCACGCTGCGGTCGGCCTGGGGCTTGCGGTCGGGGCGCTCGCGTGGGCGCGCCCCGCGGGCCTGAGCGCCGGGAACGTCGTTTTCCTGCTGGTCTGCGCCGCGCTCGGCGCGATGGCCCTCTCGCGGGCCGCCGCCGGACTGTTCGCCTCGCCGCTGCGCCGTCGCAAAGGAGATCGAGGGGATGGCCTGCTGCTTGGCGGCGCAGTGGTCACCACGTTCGTGGGCGTCATGGTGTTCCACAACTTCGCCAGCGCCCGCTACCTGCTCCCCGCGGCCACCCCCCTCGCGATCCTGCTGGCACGGTCTGCGGAGGATGTGAGCGTTGGCAAGCGTGTGCAGGTGCTGGTGAGCAGCGCCGCAGGCCTCCTGGCTGTGGCGTTGGCCCTCGCCGATTGGCAGTTCGCTGCCGCCGGGGAGTCGGCCGCCCAAAAGGCGCTCGTCTCGAAGGAAATTTCCACGCCGGGACTCTTCCTGGGCGAATGGTCGGGCCGCGCCACGCTGGATGCCGCCGGCTGGACTCGAGCCACGGATCTCGACTCCATTCCGCTGGGGGATCGCGTCATTGTCCTCAGCAACTCGGGTGGAGCGGTGCCCGCAACGTGGCAGCCGCTGGAGGTCGTTGAGGTGAAAGGCGGCCTGCCGCTGCGCGTCGTCGCCGTTCGCGACGGGATCGGCCTGTACGCCGAAACCCTCGGGCCCCTCCCCTTCGGCGTCAGCGGCCGAGCCCTGGAGAGCGCCGTGATCTACGAGGTGGCACGATGAACGCCCAGGACCCGCGCATCCAACGCGGCTGGGAGCGTGCCGAGAAGCGCCTGGACTACTACCTTCGAGACCGACCCTGGGGAACGCGGTCGTTGTGCGCCCTGCTCACAGCAACCTACGTCTGGTCCTGCATTGCCGACCTCCTCGCTGGCCAACCAGTGTGGCGGGTCGTCGGCTGGAGCCGGTCGCCGGAGGTGCTCCGGGACCTGGGGGGCCGCACCCGCGACCTGGCCAGGTTGGGCGAATGGGACCGCCTCTTCGAATATGGCTTCCTGCATTGGAACCTGGGCCATCTCGCGATGAACGTCGCGGCCATCTGGGCTGTGGGGGAGGTGCTGGAGGCCGTGTACGGACCGGGGCGCGTGTGGCTCCTGTTCCTCGTGGCGTCGGCGGCGGGGGGCGTGGGATCGCTGATGACAGGGGGGGATCTGACCGTGGGCGCCAGCGGCGGAGCATTTGGGCTCCTTGGGGCGATGGTGGCGTTCGGGTGGCGGTGGGGGGGAAAGCTGCACCCCCATACCCGGCGCTGGTTCGGCACACTTTTGTGGCCTTGGGTAGCTGGAAACCTCGCCCTCGGCTTCATCCTCCCCTTCATCGACAACGGCGCGCACATCGGCGGGCTCGTGGGCGGAGCCGCCCTCGGAAGCACCTTCGGCAACCGCATCACCGACAACTCCGACAGCTCCGATGCGGTGCGCTGGCTCACCCGGGCGGGGGCTGGGGTGCTTACCGTGCTCGCGCTGTCTCGCTTCCTGCGCTAATCCGCCCACCCCTCGGAACGCCCATGCCCACGCCCTTCGGTATCCGCCGCCGCCTCAAGACACTGTTCGGGATCGCCGCACCCACCGAGGCTCGTCAGGAGATTCCGAAGGTGCAACTTACCCTCGTGGGGCCAGATGGTAGCGAGCAGGTGACCGAGGCCTTCGTGGGAAGCACCATTGTGAGCGCCGGCACGCGCTTCAAGCGGCCGCTCGCGACCGGCTGTTCGGAGGCGAGCTGCGGCACGTGTCGCGTGGAGGTGCTGGAAGGCGCGGAGAACCTCACCGAGCAGACCGCACGCGAACGCGCCACGTTGAAGGAGAACAACTATCCCACCACTTGGCGCCTAGGCTGCAAGGTGGAGCTGGTTGCGGGCGCCGTGAAGGTGCGGGGCTTCGAGTTGATGTAGGGGCATGAGGATCGCCTACTTGGCGATCCCCACATGCGTCCCCGCCGACACCTGAACGCCGCCAAAGCGCCGCACGGTGAGCGGGTGCCGCTTCGGACCGGAATCGGAAAGCGCGGGAAGCCCGGACAGCGCGGCACCCCACATGCCTTCCACCCACACGGCGCAGCGCCGCCCAGGGGGGCAGCTTTGGCGAAGGGGTTCCAGCAGTGCCACGCCCATCTGGCTATCGTCCAACTTCAGGAAAATGGCATCGGGACCCGCGTCTGCATCGGTGGTCCCGATCCACGCCCGCCCAACCCCAAGCCGGTATTCATCGGTGAACTCGACCACGACGGGCACACGCAGCATGGCCCTCTGGCTGCGTTCAAGCCACGCCAGCACATCGGGGTCGGCGTAGGCAGGACCGTCCACGAACTGGAGAACCGGGGAAGGAGACAGGGGCATTGCGGGCTCCGAGGCAAGGCACGCGGCGACGAACACCACAGCGGGGAGGAGGATCACGGGTCCGTCTGGTAGTCGTGCTCAGTGCTGGCCGAATCGCTGTGGCGCCAGATCCAGGGGTGCGCCCCATTTTCACGGGAGGACCCCTCCTTCAGGTGCTTCTTCGTGTCCTTGTCGCTCATCTTCTGCTGGATCTGGGCGAGGCCCTTCGGGCTCAGCTTGAGGCCGCGCGCGATCACCGCCTTGACGTTGTCGCCCGTGGCGCGTTCGGACTGGCGAGTGTTGATCTTGGTGCGATCCGCGATGAAGGCGAAGTGATCTTCCCACAGGCAAGCGGTGGCGGCGGTCGGCCACGGATCGCAGACTGCAAGTGAATTATCCGCCTCCCCCTTCAAATCCCCCATGATCACGAACGCGTGGTCGAGCCCTTCCTTGTCGCACTGGTTGATGATTTCGCCAGGCATCGAGGCGCACAGGAAGTCGTACCCGATCTGGGCGTGCTCGCCGCAGTTCCCGCCCCCCGCGAGGTCGGCCATCGCGGCGGTGAGCGCTTGCGGGTGCTTGCTGGCGAGGCCGCGAACCGAGGCGTCCATCTCCCAACATTCCATGTCTCGCATGGTCTGCATGCGGAAGTAGCTGTTGAAGTTCGAGGACTCGAGCGCCTCGTACTGATTGCCCGCCCCGAAGCTAATCACAGCCTTGGTGTGCGCGATGGCTTCGCGGGCCTGCTCGATGCGCTTCATCGCGCTGGCCGAGACCTTCTTCGGCGTCGGGTCGTCCCACCGCATCTGCACCAGGTTGCCCGGGGCCTTTTGACGCACAGGCGCTGCCTTGCCAGTCATCTCGTCGAGCACGCTGACCGCGCTCTTGCCGCGGACCACCAGATCCGCCACGCGGTCGGCCTGGTCTTCGTGTTGCGATGTGGCTGTGGTGGCACCACAGCGTTGCTGCACGACGTGAGCCGCCTCGTGCGCGACGTGCTCCAAGTCACCCGAGGTGAGCACGATGTCTTCGCCGACGGCATAGGCCAAGGCACCCATTTCCCTCGCCGTACTCCCCCCCATGGAAACGCGGACCCCCGAGAGATCATGATGTCCGAACGCTTTCTGGAGGCGTTCAAGGTGCGGCAACGGCGAAGTGGCTGCCGCGGCGCCCTTCTCGGCCAGCTTCTCGATCCGCGAGGCGTTGGAAGCACCCACCCGTTCCTGGTCGGGCCCGGGGGAGATCGCCTCGGCGGTGGCCGAAGCGGGGGAAGGGCGCGCGGAACGCTGTTGCACGAGGCCACCGGGAAGGAGCGGAAGCATACTCGCTTCCCCCCCCGGCCGCCAGCGTGCACATGGCGTCACCCGGCGCATCTGAAAACGACACCAACCCCGCCCGAAAACTCGGAGCGGGGCGATGCGAACAGACCGAAGCCCCGGAGGGCTGCGACTACTTCAGGCCGTTGGCGATGATGAAGCCCAACAGCACCAGCGACTCGATGAGCGCCAGGCCGATGATCATCGGGGTGAGCAGACTGCCAGCCGCCTGGGGGTTGCGGGCCATGCCTTCGAGGGCGGCCGAAGCCGTCTTGCCCTGACCGAGGCCGCCGCCGAGCACGGCGAGGCCGATAGCGAGGCCGGCGCCGATGGGGCCCCAGCTCGCGACGGCAGCGCCGCCATCTTCGGCCATGGCGACACCGGTGGAGAGGACAAACAGCGCGGCCACGCGCAGGGAAGTGTTCAGAACGGGGGTCATGCGTGCTCCGGGTGGGAAGAATCTTTGTGAGCGTGATCGTCGTGACCGTGGGACATGTCGGCGGTCGACAAGCTCACGTACACAGTGGACAAGAGGCTGTACACGAACGCTTGCAACAAGCAAACGAACGCGCCAAGGGCGTAGAAGGGGATGGGGGCAAGCACCTGGCCGATGGTGCCGACGAGGTTCCCCGCCACATCGCGAACGGCGCCCGCGACGAGGTGGTCGGCGTACATGTTGGCGGTGAGCCGAACGGTGAGGGAGAAAGGCCGCAGGAGCAGGCCAAACACCTCGATCGGGAACAGCAGGAACCCCATGAGGAGAATGGGCCCCCACAGGTGCTTGATGTACGAGAAGCCGTTGCGCGACAGTCCGGCGTAGTTGAACACCACAAACACGCACAGCGACATCGCCAGGTTGCTGGAGAAGTTGTCGGTGGCCGGGAGGTTGCCAGGCAGCAACCCCAGCAGGTTCATGGTCACGATGTACAGGAACAACGCGCCGGAAAGCGGGAAGAAGTGCCGGGCTTCCTTCGCCCCGAGGACGCCTTCCACCAGCCCGAAGAAGCCTTCGACGAAGATCTCCAGGGCGTTCCGGATGGTCAGCCCCGAATCGGGAATGAACTTCTCGGGACCTTCCTTGGCCATCGCCCGGGTGAGCCCTGAACGGGCCACCAGCGCCAGCAGCAGGATGACACCGACCGACACCCAGGTGGCCACGGCGGCCCACGCATCCTGTTCGTGCTTGAGGTGCAGCGCCCGGCCCAGCTGCCCATCCCCGATGAAGGGGATGAAGTGGTACCAGGTGAAGCCGCTCGCCATCGGGGCGAAGGCGGCCTTGGCGAATCCGGCGAGGATCTGGGTGATCATCGGGCCCTCACAAACGGGGGGAGGCTGACCAGGGTGCGGCCGAGGATGGCCACGAAGGGCAAGGAGAAGCCGACGAACGCCGCGGTGCCGGGCACCCAGCGAGCGAGGGCCCACACCATCCCGACCGCGGCGAAGAGCTTCAGCGGCAAGAGAGCGCGGGCGGAGCTGTCCTGCAAGAGCGAGTGGCCCGCGAGGAGCCACAGCCCGAAGTTCACGAGCCCAGCCAGTGCCCCCAGACCGAACGGGATCGCCACGCTCGGCAGCGCAAGGAACGCGCCTGCCGTCAACACCAGGGTGAGGGCGGCGGCATCACGGAGAAGGAGGTGGGGAGGGATCATGCGGTTTGGTTTTGCGAACGCCCCGTGCGAGGAAAAGCGCGCCGGCCACCAGGCCAAGCAGCGTAAGCGCGCCGGTGAAGACCCAGTCGGTGCCAAGCTGGAGATCCAGCCAGGTGCCGAGGAGCACGGAGGCGAGGATAAACCCCGTCATCGTGCTCACAAGCGCCATTGCGGGCGCGAGCTGCCGCAAGATGCTCGGATCGACCATCAGCGGACCTTCACGGGAGAGCTACAAAGAACGCCGGGAGGTGGGGCTCCCGAAGGGGCCGCGCCGTAATCCGCACCCCGCGCCGTGTCAACGAGCGCGATCCGCGCACGCCGACCATAGTCCCAGGCCCCCCTGCCGCGCGGCCGCCACATCGTCGTCGATGACGGAGGAATAGGTGGTGTTCGGGTCGATAGCCAGGGCGGTCGCGTATCCGTTGCGAGCGAGCGCACGGTTGAAGAATCCGCCTTCACCCTCGCCATTGCTGACATAGGCCAGGTCGCGGTCATAGAAGTCCTGGCATTCCGCATCAAAGGACAGCCACACGAGGTGGTTGAGCAGCGTGGCGCTCGTGTACGCCATCGCTTCCTCGGCGTAGCATTCTGCGGGGTCGCCGTGGGCGATCTCCGGCGTATCGATGCCGATGAAGCGCACTTTCATTGAGTCGCCGCCCTCGTCGGGCTCCATGTAGGCGGTATCCCCATCGGAAATGTGGGTGACGCGGGCGAGAAGCGCGGGGCGGCAGGGCGAGCGGCCCTCCGGGAGCTCGGTCAGGGCGCGAACGCGGGCGTCATCCTCGGAGAGAAGATCGGCGATTTCGGCCGTATCGGAGCTGTCGCCCTCTTCGACTTGCGGTTCTCCGCTGTCACCCTGGCCGAACCAGCCCGCACATCCCAGCAGAAGCAGCACCATGGGCGGGGGGTAACCGATCGGGACGATGCAGCGGCGGGGTGGGAGTTGCCGGGCGCGCTTGAGGACGCTCCGCAGTCGGGAAGGGTGAAGACCGAATCAGAACGCCACATACACGAAGGGCGCGACCGGGGTCATGCTTTGCAGCACGAGCAGACCCAGACCAAGGATGAGAAGAACGGCGACGAGCGGCACCATCCACCACCGGCCCCCGCGCGACAGCATGGCGAGCAAGGCCCCGGCGGTGCCGAGGCGCAACAACACAGCTTCCATCCGAGAAGGAGGCGAAGGGTTCACTTTGGACGCTCCACGCGCAGGCCGTCAATGTAGAGGAGGTCGAGCCCGCTTCGTACGAACGACGCCATCGCATCCACGGGCGAGGACACGACAGGTTCCCCCTTCAGATTGAAGGAAGTGTTGAGCACCACGGGCACGCCGGTCCGGGCGCCAAACTGCGAGATGAGCCGGTGGTACGCGGGCGAGGTGTCGGCATCCACGACCTGAACGCGCGCCGTGCCATCCACATGCGTGACCGCGCCGAGGGTCTCCCTGGCCGCCTCACGAACCGGTCCCGTGGAGAGCATGAACCGCGAGGGCGCGGCCGCCGCCGCGGGGATCTCGAAGTAGCGGTCGGCCGCCTCCGCCACCACGGAAGGCGCGAAGGGGCGGAACGGCTCCCGGAATTTCACGCGCACATTCACCACATCGCGCATTTCCGCGCGGCGGGGATCGGCGAGGATCGAGCGGTGGCCGAGCGCACGCGGCCCCCATTCGCACCGCCCGTTCATCCAGCCGATCACCTTGCCTTCCGCGAGGTCATCCCCCGCCCGCTCGGGGGCCTCGTCCCCGACATCCACATAGCGGGCGCCCAGGTCGTCGAGGATCTCGCGGGAGGTGGAAAGCGGGGTGTCCCGCCCGATGTCGGCCCGCGTCATCGACGCGCCGCGCGGGTGGCCGAGCACCGCGTGCCACACCCAAAGCGCGGCACCGAGCGCACCGCCGGCATCGCCCGCCGCCGGTTGAATCCACACATGCGGGTAGGGGCCCTCGGCGGCGACCCGATGGTTCGCCACAGAGTTCAACGCCACCCCCCCCGCGAGGCACAACGCTTCGGTACCAACCGTGGCGTGGGCGTGCTTCACCAGGTGCAACATGACCTCTTCGGTCTGAGCCTGAGCCGTGGCCGCGATGTCCGCGTACCGCTGGCTCGCCTCCACCTCGGCGAGAGAGGCGCCCTCCGGGGCCTGCCGGGGCGTGAACGGCGTGCCGGGGAAGCGCGGCGCCCCAAGCACTTGTGCGAGTTTGGGAGAGGCCGACTGGGTGGGGTGCCAATGCCACGCGAAGTAGTCCAGGTCCACGGAAAATGCACCTCCCGGCTCCACCTTCAAGAGCGGCCCCATCTCCTCGAGGAAGCGCGGCTCCCCGTAGGCCGCCATGCCCATCACCTTGAACTCGCCCTCGTTCACGGCGAAGCCGAGGTGCGCCGTGATGGCGCTGTAGTAGAGACCGAGCGAGTGGGGGAAGCGAACCTCGGCGACGGGCTCGATCTGCGAGCCGCGGCCGCGCCACAGCGAGGTCGTGGCCCACTCGCCCACCCCATCCACGGTCAAGATGGCGGCGTCATGATGGGGGGATGCGTAGAACGCGCTCGCGGCGTGGCTGAGGTGATGCTCGCAGAAAAGCAGCTTGCTGGCTGGCACGCCGAAGGCTTCGCACAGGTTGCCGCGAAGCCAGAGCTTGTCGCCCAGCCAAGCCCGCATCTGCCGCGGGAACGACGCCCAGGACTTCGGGAAGGTAGCTACCGACGTGCTGAGGATCCGTTCGAACTTGCGGAGCGGCTTCTCGTAGAACACCAGCCAGGTCAGGTCGGCCGCGGTGATCCCGGCCCGGTCCATGCACCACTTCGCCGAGCGGAGCGGGAACGTGGCATCGTGCTTCAGTCTGGAGAACCTCTCTTCCTGCACGCCAGCCACCACCACCCCATCGCACAAAAGCACCGCCGCCGCGTCATGGTACAGCGCGCTGACCCCGAGGATGTAGGTCGGCACTCAGGACTCGGCGCGGGCAAGCGAAAGCGGACCTCCCGCCGGGCGAGGCGAGGCGCGCCACCCACCGGATTCGAGGCGTGCGAAGAGCCGGAAGGGCGCGAGCGCCACAAAATACAGCAAGGTGAGCCAGATGCCGCTCATGAAGGTGCCGATGTCGCGAGAAAACCCCATCCATGCTTCCCAAAGCCGACGCCGCCGGACCTTGCGTAGGATGGCATCCATGGGAAGCCCTTCCTTCCGATAGCGGTCCACCTCGGCCCGGCTGTAGGTCACATGGAAGACTTCATCCTTGAGGATCACCCTAAGCTGGGCTTGGGTGGCCTCATCGGGCAGGCCGCGGTCGAGGTACACATGAAACTGTTCAACGGCATCGGCTTCGGCCACCTGCACGAAGGCGAGGAACTCCACCTCGCCCAGTCGTTCGAACAGGCTCTGGCCGCCGACAATTCCAGCTTCGAGGATCTGACCGCTATCTTCGAGGGCGGCCTCGGCCCTGCCGACCTCTCCCAGAGCGCGCACCCGGTCTGCAAACAGAATCGCATGACGCCCTTCATCGAGCGCGTGCAGGAAGTACTTCCTCCGCATGTCGCGCCGCGTCGTGGTTTCCACTGCAGAGAGCATGTCGAGCATGCTGCCGCGTTCAGCCAGCGAAAAGGCAGCGAGGAGTCGCTGCGGGCGACCCGGCATGCGCCAGGAGAACTCGCTGGCGACCGTGAGATACGCTCTTCGCAACCAACCCATCGTCACACCCTACCACGGTGGACATCGACCTTGCGCCGCCACGTCTGCCAGTGGGGGCCCACCCCTTCGAACGTGTCGTACGTCACACCGGCCAGCTCGCGAAGGCGGCCGCGGCCGCGGGCACGGTCGTAGTGGTAAAGGACTTCGTCGGCGTCGTAGCGAGCGTCGGGGGCCACCGGGCAGGCGCAGCGGGCGTCGCAGGAGGATGCGCAGCGCGCAGAGACGGCGTGGAACGCCGAACAGCGGTCTACGCTCCATTGGCCATCCACGAACGCCTCGCCGGGGCAGGCGGCGATGCACGGTGCAGGGCAGCCAGCGCAGGGGTCCGCAGCCGCGGCTGGCGAGAACGGCAGGGGAGCCGCAACGAAGCACGCCGCCCGCAGCCCCAGCCACAGCCCGAACCGCGGGGTGAGCACCAAGCCCATCCGACTGCGCCCGCCAAGCCCGGCCAGGTCCGCCAGGAGTCGAAAGTCCACATGAACGTCGGCCGCAGCGGCGGCGAAAAACCAGCGACGCGGCACGCTCCCCAGCACGCCCTCCGCCCCGGCGACCAGTCTCCCTACATAGGCGTCCAGCGGATGCTCCTCGTCGGAGAGGTGCTTCGGGTTCGCCCTTAGGTCCGCGACAAAGCTATTCCAAAGCGTGCGACCCCCGCTTCCGAAAACCAGGATGGCCTTCGTGCCGGGGAGCAGGTCGGCCGACTGCCGCGCTGGCCCCGCGAGCGCATCCCAACGAGCGGGGTCGGCGATCCCAAAGGCATTCAGTCCAAGTTGAGCAAGGGGATCCGTCAACTCCGCAGGGTTCATCGCCCCGAGGGTAGCACGGGGAGGTCGGTGCGTGTCACACTGAGGGCGTCGTGGCCGACCCCATTTTCATCCTCGGAACGGAGCGCTCGGGATCGAACCTCCTGCGGCTGATCCTGAACGCGCACTCCCAAATCGTGGTGCCGCACCCGCCCCACATCATGCACTACTTCGCGCCGCTCGCCGCGAACTACGGAAACCTTGGGGACGACACCCGTTTTCGTGCCCTGGTGCACGACGTGCTCGCGTTGGTGGGTGCCCACATCCACCCGTGGGACTGGATTCCTTCCGCCGAGGACGTCTTCGCCGGCAGCAAAGCTCGAACCTTGTTTGCGGTGTACGCGGCGATTCATGAAGCCTTGAGGCTGCACGCCGGCAAGGCGCGTTGGGGTTGTAAAAGCACGTTCATGGTCGATCATGTGGCCGAGGTGCGGTCGGCGTTCCGGAATGCCCGATTCCTGTGGCTTTTCCGCGACCCTCGCGATGTGGCGGCCTCGAGCAAGGAGTCGGTTTTCTCAACCTTTCATCCGGCCTACACGGCCAGGCTGTGGGTTGATCAACAGGAACTGGCACTCCGGGCCGAGGCAGAGGGAGGCGTCCTCCGCATGCGCTACGAAGACCTTGTGGCGGCCCCGGAAGAGGCGGTGCGCCGACTCTGCTCCTTTGTCGACGAGCCCTTCGAGCCAGCGATGCTGCGATGGTTCGAAGACCGGGAAGCCAGGAAGTCCGCCGACCTCTCCGAGTCGTGGAAGAACACGGCCGCACCCATGCAGTCCGACCGACTGGCCCGCTATCGGCGCGACCTGAGCCCCGAGGAGATCGGCACCGTCGAATCGATCGCGGGTCCGACCATGGTGCGCCTCGGCTACGCCCTAGATGGGCCGGGACTGCCAGCCCTGTCGCCGCCCGGCGAATGGCTTCGCCGCTTCCGCTGGCGGTTCCTCGATGGGCTGCTTCGGCTGAAGGTGGAGCTGCGCTCGCTGCGACGAGACCGGAACGCACGGCGGCGGTGGGGCCGCTCGTGGCTGCTGCGGCGCATCAAGCTGCGGGGGCTGTTCCGTGGCCGTTGATCCTGGCATCGTGCGGGCGCGGGTGGAGCAGTTGCGCACGGGCCTTCCCGCGGTCGACGTGGCCCGCTTTGCGCGGGATGTCGTGGTGATCGCGTCCAGCTCGCGCGGGGGAAGCTCCATCTTCGCCGAGGTGCTTCGGCGCAGCTCCGCGCTCATCCACTTTCGGGCAGAGATCAACCCGCAGCTTCGGCTCTTCGGCTGCGCGGGCGATGACGACGATTCGGTGGCCAGCGACCACCCCATCCCCTCAGGCCTCGGCGCCGCGCTCGGCGCGGATTGTGGTCAGCCGACGGAGGTTCTGAAAGATGCGGGCTCCTTTGCGGTGGAGCTCGCTGCCCGCCTCGCCATCCAGTGGCCCGAGTGGAGAGTGCCGGTCTCTGCGATCGAATCCGACGTGCGCGCCACCCTGGACGCACTCCACGCCGAGGAGGGCTGGCCGCCCGGCCGCATGGTGGATTCGCAGGTCTTCTACGCTCGCCTCTTTCCTCGCTTCGCCTCTCGCTTCCCGGACTTTCATCCAGCCGCCTATGACCTGGATCGTAGGCGACTGGAAGGCTGGGACCGCCCCTACACCCCGGCCACGCTCGTCGAAGAGCCGCCCTTCGTGCTCCCGCTCCCGTGGACGCACGCCACCGAAGCGGACCTCGCCG
>CAMBIK010000057.1 GCA_945867435.1 Klebsiella pneumoniae
CACGACGTCGGCGCGCATGACCATCCCACTTCCGCCCCCGTACGGCGAATCGTCCACGGTGCGATGTTTCCCACGCCCATGGTCACGAATGTTGTGGACGCCCACGCTCCAGCTTCCCGCCCGCTCGGCTCTGCCGAGGATCGACAGCGTGAGGGCGGGGGTCACCATCTCTGGGAACAGCGTGAGCACGTCGACTCGCATTGGCTACTCGCCCGCGGTCAGCGCCCCGGTGGCGATGACCACGACACCAGCTTCGTGATCTACCCTTCGGAGCGAGTCTGAGGTTGCGACGAAAAAGGCTTCGCCGCCTTCGGTCTTGACCACCCAGATGTCACGATCGCCGGCGATGACATCGACGAGGGTGCCGAGAGCCGTGCCGTCTTCATCTTCCACCGACAGTCCGAGGAGGTCGGCAACGTAGAACTCGCCCTCGCCGGGATCGGGCAGTTGGGAACGCTCGATATGAACGATCCAACCGATGAGCGCGGCCGCATCCGCCGGGGTGGCCACGCCTTCCACTCGGCCGATGATCCGCTTCCCCGCGCCGGGGCGTACGGAAATCGTCGCCACTCGCTCGGACCCTTCTGGCGAAATCAACGTGACGCTCTGCGCTTCGCGGAGCACGCTTTCCTCGCGATTATGGAGGTGTAAGCGTACTTCTCCACGCACGCCGAACACGCCGACCACGGAGCCTAGCTCGATGCGGTCAGCCATCGGTCGCTACTCGGCCGACGCTTCGCCTGCCGGAGCACCGGGCTCGATGAGCTCGAGCACCGCACGCCTTTCACCGCTCGACGCGCTGAGTACGGTCCGGAGGGCGCGGAGGGTTTCCCCGCCGGCTCCCTTCACCGAGTCAACATCGCTGGGAGCGACGGTCAGCTCATACAGAACGCTGGCCTCGCCTTCAACCGTGTTGATCTGCAGTGCGTTGGGGGACTTCACAAGGCCCTGGATCATGTGCTTGAGGAGCGCCTGCATCGGACTAGGCCTCGGCCGGAGCGGAGGCGCGTGCGCGCTTGATCAGGTCGGCCACAGTGTCGGAGGGCTGAGCGCCATTGCCGATCCAGAAGTCGACACGCGCGAGATCGATCACGACGACCGGAGGCTCGACCATCGGGTTGTAATGCCCGATATACTCGAGGCAACGACCATCGCGCGGCGAGCGCTTGTCGGAGACCACAAGACGGTAGGAGGGCTTCTTTTTCGCGCCAGTGCGGGTGAGTCGGATGCGGACCATGGATCTTCCTTCGAACGAGGTGGCGCGTCTAATCCAGAGTGCTCCCGCTGGCAAGCCTCTCTACTACAGCGGGATGTTGCCATGCTTGCGCGGCGGATTCTTCTCACGCTTGTTTTCCAGGGAGTCGAAGGCCTCGATGAGGCGTACGCGGGTGTCCCGAGGGCGCAGGATCTCATCGATAAAGCCAAGTTCTGCGGCGCGATAGGGGTTGGCGAACCGTTCGCGGTACGTCGTAACGAGCGAGGCCTTCGTCTGCGCGGGGTCGGTCGCTCGGGCCAGCTCGTTCCGAAAGATGATGTTCACGGCACCATCGGCCCCCATCACGGCGATTTCGGCGGTCGGCCACGCGAGGTTGAAGTCGGCGCGAAGGTGTTTGCTGTTCATCACACAATAGGCGCCGCCGTAGGCCTTGCGCGTGATCAGGGTGATCTTGGGGACGGTGGCTTCCGCGAAGGCGTACAAAAGCTTGGCCCCGTGCTTGATGATGCCGCCATGTTCCTGCGCGGTGCCGGGAAGGAACCCAGGAACATCCTCAATGACCCAGAGGGGGATGTTGAATGCGTCGCAAAAGCGTACGAATCGAGCCGCTTTCACGGATGCGTTCACGTCGAGCACCCCGGCCAGCACGGCGGGCTGGTTCGCGACCACTCCGATGCTTCTTCCGCCCAGATGAATGAAGCCGATGACGATGTTTGCTGCGTAGTCGGGCTGAACTTCAAGAAAGTGGCTGTCGTCGGCCACAGCGGTGATCAATGTCTTGATGTCGTACGGACGATTGGGGTTGCCGGGAACCAGTTCATCCAACGCTGGGATTTCACGATTCGCGGGATCGTCGGTGCGCCGGCGTGGTGCCTCCTCCATGTTGTTCTGGGGGAGGTAGGCCAGCAGGGCCCGAACGATGGCTAGTGCACCCTGCTCGTCTTCGGCGGCAAAGTGGGCCACGCCGGAGGTCTGGGTGTGCGCTGAGGCTCCGCCCAGGGCCTCCTGGGTGACTTCTTCGTGAGTCACTGCCTTGATCACGTCGGGGCCGGTCACGAACATGAAGGACGTTCCCTTGGCCATCACCAGAAAATCGGTGATCGCGGGCGAATAGACCGCGCCACCCGCGCACGGCCCCAGGATTGCGCTCAACTGCGGAACGACACCGCTCGCCAGGGTATTTCGCAGGAAGATATCGGCATAACCTCCGAGGCTTTCCACGCCTTCCTGGATCCGCGCCCCCCCCGAGTCATTCATCCCGATCACGGGGGCCCCGTTTTTCATCGCGAGGTCCATGATCTTGCAGATCTTTTTGGCGTAGGCCCCCGACAGGGTACCTCCGAAAACCGTGAAGTCCTGCGCGAACACATACACAAGACGGCCTTCGATCCGGCCATATCCGGTTACCACGCCATCGCCAGGAACCCTTCGGCTCTCCATGCCGAAGTCGCTGCAACGGTGCACCACGAAGCGGTCAAGCTCGCGGAAGGTTCCCGCGTCCAAGAGGGAGTCGACCCGCTCTCGCGCTGTCAGCTTTCCGCGCTGGTGCTGTCTTTCCACGGCTTCGGCCCCGCCGCCGGCTAGCGCCAGCGCGTCGTGGCGATCGAGGGCGTCATGCAGGGCCTTGCGTTCAGGATCCACCGTGCCTCCAAGGGCACCCGCCCTAACGCCCGGAGCCCATTGCGGACCGGCACCATACCCTTCGCCTTGTGGAAATTCGCTCCGGGGGCTACCGTGAGCGAGCCGTTGGAGTCCCTCATGCGCGTTGCTCTACTTCTGCCCGTTCTCACGCTCGCCGTCGCTTGCCCCGGATCCGAAAAGGACTCCGAAGACACGTCCGGCGGTTCCGAGACCGGGGAAATCGTCGACATCGACCACGGGCCTCCGGGCTGCATCAACCTCAATGGCCTTGAGGGCGACTTCGACTCGATCATGCAGGCGGTCGGCTTCTCGGTGGTAGGCGATACCGTAAATGTGTGCGCCGGCACTTACTCGGAGAGTGTGGTCGTCGACGTGGGCGTCCACGTCGTGGGCGAAGGCTCGGCCACCACGTTCATCGATGCCCCGACCAACGAGCCAGCTTTCGACATTATTGGCGATGGCGGTGCTGTTTCTGGATTTACCATCACCAGCACGCGCTCCGGAGTCACGGTGGATGCCGCTGCGGATGTCAGCGTCGGCGACCTGGTTTTCAACAGCCCCGCGAACTACGGCATCGAGGCCAACCTGGCCACCAACCTTACCGTAAGCGGGTCGACCTTCCTCACCCCCGTTTACGGCGGGATCTTCCTGAGCGGCGGATCGGCTACCGTGGATGCCTCGGTTTTCACCGAAACGAGCAGCTACGGGATCTGGGCCACCGGGGATGCCCAGCTCATCGCCTCCAACAACATCTTCGACCGAGTTCGGCAGACGTCCACGGATGGTTCGGACGGCTTCGCCATCTACGGAGACGGTGCGACCGTGGCCATGAGCCACAACATCGTGACCACCGGCGATTTGGTGGGCGTGCTGGTCAGTGACGGCGCCCTCACGCTCGATGGGGATCTGTTCACCGACACCCCATACGGGGTTTACGCGTCGGGCAGTACATTATCGGCGGATGGCATCATGATTTACGGCGCGACCACGCAGGGAATCGTGGTCACGACCAAGAGCGAGGTCACGCTCACCAACACGGTCGTGCAGCTCAATGGCGGCGAAACCCAGGGCCTCATCTCCTGCTCCAACGACTATTCGGCCTTCAACGGTCAGTGCGGCGGGGTCTACATCGAGGCGGATTCCGTCGTGATCGATAACCTCACGATCTCCGACTACGAAAGTTTCGGCGCCTTTGTTGCGCCTGCCAGAAACAACGGTTCGGTCACGGCGACCGTGAGCAACGTGTCTGTCGACAACGTGGGCCGCTGGGGTTTCTACATCACGGACGCCACCGCCACGTTCGACGCGGTGAGCATCACGGGCGTGCGTGAGCCTGATACGAGCCAAGTGTACGACTGCACCTACGAAGTCGACGGGGCCTACTACACCAGCGTTGACCGAGGCGCGGGGCTGCTCATCTACAACGGCGACGCCACGGTCACGAACTCAACGTTTGCCGGCAGCGAGGGATGGGGGTTGTCGGCGGTGAATGGCACGGCCACCGTCTCCTCTTCCGCGTTTAGTGCGGATGTCTGCTCGGGGATCATCAACTTCCAGAGCGGCATGACCGTCAGCGGCTCTACCTTCAGTCAGCCGCCCGAACAGAACACCGAGTACGGCATGATCTTCGACTATCAGGGTGCAATTGTCGTCGAGGGCAACACCTTCGTCGATACGGCGGCTTGGTACATCTCGGAATACGACGATGGGTATGGGTTGGGGGGCGTGAATCGCTATGTGCAGAGCGGTGCCGGCCGCGACTTCATCACCAACGGTTCAACGGGCTGCCTGATCAAGGACAACACGTTCACCGGTGGGGACAACAGCCTCGACATCGAAATGGCCGGCTGCGACATCACGGGCAACACCTGGTCGGGGTACAACGGCACGATTCTCGCAACGTACATGGGCACCGAGACCGATCCAGTCCGGTTCAGCGGCAACACGGTCCTGGATCATGGCGGCTACGTTGTGTACAACACCTATGGCACTTCCGCCGTGGAGGATCTGACCATCGGCGACCTCCGGGAGTACGCCTACTCCTACTCCCAAACGAATATCGCTGCGGATGGCACGGAGGTCGTGGGGTACAGCTACTCCTATGCCTACGGTCAACCCGCGTTCTATGCCTACGGCAACTACTCCGTGTACGACAGCGATCTCGACGGCGTCCCCGAAAGCGAATCGCTCAACGCAGCGGGGCTGAATCTGGAAAACGTCACCATCGGCTCGGCGATTGGCGGTGTGGTGTACGGCTACAACGCAACCGTCGAGATGACCGATGTGCAGGTTGAAAGCGCGGCGGGTAACGCCGTGTACGCCTATTGGGCTGGCGGGGCCCCCCAAGTGGAGATCGATGGCCTCGAGATCGCCGAGGTGGCCGGGAGCGGGATCACGCTCTCCGCTTCCACCAAGGATGAAGGCTACGCCCTGCTCTCCGACATCTCGTTCGACACCGTGAGCGGCACCGCCGTGGCCATCACCGGGTTCTCCGAATGGTCGATGGAGGATGTGAGCATCGTGGATGTGGCAGGCTACGGCGTGACCAGCAGCGGCGCTTACTCCTACATCATGGATTACTCGACGTACACCTACGTTTATGGCACGAGGGAACCGCTGATCTCGATCAGCGGCGTGGAGATCGAGGGGGCCACCTACGAGGCGTTCGCGATCACAAACGGCGTCGTGAGCATCGACAGCTCCACGGCGATGAGCGGCGACCAGGATGGCCTGAGCCTCGACTCGGTGACCGCCTCGGTCACCAACAATATCTTCTCGGTAAACGCTGGGTATGGGATGACATGTATCAATACGGCGTTGGATGTTTGCTCCGGAAATGACCTGAGCGCCAACGCGCTCGGCGAGCACGTCGACTGCAGCGACGATTGCTCGCTCTGAGCGAGCGGGTAGTCGTCGGAATTCCTGCTCGAAGGGGCAGTACGCGCCTGCAGAACAAGATGCTCGCGGATGTCGGTGGGCAGCCGCTGGTCGTGGCCACCTGGCGCCGCGTGCGTGAGGCGGGATTTAGCAGGGTTTTCGTCGCTACGGATGACACTGAGATTGCGGCGGCGGTCGCGGCGGCGGGGGGAGCGGTCCTGCTGACCGGCGACCATCCCAATGGCACGGCGCGCATCGCCGCCGCCCTGAAGGGCATCGCGGCGGAGGTGGTGCTCAACGTGCAGGGGGATGAGCCGCTCGTACCCGTCGATAGCCTGCTCGCCATCGCCCGAGCGCTGCTGGATCCCGAAGGCGCGGCCTACGGAATAGCGACCGGTGCGGCTCCGCTGTGTCCCTCTGAGGCCTCATCCCCTGCGCGGGTGAAAGTCGTGGTGGGAGAGGGTGGAAGGGCGCTCGCGTTCTCGCGGGGTGCGGTGCCCCTTGGCGGGCCCTACCGGGTTCACGTCGGCGTGTACGCCTTTCGGCCCGCGACGCTCCAGAGCGTGGTCAGGCTGCCCCCCTCCCTAACCGAGGGCACCGAGAGCCTGGAGCAACTCCGTTGGCTGGAGGCCGGGGAACCCATCCGGGTGGTCGAGGTCGCCACGGGAGCTCCAGCCGTGGATACCGCCGCCGATCTCGAGCACGTCAGAGCGATCTTCGCGGCCCGTCGCGCTGGGAACGGCGAAATCGGATAGGCCGCGGACTTCCGAGGGCGCGGCCATGAAGACCAAGTTCGTGTTCGTTACCGGGGGTGTGCTCAGCTCGCTCGGAAAGGGCCTTAGCGCGGCTGCGATTGGCGCGATCATGGAAGCACGCGGCCTTCGCGTGACCAACATCAAGGCCGACCCCTACCTCAACGTCGACCCGGGTACGATGTCGCCCTACCAGCATGGCGAAGTTTTCGTCACCGAAGATGGTGCCGAGACCGATCTCGACCTTGGCCACTACGAGCGCTTCGTCAGCACGCGCATGTCTCAACGCAATTCCTTCACCACGGGCCGCATCTACCGAAACGTGATTGAAAGGGAACGAAGGGGCGAATATCTAGGTCGAACGGTTCAGGTGATCCCCCATGTCACGGATGAAATCAAGCGGCTGATCCAGGAAGGGGTCAAGGACTGCGACATGTGCATCGTCGAGGTCGGCGGCACCGTAGGGGACATTGAGGGGCTGCCGTTTTTGGAGGCCATCCGACAGGCGCGTGCCGACTTCGGTGCGGAGAACGTGGCCTATATTCACGTCACGCCGGTCTTCTACATCAAGGCCGCGGGCGAGATGAAGACCAAGCCCACGCAGCACTCCGTGAAGGAGATCCTCTCTACCGGCATTCAGCCGGACATGCTGATCTGTAGGTGCGACGTTCCGATTCCTCGTGAGCTGCGCCAGAAGATCGCCAGCTTCTGCAACGTGGTGGTCGATGATGTGATCAGCGCGCACGACGTTGGCAACATCTACGAGCTTCCGTTGGTCTTCCACGAGCAGCACGTCGACGACCGGCTCCTGAACAAGTTTTCGTTCTTCGCAGCTCGCCCCGTGATGGTGCGCTGGGAAGAGTACGTTCGCCGCGCCAAGAACCCGGTGCACCACGTCCGCATCGCGATCGTGGGCAAGTACGTTCATCTTGTCGATACCTACAAGTCGCTGAACGAGGCGCTCGCCCACGGCGGAGTGGCGAACGAAGCCAAGGTCGAACTACGCTATATTGATAGCGAGGAATTGGATGCCGGCAACGTCGCCGCGTTGCTGGGAGGTTGCGATGCGGTGCTGATCCCTGGCGGCTTTGGTAGTCGGGGCACAGAAGGGAAGATCGCGGCGATCCGCCACGCTCGGGAGAACGGGATTCCCTTCTTTGGGATTTGTCTGGGAATGCAGCTTGCGGTTGTTGAGTTCCTCCGCTCCGTGGCTGGAATTGCGGCGCACTCCAGTGAGTTTGAACCCGCCTCGGCGCACCCTGTCATCCACCTGATGGACGCTCAGCACAACGTTACCGACCTGGGCGGCACGATGCGTCTTGGGGCGTACCCGTGCAAGTTGGCGCTGGGCAGTCGCGCGCAATCCATCTACGGAACTGCGGAAATCTCCGAACGCCATCGGCATCGCTATGAGGTCAACCCGGCCTACCACGAGCTGCTTGGAAGCCACGGCATGTCCATCGCTGGCCTCTCGCCCGACGGCAAGCTTGTAGAAATGATCGAGCTTGCTACTCATCCTTGGTTCGTGGCGTGTCAGTTTCATCCGGAGTTCAAGTCCCGACCACTGGCACCTCACCCGCTGTTCTCCGCATTCGTCCGCGCGGCAGTGGACTATCGGGTTCGCGCCGGCTCCGGTGCCCGCGCCACCACCGCCACATCGGCGCTTGAGGCAAAATAGCGTGGCGGCGGTGCTTCCGCTGCTTTGGGCGTGTGCTGCGCCCCCCCTGGAGCCCCTTCCTTTGCTCGCCCGGGGCGAAGGCATCGTGGTGAGTGCGGCGACGCCGACGGGGGCGTACACGCTGGCGTTCGCTGGCGGAAGTGCCGACCTTGGGAGTGGGGCAGCGATGGCGGCCAAGGGCACCACCGTTACGGCCGATCCGACCGTCGGGGAGCCGCTTGAGATTCGCGCGGCGCGCTCGGCGTGGGACTTGAAGAATCGCACTGCCCACTTCGAAGGGGAGGTGGTTGTGGTGCGCGGTCCCGTCACCCTGCGGTGTGCATCGCTGGATGTTCGCTATGCCGGAAGCGATCGCGTCGACACGGTGGTTGCATCCGGCGGGGTCTTGGTCGAACACGGCGACCGTCGCGCCGCCGCCGCCCGCGCTGAGCTGGTTGGCGCGACCGGGAAGATCACGCTGACGGGCGAACCCCGACTTGCGGAAGGCGTGAACACGCTGGTGGGTGAACGTATTATTCTCTGGTTGGACCACGAGAAGGCTGATTGTGAAGGTGGGCCGTCCGGTCCATGTACGCTGGTGGTGGAAGGGCGTGCGCTCGGCAAGTAGGGTAGTCGTGTCGCGGAAGGGGGCAACCACATGCGCATCGTTACCGGTTCCGACCACGGCGGATTGAGTCTGAAGTTGGCGCTCGTGGAACGCTTGCGCGTCCAGGGCCACCAGGTCGAAGACGTCGGCAGTCACGATTCCGATTCGTGTGACTATCCGGACTACGCTATCGCCGCATGTGCATCTATTACCTCGGGAAAGGCCGATTTTGGCTTGCTTGTGTGCGGAACTGGGCAGGGTATGGCCATGACCGCCAACCGTATGCCGGGGGTGCGTGCGGCGGTCGTAGGCGACACCTTCACCGCTCGCGCAACGCGGCAGCACAACGACGCGAATGTGGTTTGCCTCGGCGCACGCGTGGTCGGACCGGGGCTCGCGGCCGACATTGTGGACGCTTTCCTGGGCACCGCCTTCGAGGGGGGCCGCCACGAGGCACGCATCGCCAAGTTCGCCAAGCTCGAACGCCGGTAGTTGAGGGGTGGCGAGCCCTCTCCCCCTTTGCATGATAGCGGCGCCCGCCCCCCGGAAGTTCCATGACCCTCGCCCTGCAGGATCCCGATGTTGCCGCCCTCATCGAGCGTGAGCGGCTGCGCCAGCGGCATGACCTTGAGCTGATCGCCTCCGAAAACTACGCGTCGGCCGCGGTCATGGAGGCCGTGGGAAGCGTGCTCACCAACAAGTACGCGGAAGGGCTGCCAGGCAAGCGCTACTATGGCGGCTGCGAAGTCGTGGATGCAGTCGAGGATTTGGCCCGCGAACGTGCGCTTCGCCTCTTCCCTGGCAGTCAGGGGGTCAACGTGCAGCCGCACTCGGGGGCGCAGGCGAACGCTGCGGTGTACCTGGCGGCACTGAAGCCCGGCGACACCCTTCTCGGGCTGGATCTCTCGAACGGTGGGCATCTTACCCACGGTTCTCCTGCGAACAGCTCCGGAAAACTGTACCGAGGCGTTCACTACACCGTGAACGCCGCGGGTCGAATCGACCTCGACCAGGTGCGGGAGATTGCACTCCGCGAACGCCCGAAGCTCATCGTAACGGGGGCCAGCGCCTATCCGCGGTTGTGGGATTTTGAGGCCTTTCGCAGCATCGCGGACGAGGTCGGGGCGTTGCTCCTGGCGGATATGGCGCACTTCGCGGGACTCGTCGCGGCGGGCCTGCACCCAACTCCGTTTGGCCACTGCGACTATGTGACGACGACCAACCACAAAACGCTCCGCGGGCCGCGGGGCGGGATGGCCTTCGCCACCGAGGACAGGATGAAGGCCCTCAACAGCGCGGTTTTCCCCGGCACACAGGGCGGCCCGCTCATGCATGTGATCGCCGGCAAGGCGGTCGCGCTGGGTGAGGCGCTCGAGCCGTCGTTCCGCGTGTACGCCCAGCAGGTGCTTGATAACGCGAGCGCGATGGCTGAAACCTTGGTGGAGCGTGGGTTCTCCCTGGTCTCAGGCGGTACTGAGAACCACCTCATGCTCCTTGACTTCTCCGACCGCAGCTACAGCGGGAAGGATGCCGAAGCGGCCCTGGGCCGAGCCGGCATTACGGTGAACAAGAACACGGTGCCCAACGAAAAGCGCAGCCCTTTCGTGACTTCCGGGGTTCGCATTGGCACGGCGGCCATGACCACACGCGGTCTCGGCACCACGGAAGCCAGGCAAGTGGCGCGCTGGGTGGCCGATGCTCTGGATGGCAATCAGGATGAACTTCGCCTTGCATCCATCCGAGGCGAGGTGCGGGCGATGACCGACGCATTCCCGGCTCCGGGGCTAGGGTAGGCTGCCGCACTATGGATTGCCCGAGCTGTCAGAACGCCGAAACCCGCGTCGTCGATAGCCGCGAGGCCGTGGACAGCGTCCGTCGTCGGCGTGAGTGTCAGGCGTGCAGCTACCGATTCACGACCTTTGAAAGGGTTGAGTTCAGACTGCCGGACGTCGTGAAGCGGGATGGTCGAAAGCAGAACTTTAATCGGGATAAGCTGCTCGCGGGTCTCCGCTTGGCGTGTCGGAAGCGGCCCGTGGGCGAAGAACAGTTGGATGCCGCTTGCGCCCGCGTTGAACGTGAGCTCGCGAAGCGCTCAGGCGATGTTCCTACCCGCGAGATTGGCGAGCTTGCGCTCGTTGAACTACGCCAACTCGACGATGTGGCCTATCTCCGATTTGCCTCCGTGTACCACGAGATTACGTCTCCTGGGGACTTCCTCGAAGTGCTAAGGCCGCTCCTGGAGCGGGCGGAGGGCGAGTGAACCACGACGAACGATTCATGGGCCTTGCCTTGGACTTGGCGCGCCGCGGGCTGGGTCGGACCGCGCCCAACCCGCCCGTCGGGGCGGTGGTCGTCATCGATGGCATGGTGGTCGCCGAGGGTTGGACCCAACCGGTCGGCCAGGCTCACGCGGAAACGCATGCGCTCGCAGCCGCCGAGCGGGGCGGCATCGATACGCGCGGTGCCACTATCTACATCACGCTCGAACCGTGCTGTCATTTTGGCCGAACGCCGCCATGTACCGATGCGATTCTCAAGGCGGGGATCCTCAGGGTGGTCGTGGGAACGGTCGATCCCTTTCCCCTTGTCGCTGGCAAGGGCATCGCGCAGCTGCGGGCCGCAGGAGTGGTGGTCGATGTGGGCGTGCGGGAAGGGGAGTGCCGCCGGCTGATGCTGGGCTTCATCCGGGCTCACACCGAGGGCTTGCCCGAGGTCACCCTCAAGGCGGCGATCACGCTGGATGGGCGCATCGCAAGCGCACAAGGCGAAGCCCGATGGATCACGGGTCCAGCGGCCCGCCAGTTGAGCCACAGACTGCGTGACCAGCATGATGCGATCGTGGTGGGCGTCGGAACGGTGCTCGCAGACGATCCGGAGCTCACCACCCGGATTCCAGGGGGTCGCGATGCGGTTCCGGTGATCCTCGACACCCAACTCCGTACTCCGCTCGCTTCGGCCGTCTTGCGGCGGGGAACCGCGTTGATCTATGCGGTGCCGGATGCCGTGGATCCTGGTCTGAACGCCAGCGTTGTGCGCGTCAAGCGCGCGGGTGTGGGCGTGGATCTCGGCGAAGTTCTTCGCGATCTTGCGGCGCGCGGTCTCCATCGGGTGCTGGTCGATGGGGGGGGGCGAGTGCACCGGAGCTTCCTCGACGCCGGCGTGGTGGATCGCATCGAGCTCTTCGTGAACGCACGGGTGCTCGCGGGCGGCCCGGGTTTTGTGGGGGGCGAGGGGTACGCCCTGGCCCGTGCGCCCGCGTTTCGCTTCGACCACGTGGAACGCGTCGGTGACGACTTGAGGCTCGGGTTGGAACGCGGATAGGCCGCGCCCCGATCCTATGGGCGGTTTCCGGTTCGTCACCCAATGCGCGTTCCGCGCCTCTCAAGTGCATGAAACGCCAGTGCGCCATCAGTGACACATCCGTGGTCCGCTGTGCGGCTGGGTGGGATGGGGACAGCGACACGCCCAGTGCGTTACCAACGCGCAGGGGGCCGGAGGTCGGAAACCGTAGGTTGGAGCTCGAAGGTCGGGTACCCGAGTGGCCGCCGCGGTAGGGGAAGGGGCGGCGAGCCCCGACCCCCGTTGCATGATAGCCGCCGCCGAATGTTCACGGGGCTGGTTCAGGCGCAGGGCATCGTTCGTTCGGTCTCGCAGGCGGGGACGGGGTGTCGGCTCTGGATCGAAGCACCTTTCTCGTCCCTTTGCTTGGGCGAATCCGTCGCGTGTGATGGCGTATGCCTCACGGTCGACGACATCGACGGAGTGGCGTTCCAAGTGACTGCGGGGGAGGAAACCCTTCGACTGACCACCCTTTCGGCGTGTTCGGCGGGTAGACAACTCAACCTGGAGCGCGCCCTGCTCGCCAGCGACCGGATTGGCGGCCACTTCGTCAGCGGACATGTGGATGGAATCGCCGTGGTCAAGCGGCTCTCCCGTCGGCTTGGATTCCTTGAAGTTGAAGTTGAACCACCACTTTCGCTGATGCGCTACTTCGTGAGGAAGGGGAGCATCACGCTGTCTGGCGTGAGCCTGACGGTGAATGAGACCGGCCCCGCGACCGTGGTCGTCGGCATCATCCCGCACACTGCGGCCGTCACCGGATTCCGCTCCATCGAGGTGGGGGACCGCATGAACGTCGAAGTGGACGTGCTCGCCCGCTATGTTTTTCAGGCGCTTTCGCCGCAGCAGGAGGACAAATGAGCTTTGAAGTCATGCCCACGACGCCCGAGCGCCGGGCGGAGTTGGCGATTCAGGACATTCGCGAAGGGCGCATGGTCATCCTTGTGGATGACGAAGATCGCGAGAACGAGGGCGACTTGGTCATCGCATCGGAGAAGATCACCCCAGAGGCGATTAACTTCATGGCGACCCACGCTCGCGGCCTGATCTGCCTCACGCTTACCGAGGCCCGCGTCGAGCAGCTTGGGCTCCCTATGATGGCTACCAACAATCGTTCGCCGTTCTCGACCGCGTTCACGGTCTCGATCGAAGCCCGGGAAGGGGTGTCCACGGGCATTTCCGCCGCGGACCGGTCCCGAACCTGCCTCGTGGCGAGCGACCCGGCGATGGGTGCCAACGACCTGGTGACTCCGGGCCATGTTTTCCCCCTGCGCGCGCGCGATGGGGGTGTGCTCGTCCGCACCGGTCAGACGGAAGGCAGCGTGGACCTCGCCCGGCTCGCGGGTCTGCTCCCATCGGGGGTGATCTGCGAGATCATGAATGCCGACGGCACGATGGCCCGACTCCCGGAGCTCAAGGAGTTCGGCCTTCGCCATGAAATTCGCATCGTCGCCGTCGCGGACCTGATCCGTTGGAGGCTCACCCACGAGCGCCTGGTCAACGTGGAGATCGATGCCACGGTTTCCACGCCCGACCACGGCGAGTTCCGAGCTCGGGTGTACCGCGCCACGGGCGGCGGTCTTCATCTTGCCATGGTCCGCGGCGATCTTTCCTCGCCCGGCCCGGTGCTCACGCGGGTGCAGACTGCGTGTGGGCCCGCCGACGTCTTCAAGGTCCAGACCAGCGATAGCGCGGCCCAGATCGATGGAGCGTTAGCTGCCATCGCGAAGGAAGGAAGGGGAGTCCTGCTTTACCTTCACATCGACGGCGGGGACGAGGGTTCGCTGCTGGATCGGCTGCGCGAGCATCTGACGCCAGAGCTCACCTCTCCCAAGGCACCGGACGCGCTGCGGGAACTGGGCACAGGGGCGCAGATCCTCGTTGACCTGGGCGTGCGCGAACTTCGCCTCCTCACCAACAATCCAAGGAAGATCATTGGTTTGGAGGGCTTCGGCATCCGCGTCATCGAACGAGTGCCGCTGGCCATCGCGCCTCATCCGGATAGGCGTCGCTTCCTTGAATCACGGCGTACGCAGCTCGGGCATCTGCTCGGGGTCACCGGCGCCCAGGAGTAGCCCATGCCGCGTATCATCGAAGGAAACCTTGTTGACCGGGGCGGTCGCTACGCGATCGTGGCAAGCCGCTTCAACGCGTTCATCGTGGATAGTCTCGTGAGCGGTGCTGTCGATGTCTTGGTTCGTCACGGCGCCGAGGAAGCGAAGATCGATCTCATTCGCGTACCCGGTGCATTCGAGCTGGGTCTGGTGTGCCGCAAGGCTGCCGATAGCGGCCGTTACGACGCCGTGATTGCCCTCGGCTGCGTGATTCGTGGGGACACCCCCCACTTCGAGTACGTTGCTGGCGAGGCGGCAAAGGCTGTGGGCGGTGCAGGCGCGGCCTCCGGGGTACCCGTCATCTTCGGCGTGCTGACTACGGAAAGCATCGAGCAGGCGATTGATCGCGCGGGCACCAAGATGGGGAACAAGGGTGCTGAAGCGGCGCTTTCGGCCATTGAGATGGTCGACCTGCTGCGAAAGTTGGCATAGCCGTGAAGGCCGGTCGTCGTCGCGCGCGGGAATTCGCGTTGCAGGCACTGTATGCCGCGGATGTGGGGGGAGGCGGCGCGTCTGGCGCGCTTGCGGGCCTGTGGTCGTCTCAGCTCGACGAGCTGGGCGAGGCGCTCGAGGAACCGGTGGCGCTGGAGGAGATTGAGTTTGCCACGGAGCTTGTCCGTGGCGTCATGGATGACCGCGATGCCCTGGATACGCGGATCGAGGCGGCGAGTGAAAACTGGCGTCTGGCAAGGATGCCCGTGGTGGACCGCAACGTGCTCAGGCTCGGAACGTGGGAGCTCGTACAGAGGGCAGATATCCCGACGAGCGTGACCATCAACGAGGCGATCGAACTGGCGAAGCGCTTCGGGGGAGCAGAGTCGCGGGCGTTCGTGAACGGATTGCTGGATCGCATCGCGGGCGAGCTGGGTCGCGGCGGGCGCAGGAAAAAGTAGTCGAGATCAGACGCATCCCTTCAGCGTTGCCAAAACGTTTGAGATCAGCGGAAGTCCCTGCTCTGATCGTACGGATTCCGGGTGGAACTGCACGCCCGCGATGGGCAGGGTGCGGTGCCTGAGCGCCATGACCTCGCCGTCGGAGGTGCGTGCGAGCACCTCGAGGCAGTCGGGTAGGCCCCCCACGGCCAGGGAGTGGTAGCGGGTCGCCCGGAAGGGGGAGGGGAGGCTAGAAAAAATCGAGGTCGAGTCATGAAAAACTCGACTCGTGCGGCCGTGAACGATCCTGCGTGCCGGGATTACCTCGCCGCCAAAGTGAAGCGCGATGGCCTGCATGCCGAGGCAAACGCCGAACGTTGGGAGGTTCAGGTCTCGGAGCGCCGCCAACGTCAACGCGTGGTCTTCCGGGCGGCCGGGACCAGGCGAAAGCACCAGGAGGTCGAAGGCGGCGGCATCTGCGGGGAGTTGGTGTCTCACCACCGTCACTTCGGCCCCGAGCGTCAGGAAAAGCTGTGCCAGGGAGCCTGTGAAGCTGTCCAGGTTGTCCACAATCAGTATTCGCACCCGCGAGGGCTATCAAAATATGGGATGACCTGCGCCGATTCGCGGCCCGCGTGATTAGCATGGGTACATGGACACTCAAACGCTCAACTTCGTGCCTGTCGTCCTCCACGATTCAGCGGTCCGCATGACCGATGGGGCTGTCACCCACATCAAGCGCATGCTCACTGAGAACGCAATGGATGGCTTTGGCCTCCGTTTTGGCCTGCAGGGCGGTGGGTGTTCGGGCTACAGCTACCAGCTTGAGTTCGAGGAAGCAGCGCAGCCGGAAGACGAAGTGTTTACCTTTGATGGGGTGAAGGTCTTCGTGAATCCCTTGCACAAGGAGTACCTCAAGGGCTCCGAGATCGATTACCGCGACGAGCTCATCGGTGCTGGCTTTCACATCGAAAACCCCAACGTCAAGCGGTCCTGCGGCTGCGGTACCAGCTTCGACGTGTAGTCGCGGTGCGGGTCACCTTTGAGGATCTCGGCCGCGTTGTCCAGGGCGCGTGCGGAGCGACGGTTCTGGAAGTGGCTGAAGTACACGGCATCCTGATTGAAACGGCGTGCGGGGGGTTCGCAGCGTGCAATACCTGTCGCGTGCGGGTCGTCTCGGGGGTGCTCGGCCCGGTCGACCCTGCGGAGGAACCCTTTCTCGACTCGCCTGGGCAGCGACTTGCGTGCTGTGCACGGCTCGTTGAGGATGTCGTACTCCGGCTCGACCCGGGGGGTTGACGCGCACTCCGACTACGCATAGAAGCGGCGTGCTGAGGGCCGGGTAGCTCAGCTGGTAGAGCAGGGGACTGAAAATCCCCGTGTCGGCGGTTCGATCCCGTCCCCGGCCACCTTCTCGTGGGGCCGATCCGCAAGGGTCGGCCCTTCGTTTTTAAGGGCGAGCGGTTATCCGTCCGGGTGCTCTTCCTCCTGTTCGCATGCACCAGCGACACATGCCACCAGCTTTGTGCCGCGACCGCACAGGCTCTTGAAGGCTGCCTTGGCGAATGGGGTGCCACTTGGGAAGACTTCGATGCCACCGCACGCGTCGCGTATGGGGACCGCTGTCGCTCCCAGTGGGAAACGGAACGCCTGGGCCTTGAACTCCGGCAGATCGAGGCGGCCAACCAGCAGTGTACCGAAGCCTCGGTTGATCTTGATGCATTGGACTGCGATGCCCTTCGAGCGCTTTACTTCGACCCCTGAGGGTGGCGTTGCCGATGCGTTCAGGCGAACTTCACATCCTTTAGGGTGATGCCCAGTCGAGTAATCCGATAGTTTAGGTTCGACCTGCTGATGCCGAGTCGCCTCGCTGCCCGCGCTTGCACGCCCGCCTCGGCTTCCAGCGCCTCCACGATCAGCGCCCGCTCCCAATGGTCGAGCATCGCGGGGAGTCCCCCCGCATCGATGGCATTGAGCCGCGGAGCGTTTTCGCCCGGTGTTCGTCGATCGTCGCCTGTCACGTCGTATTCCCCGTAGGCCTCCTCGGGCATGTGGAAGGACCGGATCTCTCCGCCGCCTCCGCTGAGGAGGAGGGTTCGCTCCATCAGATGTTCGAGTTCGCGCACGTTGCCGGGCCAGCGCCAGCGCTTCAGTTGCTGTTCGGCGTCGACCGTAAGGATGGGGGGTTGACGGCCATGATGTTCGGCGCACTGTTGGAGAAAGTGACGGGCGAGCAGGGGGATGTCGTCCAGTCGGGCGCGGAGCGGCGGCATGCGGATCGGGAACACGTTCAGGCGGTAGAACAGGTCCGCCCGAAAGGCTCCCGCTCGAACTTCCGCTCGGAGATCTCGGTTGGTCGCGGCGATCACGCGCACGTCGACCTTCACTGGACGCTCGCCCCCGACCCGGGTGAAGGCGCCGCCCTCCAGGACGCGGAGCAGGCGAACCTGGACGCTGGCGGGAACCTCGCCGATCTCGTCCAAGAAAAGCGTGCCGCCATCGGCCTGTTCGAACTTGCCTTGATGGGTACGCATCGCGCCGGTGAATGCCCCTTTTTCATGTCCGAAGAGCTCGGACTCCAGAAGGGTTTCGGGCAGAGCGCCGCAGTTCACCACCACCAGTGGAGCCTGTGCGCGGCGCGACCGGTAGTGAAGCGCATGCGCGATGAGCTCCTTTCCGGTACCGGTTTCCCCCTGCACGAGCACGAGGGTGTTCGAGTCCGCTACGGCATCCACCTGAGCGTACACTTCGTGCATGACAGGTGTCGAACCAACGAAGTTTGAAAATCCATACTTCGCATCGACTTCCCGCCGGAGCTGTTGCACCTCGCGGACCAGCGCCCGGTTCGCCAGAGCGCGCCCCAGGAGGAGCAGCAATTCGTCGCGTCCGATGGGCTTGATGATGTAGTCGGCGGCCCCATCCTTCATGGCAGAAACGGCGTCGGCAACGGAACCGAAGCCGGTCATCACCACAACCCGCGTGTCCGGCCAGTGAAGGCGAACCTCACCAAGCAGAGAAATGCCTGATCGCCCAGGCATATTTACGTCGGTGAGCAGCACGTCGATGGGCTCAGACCGCATTCGCTCCAGCGCTTCCTCCGCGGACTCGCACAGTGTGACCGCGTACCCGGCCTTGCTCAGGTTCACGTTCAGTGCACCGCGCACGGCACGGTCGTCGTCGCAAACGATCACTTTGATGGGCGGCCGGGAGAGGGGGGTCACCGGACAATCACGTCGTAGGGCAGGAGCGCGAAGACATGCTCGTCCCTCAAAGCGGTGAGTTGCCAGAAGCTACGTAGTTCCTTTGGAAGTTCGAGTTTTGGGGTCAACGCGGCGACGGCCGAGTGAGCCAGGGAGACCAACGAGTTCCCTTGTGCCGAAGGGCCCGTCCACGGGTCCATGATCACCAGCGTGAAGGGGCTGTTGGCGTCCATCCCCGCGCGCACTCTGGCGTCGTCCAGGGCATCGAAGAAGCCGCCGTGGGCGTCGACGAGCTGCTTTTCTTTCGCGCGTGTACCCGACCACACTCGGCCACGCGCGACCTCCTCCACCTGTTCCGCGGTGAACGAACGCCCAGTAGCCACCCGGTCCTTGAACTGGCTGTACGTTTCGCCGATAAGCCGGTCCAAGGCCGCGATCTCGACTGCATCCATGGGCCTGGACAGCGAAAACATCGACGCATTGCGCCCTCTCGCCGTGATTTCGGTGTTGATGCCCAGCTTTCCGAAGAGACCTTCTGCATTGTACTTGCCGCCGTAGACCCCGATCGACCCCGTGATGGTGCTCGGCTCAGCCCAGATCGAGTCTGCACCCGCAGCCACATAGTAGCCGCCGCTGGCGGCGTATCCCCCCATGCTCACGACCACCGGCTTCCCTGCGGCCTTCACGTTCTCCACGGCGTGCCAGATCTCATCGGATGCGAACGCACTGCCTCCCGGGCTGTCGACGCGAAGCACGACCGCCTTGATGGCGTCTGTCGTTGCGGCATGCTGGAGCGCGTCGGCTACGGTGCGGCTGCCTGTGGCCCCCCCCCCGAAGAGCCCACCTGACG
>CAMBIK010000058.1 GCA_945867435.1 Klebsiella pneumoniae
TGCCGACATCTACGAGAGCCTCGTGGCGGCCGTCGTGGCGACGATGGCGATCGCACTCACGGTGGATGAGGCAACGATCCAACAGTTGGTCAGCTCCGGCGGTGATGCCCGCGCAACGGCGGTCGGCCTGCCCCTTGTGCTGTCGGGCATTGGACTTGTGGTGAGCATCGGCGGCATCTTCGTCGCGCGTGCGATGCGGAACAGCACACCCTCTGTCGTCCTTCGTGCGGCCATGGTGCTTCCGCCAGTCGTCATGGTGGGCATCACCGCCCTCGTCCTCCCCATGTTCCACGTCAAGATGTCCGTGACTGTGGCGCTCGCCGCAGGAGCCATCGGTGGCGCTGCGATCGGGTTGATCACGGAGTACTACACGGGAAGCTATGGCCCCGTGAAGGCGGTCGCGGAATCTGCGAAAACAGGCGCGGGTACTAATGTTATCCGTGGCATGGCGGTCGGCATGGAATCTGTGGCAGTGTGCCTCCTCCTCGTTGCAGGCGTGGCGTTCATCGCCAACCAGGCGATGGGCGAACTTGGCTTGTACGGGATCGCTCTTGCCGCTGTCGGCATGCTCAGCGGAACCGCCATTGTCATGACGGTAGACGCGTACGGACCGATCTCCGACAACGCTGGTGGTATCGCCGAGATGGCTGGATTGCCGCCCGCGGTTCGTGAGATCACCGACGAGCTCGATGCGGTGGGCAACACCACCGCCGCCATCGGCAAGGGCTTCGCGATCGGCTCGGCCACGCTGACCGTCGTGGCGTTGTTCTCGGCGTACAGCCTTGAGGTTGGTCACACCCGTGCGCTCCACGGCATGAAAGCGATGAACCTGGCTCTCGACAACCCGCAGATCCTGATCGGGTTGCTGGTCGGTGCCGTGCTTCCTTTCGTGGTCGGTGCCAGCACCATGCTTGCGGTCGGCCAGGCTGCCGGCGCGATCGTGCAAGAGATCAAGCGTCAGTTCGACACAATTCCTGGCCTTCGTGAAGGCACTGCGGAGCCCCAGCCCAAGGCGATCGTGGACATCGCGACGGCTGCCGCGCTCAGCAAGATGGTCCTTCCCGGACTGGTGGCGGTGCTCGGCCCTGTCGCGGTCGGCTTCACTCTGGGGCCGGCTGGGCTGGCCGGAACCCTGGCCGGTGCGCTTGCGGTGGGTGCTTCGATGTCGCTGTTCATGGCAAATGCCGGCGGTTCATGGGACAATGCCAAGAAGTACATTGAGAAGGGTGGCCTCGGCGAGGGTCACCTCAAGCGGTCGGACACCCACAAGGCGGCGGTCGTCGGGGACACGGTCGGGGACCCGTTCAAGGACACCTCGGGTCCTGGCGTGGCCATCCTCATCAAGGTGATGAGCGTCGTCGCGCTCTTGATCGCGCCACTCGTGGCGACCGTCGGGGGCTGAGTGTGTGGGCTTACCGTTCCTTTACGGGCGCGATTCTGCAGGATGTAAACGAAGTATTGTGACTCACCTCCGCGATGTGGTAACTCTCTTCGCCAGAGTGCGGTCACAGAGGCAAGAGCGTGGTAGGTTCTTCGGCGGACGGGCTCCAGGGCCAGTTCGGTCTGATGACAGCACGAGGTTGACTTGACAAGACTCCTTCGCGGGAGTCACATTCCCCGAGTTCCGACGGTTCGATACGCGCTGGGCGCACGGATGGAGAGTGCATGGAGTCTTTGATCAGTTTCTTCAAGGAAGGCGGGCCGTTCATGGTAGTGAACGTGTTTTTCCTTGCGTTCGCTTTGGCGGTCGTTGTGGAGAGGGCCTACTCCCTTTTCACGATCTTCGGGATCAACGACAAGCCCTTTGTGGCCTCGGTTGATCGGTACCTCCAGGCAGGCAACATCGAGGCGGCTGCCAAGGTGTGTTCGGCCATTCCCATGCCAGCCATGTCCCGGGCAACCCGGAACTTGCTCAAGCTGATGCGCAACGGGTTCGAAAGCCCGATGCTCGCAGTGGAAGAGTCGCTGATGGAGGTTCGTCCGCTGGTGACGGCTCGGGTGGCTTGGCTTTGGTCCATCGCCAACATCTCGACGCTGATCGGGCTGGTCGGCACCGTGCTCGGCTTGATCAAGGCCTTCGTGGCGGTCGGCGGGTTGTCCCAGGATGCGAAGGCGGCCGCGCTTAGCAAGGGTATCGCCGAGGCGATGAACAATACCGCATTTGGGCTCGGCATCGCCGTGGCGTGCATCTTCTTCCACTTGATTCTGAACAATCAGGTTGTGAAGATCGTCGAGAAGACCGAACACGCCCTCTTCCACTTCGTCAACGTGCACGCCCAGTGGCGCAAGGGCTATCGCCCCGCCGAGGGCGAGCAGAAGAAGGCGTAGCGCGTGGCAGGCGGCGGCGGCGGCACCGAGGAACTGAACCTGGTGCCCTACCTGGACATCATGATAAATCTGATCATGTTCATGGTCACGATTACGGCGTTTCTGGCCTATCTGAAGGAGGCTCCGCTCATCGCTCCGACCTTGGCATCAGGCGGCGCGGGTGGGGGTGAACAGAAGCCCTTCTTGTCGCTGGCTATCGTCCAGGCAGGAGTGAACATTCTGGGCGGCGGTGGGTCCGGCGGAAAGCAGTTCGTCAAGAAGGGAGACTACGCCGGGATTACGGCGCGCCTTCATCAGTTGAAGGTGGAGATCCCGGAGCTTTCCGAGACCTTGGTGGTTTCTGCGGATGGCCGCATCGCCTACTCAGAGGTGGTGAAGGTTCTCGACGCCGCGCGCGCTGATTTCCCTCAGGTCACGCTTGGTGCCGTGGTGCCCCAATGACGCCGTCTGTTGCACACAGTGCCGACCCTCGCGAGGGTGCACCGAGTCAGGAGTCTGACGACGAGATCATGCTCCGGAGGAGGAAGCACGCCCAGATTGGTAGCGCCATCGAAGGCCTAAACCTTACTGCGATGATGGACATCATGACCATCATCCTGGTCTTTTTGATCAAGCAGTTTGAATCTGCGCCCCAGAACATCAGCTTGAATGATGATCTTATGCTGCCGCCCAGCTCCGCCTCTGCGGAGATGGTGCCAGCGGTATCGCTGATCCTGTCCAAGAAGATGGTGATGGTGGACAGCAAGCCGGTGCTCGATGCGGAGGGGAACGTTCTGGTCCTGAGCGGGCAGATGACCCCTGCACAGTGGGCGAATGTTGGCGCGGCCCTGACCCTGAGGCGGGAATTCATTCAGGCCGTGGCTGCACGCGGCGGGGCCCCGTTCGACGGGGTTGTGATGGTCGTTGCCGACGAAGACACGCAGTACGAGCATCTGACCAAGGCCCTTTACCAGGCCGGAAGAGAGGCGAAGTTCACCAGCTTCCGGCTGATTCTGAGATCAGGCGGCACGCCGCCCTAAGTTATGTGCGCTACACTGGCGCAAGGTGGAGTCGCTATGCCTTTTACGCTCATCGTGCTGTGGGGCTGTGCCGAGGAGGTGGTGGCCCAGTCGCGACCCACGGGAGGCACCGATTCGGCATTCCAGGATGCGGTCGATGATGCGGAACCCACAATCGTGTTCGATCCACTTACGGAGAACCAGCCCAGCGGCGAAGATGTCGTGCTCACCGCGAACATCAGCGATGAGGGTACCGGGGTTTTCCTCGCAACCTTGTACTTCCGCAACGAGACGGACAGCAGCAAGGACTGGAACAGCATCGGCTTCCTTCGGCCGGCTGAAGGGGATGATTGGGTGGCCACGATTGCCGGCAAGGAGCAGCACTCCAGCGGCATGTGGTACTACATGATCGCGTTGGATGGATCTCAGAATGAGGCATCCCTGCCCGAGCAGGGCGGCGATGAGCCTTTCCACTTCGGGTACTCCGACTAGCTCCGAATGGCGGGCACCCGAGGGGTCCTGCCCGCCCGGCAGCCTTCAGATCCGGCGCAGCTTCATCTGGACGTCGCTCGACCAGTGGGCCGCGAAGCCACGTACGCAGGTGTCGAGGTAGCGCTCGTAATCGTCGAACAGGGCGTCTCCCCAGGTTTCGCGGATGTGGGCTTCGTGCAGACGCATGCGGCGCAGCCATTCGCCCGTGGTGCGGCCGTAGTCTGTTCGCAGGGTTTGGAGGGTCTGAATTTCCCAGCTGGGGTTCACGGCGGCCACGAGCTCTTCCAACCGGGGGTTGCGGCCGCCCGGAAAGATCACATCCGCGGTGAACTGCAGGTCTTGCAGGTCTTTCCGGGTGCGCGGAATGCGGTTGGTCAGGATCGCCTGGAAGCCGAAGTGGGCGCCCGGACGGACCCATTCGGCCAACTTGTTGAAGTATTCGCGGTAGATCTCGATCGCCTTGCCTTCGCGGGCCTGGGCGGGGGAGCAAAGGTGATCGATCATCTCGATGGAGACGAGTCCGTCATAGGGTTCGGCAGGCTTCCATGCCCGATAGTCGCAGATGTGAATCGACGACTTGTCGAGGTTGCGCGAGTAGCACCACTCGGCCTGCGCCGTGGAAAGCGTGACCCCTTCGGCCCGCTTGATGCCGCGGCGCACGCAGTAGTCCATCATCGAGCCCCAGCCGCAGCCGATGTCGAGCACGGACTTGTCGGGGCCTAGCTCGGCATAGTCATAGAGCACACGAGCCTTGTTTTCCTGGGCCGCTTCCAGCGACTGGTCGGCCGCCTGGTACACCGCCGAGGTGTAATGCATGTTTTCATCGAGCCAGAGCTTAAAGAACTCGTTCGATACGCTGTAGCTGACGTCGATCTCGGCCTGCGTTGAAGTCATGGCGGATTCCCGTGGAGACGCCGAACTAACCTGAAAGCGGCCAGAGTGCTGCCGGCCAGTCGCCGAGCACATGCACTTCCGGGACCAGGGCGATGCTGGTTCGCAACCGAACTTCGCTCCACGCGGCGTGAATGCACGTCATCACGTCGTGGGCGGTCGCCCCCCCTCGATTGACGATGAAGTTCCCGTGGCGCTCGCTGATCTCGGCGGCTCCGCAACGCCATCCCTTCAGGCCTGCGGCTTCGATCAATCTCCCGGCGTGGTCACCGGGGGGGTTGCGAAAAACGCTGCCGCAGCTCGGTAGGTCCAGCGGTTGGGTGGCCCTTCTTCGGGCGAGGTGGTTCCGCACCTGCTCACGCTCGGCCGCTCGCTGAGAGCGACCTACGCGAAGTTCCGCGGCGACCACCACAAAGCCCTGAGGCAAGTTCCCTTCACGGTAGCTCATGTCCAGTTGGTCGCGGCGCAACCTCGTTCCGTCTATGCCTTCCACCGCCACGAGGCGCTCGGCAATTTCACCGAGTGCGGTGCCGGCGTTCATCGCGACCGCCCCCCCCATCGTACCCGGCACTCCTGCCAAACACCCGAGTCCGCCCAGATCCAGCTTCTCGAGCCGCTGCAACAGCACCGAGTTCAAGAGCCCCCCCCCGACCCTGATCGTCACTTCATTGCCATCTTCCTTAATGATTTCGACTTCTCGGAGGGCGCCGCCGAGCCGCACGGTCACGCCCCGCAGCCCCACGTCCGGCACAAGGAGGTTGGAGCCGTTGCCCAAAACATGGTCCACGCGAGGGAGCGCACGCAGGTCCGCGAGGTTCTCGACCAGCACCAGCCGCTCCAGGGGACCGCCCACGCGCCAGTACCCGTGGCGAGCGAGCAGTTCGTTCTCGAGAATCAGCATTCCGGGTCTCGTCTGAGCGCCGCTGGGTTTGGCGGTCGCCGAGCCTGTAGCCCGCCCGACAGACGGCGGCCTCGCCCAAGGGCTATGGTGGCACCATGCGCGTGCTGCTCGTACAGGCCTTCACCGCTCTGGACATGGAACTGGTGTACCCGCTCGGGCTCGCCTACCTGGCGGCCCACATTCGTGATCGCCACGCGGTGGAGATCTTCGACGTCAATCTGTTCCGTTCGGACCCCTACACGGCGCTCGAGGCTAAGGTCCGCGAGTTTCAACCTGATGTGGTCGGCATTTCGCTCCGCAACATGAAGGTGGGGATGCCTCACCTTCACACGGATGACTTCGAACCCCAGCAAAAAGCGATTCAACTCATCAAACGTGTCGCGCACGGTGTCACGATTATTGCCGGAGGAACAGCCTTTTCGTTGTACAGCGAAGTGATGATGGCCCGCCTGCCCGAGATCGATATCGGTGTGTGGGGGGAGGCCGAGCTGCGGTTTCGCGACTTGCTCGACGATGTGGCCCATCCCGAGCGACTTCTAGGGATGTATTTCCGGCGCAACGGGGAGTTGATCTACACCGGTCAACCTCCCGGGGTGGAGTGGAAGGACAACGTCGCGCCTGTGCGCGACATGGTTCCGCACGCGCCGTACCTCGCGTCTTCGTTTGTATCGGTGGGAATTCAAGCCAAGCGGGGATGTTCCCTGCACTGCATTCACTGTTCCGACACCTTCTTGCTTGGGCACCGGGTTCGCATGCGTGCCCCGGTGGACGTGGTCGACGAGATGGAGCGCCTCGTGGTCGATCACGGGGTCGATCAGATGTTCATGTGCGACCAGATCTTCAACATCCCGGCGACCCATGCGATCGCCATCTGCGAGGAGATCACGAGGCGAAACCTACAGGTCAAGTGGTCGGCCTGGTTCAACGAACATCGCAACACGCTTCCCGACGAGCTCATGGTGGCCCTCAAGCGAGCGGGATGTGGCCTCTTGTCGTTCAGTCCCGACCATGTGGACGACCGGATGCTCCGCAACCTGGACAAGAATTTCCGCTATGAGGACATGCTGTACACCGTCGATGTGGCCAAGCGGCATGGCATGGACGTGGAGTACAGCTTCTTCCTGAATAGTCCGGGCGAGGATTTGAAGTCGCTAGCCGCGATCGTGAAGTTCCTGGCGCACGCCCGATGGGAGCTCGGTGGTCACCTTCGGCTGTTCACCCTCTTGATGATGCAGCCCATCCGCATCTACCCACACACGCGGTTGCACGAACTGGCGAAGGAGACCGGCCTGGTGGACAAGGACCATCCCCTCGTGGAAGGCCAGTTTTGGAACCCGGGAAGGCTTCAGTACGCGGTCGCGGGCATTCAGTCGGTGGCGCACACGCTTTACGACGCCCGACAGGGCTGGCGGAAGTTCCGTGGCACCACGTTTGATTCCGTGGTTCGGAGCTAGTTTGAGCTAGCCTGCGTCGGCAGCGGCCCGCAGATCGCGCCGTAGTCGCCGTTGGCCAGCCGCTCCGCCTCCAGAAAACTCCGGATCGTGGAGGGTTCTACGGGTTCGGCCCCCTGGCCCTTCAGCCACATGTGGGCGCACTCCTCGCAAACGGGCTCGCCGTCGCGGGCTGCATCCCCGCAGCGGCAACCTCCGGCTCGAATCGCGCATAATTTGCAAGGCTTCTGAATGCAGCAGTCGTAACGGCCGGCCGCTTCAAGCTCTCCCACGATCGCGCGGAGGTCGTCGCTTAGTGCCTTGCGACGCGCTTCGAGCGGCAAGGTCGGTGTTTCGATCGAGGGTGCGGGGCAGGCCAGGGGCAGGCAAAAGGGGATCAGCAAGGTGAGGGGCAAGCGCACGACCCGCCGATAATCCGGTTACCAACAATCGCCATGCGCTGCCTTGCCCTTGCCCTGCTCGCCGTCTCCTGTTCGGACTACGACCTCGCCGCGGGCAACGATCCGGCGAACCTGGACCCGAAGCAGCGAGACAGCTTCGACCCCCAATCGGAAGACACCTCCATCGCCCTTGATTCCGGAAAGGATTCGGGAGAAGTCGTCATTCCAGGCACGGATGTGCCCGAAGGAAAGATCGATGTGGTGCTGCTCATCGACATCGCCTATTTCTACGATTGCTACCACGCCGACCTC
Organism: Klebsiella pneumoniae; assembly: GCA_945867435.1. GTDB lineage: Bacteria > Myxococcota_A > UBA796 > UBA796 > SXON01 > SXON01. The sequence goes on from CAMBIK010000058.1 coordinate 7,754, forward strand.
GCGCTCAACACCACGGCCCTCAGCGAAGCCCTCGTCGTGAGCGGTGCCGATGTTTCAGTCGGTATCGCCAGCTTTGATGATTACTATGTGGACGGGGAATGGTTTACGGCCTGGGGGGGTGAACCCTACACCTTCGGCACGCAACTGACCGACGACCGCGGGCGGCTGGCGAGCGTGGCCAGTTCCTTGGAGCTGGCTTGGGGTGGCGATGGTCCGGGGGATGGGCTGGAGGCGATTCGTCAGGCAGCAGAAGGGGATGGGTACGACCAGGATTGCGATGGAAAGCTCGATGCAGACTACGACATCGCGCCGTTCCAGAAATCTGGGGGGGATGCCTTCGGCGGCAAGGCTGCGGGGCACTACGACAGCGGAGTTTCCGGGAGCGGCACGGTGGGGGGCATGGGCTTTCGCAGCGGTAGCAAGCGCGTCGTGGTGCTGATCACCGAGAATGCGCTGCGGGATGCGAAGTACGGCCACACGTTGCCGAAGGGTTCGTGTCCGGCGGCGGCCGACAAGTCTGACGCCGTCACCGCGCTCGCTGCCATCGATGCCAAGCTGCTCGGTGTCAACGCCTACGAGTTCTGGGACGAAGACCCGACGCCGCAGGAACAACTGGAGGCGTTGGCTACCCTCACCGACAGCAAGATCGACAAGGACGGCGATGGCAAGAAGACCGATCTCGCCGTGTTCGGTGAGAGCTGGGATTGGCCCACGACCGCCCTCATCGTCGACGCGATCTGGCAGCTCGCAGACTGAACCCGGATGTTTGTCTTCGCGGGCGTCCTGGGGTGGGTGTGGGGTCTGGGCGGGTGCGCGCATGTGCCGGCGCCGGTCACCGACCCGTTTGAAAGCCTCCCTGACGCCCCTGGTCCGCTTAAGGCCTCGGCCGAGGCGCAGGTTTCGGCCATCCAGGTCAGCGTGATGCGGGTGGATATCGACTCTACAAAGGCGGGGATCGCCCAGTTTGTGGCGGATTGGCCCACCTCGCCCTGGCGCGAGATGGTGGAGGGGTGGCAGACGGACCTTGCCCGGGTAGGCACTCCCGCACCGCCGATGGCGGTGCGGGAGTGGGTGTCAGAACCCGGCTCCCTCGCAGACCACGCGCTCACCATGGTGATCTTCTTCGAGCCCTGGTGCCCTCACTGCCAAGACGAGATGCCGGCGTTGGAACTGCTACGTCGGGATTATGAGGGCCGGGGCTTGGGGATGATCGGTGTGACCGCCATGAGCCGCGGTGCCACCGAGGAGCAGCTCTCCGCCTTTATCCATGCCGGATTCCTGCGCTTCCCGATTGGAAAGGAGGATGGGTCCATGACCGATTCGTGGGAGGTAAACGGCGTTCCGCATGCATTTTTCGTGCGCGAGGGCAAGATCGTCTGGTCGGGGAACCCCGCCTTGCTCACGCTCGATCTGGTGGATGCGCTCATCGACCTGAAGCCGCTTCCGCTTCCGCTCCTTCCTCCCGTCCCAGGCTGACCGGAAAGTCGCGGAGTCGTCGCTTGCGGGCCATGTGTCCGGGGGCTAACGTCCCCTCAGCTAAGGTTTCACATGCGCAGCTCCCTCCTCCTCCTGATCCTGGCCGCCGGTTGCGACCCGGCCACCACCACTCCCGGCGGGAAGGAGACCGGGAGCGACTTTGATGTCGATGGCGACGGATTTGTCGGTGAGGAGGATTGCGACGAGGAGGATGGCACCGTGCATCTCGGCGCCGCCGAGCTTTGCGATGGTCTCGACAACGATTGCGACGGCATGGTGGACGACGAAGCCACGAACGGCGTGATCTTCTACGCCGACGGCGACAGCGACGGGTTCGGCGATCCCGCCGTAAACGTTAGCGCCTGTGCCGCGCCGGCAGGCTTTGTGGACATCGCCGGCGACTGCAACGACGCGGATTCTACCTACAACCCGAGCGCGGTCGAGGATAGTTGCACCGACCCGAACGACTACAACTGCGATGGATCTGTGGGCTTTGCGGACGCGGACGCCGACGGCACGCCGGCCTGCGAGGACTGCAACGACGCCGACGGCAACGTCAATCCGGGGGCCACCGAGCTCTGCAACGGTGTCGACGACGACTGTTCCGGCACCGTAGACGACGGGGCGGCCGACGCGATCACCTTCTACGAAGACACCGATCAGGATGGCTACGGAACAGACATTACGACGTTGGCTTGCGAACAACCGGAGATGTATGCACGCTATGACGGAGACTGTGACGACGACAGCGCCGCGTGGCACCCCAATGCGAGCGAAACGGATTGCAGCGACCCCAACGACTACAATTGTGACGGATCCGTCGGCTACGCGGATGGAGATGGCGATGGTTGGGCGGCGTGTGAGGAGTGCGACGATGCGGAGGCCACCCACTTCCCGGGCGCCGACGAGTACTGCGATGGTCAGGACGATAACTGCGATGGAACGATCGATGAAGCCGCGGCGTTGGATGCGACCACTTGGTACTCCGACGCCGATGGGGACACCTATGGCGATGCCGCAACGCCTCTCGTCGCTTGTGATCGGCCGGCTGCCTATGTGCTGGACACCGAAGATTGCGACGACTCTGACGCCAGCGAGTTCCCCGGCGCGGTCGAGATCTGTGATGGCGACGACGACGACTGCGATACCGAAGTCGATGAGGCTTCGGCCTCCGACGCCGCAGTCTGGTACGCCGACGTGGACACCGACGGCTACGGCGACCCCGCATCAACCGTGGTTTCGTGTACCCAACCGGCTGGCTGGCTGGCTTCCGCAGGCGACTGCGACGATTCCGACGACACGGAGTACCCCGGGGCCGACGAGCGATGCGACGGTGACGACGACAATTGCGACGGCGAAATCGACGAAGATGCGTCGATAGACGCCGAGACCTGGTATGCCGACGCCGATGGCGATGGCTTTGGGGATGCGGCCGCGACAGCCGTGGCGTGCGCGCTCCCGTCCGGATTCGTGGCTGACGACACCGATTGCGACGACACGTCCGCGCTGGTCAGCCCGCTCGGGATCGAATCGTGCAATGGCTTGGATGACAACTGCGATGGGGCGATCGACGAGGACGCCGCGATCGACGCCGTTACCTGGTACGCCGACACCGACGCCGACAGCTACGGCGACGCGGGCGCCGGGTACGTCGCGTGCGAGATGCCGGCGGGCCACTCCGCCTCCGGCGACGATTGCGACGACACCGACGCCACGGAGAACCCGGCTGCGGACGAGCGATGCGATGGCGATGACGACAACTGCGACGGGCTGATCGACGAAGACACTTCCATCGACGTGGCGGTCTGGTACGTTGATTTCGACAGCGATGGGTATGGCGATGCGGGCATCTCCGACCTCGATTGCGACCAACCGGTCGGCTACGTGGCCGACAGCACCGACTGCGACGACGCAGCGGCAGGCACCTATCCGGCCGCTTCGGAGCGATGCGACGCTCTGGACGTCGACGAAGATTGTTCGGGCGCGGCCGACGATGCCGACGCCACGGCCACGGGTCAGACCGATTGGTACGTCGATTCCGATGGCGACACCTATGGCAACGTGACCCTGCCCGTGTCCCTGTGCGATCAGCCCAGCGGCTACGTGGCGGACGCTTCGGACTGTGACGACGCCGACAGTGGTGATTATCCTGGTGCTATCGAGACTACTGGAAACGGGGATGACGAGGACTGCGATGGGGGCGAGCAATGTTGGGAGGATGGGGACAGCGATGGGTACCGTCCCATTGGGAGCGTTGCCACGGTCGTTTCGGCCGATGATGATTGTGGAGACGCGGGGGAGGGGACGGACGCCGAACCCGAGAGCGATTGCGATGACGCGGACGGCACCGAGAATCCCGCGGCGGATGAGCGTTGCGATGGTGACGACGACGATTGCGATGGCGACGTGGACGAAGATGGTGCGGTCGATGTGGCGACCTGGTTTGCGGACGCCGATGCCGATGGTTTCGGTGACGCCGCCACGGCCGACATCGACTGCGATCAGCCCTCCGGGTACGTCAGCGACAGCACGGATTGTGACGACGCAGACGGGGCGGTGAACCCCGATGAAGCCGAGGTTTGTGACGCATCCGATGTCGACGAGGATTGTTCGGGCGCGGCCGATGACGACGACGGCGGCGCAATGGGTCAAACCGACGGCTACCTGGATGACGATGCCGATGGGTCCGGGGATGCGGATGCGTCTCTTGCCGCGTGCGATCTGCCTTCCGACTATGTTTTCGACGATACTGACTGTGACGACGCCGATGCCGGGATTCATCCCGGTGCGACCGAGGTCTGTGACGCCGCCAGTGTGGACGAGGATTGCAGCGGATTGGCGGACGACGAGGACAGCGGCGCTGTCGGTCAGGTTTCCTTCTACATGGACGCGGACTCCGATGCGTTCGGCGATGCTTCGGTGGGTGTGTCCGTGTGCGATCAGCCGGCCGGGTATGTGGAGGACAGCTCGGACTGCGACGATACGCTCACGACGGTCTATCCGGGCGCTGCCGAGCTGTGCGATGCCATCGACAACGACTGCGACACAGAGATCGACGAGGGGGCGACCTCACTCTGGTACGCTGACACCGACGCCGATGGCTATGGCGATTCCGGCGTCTCGACGTCGGCGTGCTCGGCTCCTGCCGACCATGTGGCCGATGGTACCGACTGCGACGACGACGAAAGCAGCGTCTACCCAGGCGCACCGACAGTCTGCGGCGACTTGTTGATCAACGACTGCGCGGGAACCGACAGCGGCTGCGAGCTTGCAGGCACGGGGTTGGTGACCGCCGTCGATCAGGCCTACTGGTACGGAATCGCTGCGAGCGACAATGTGGGGGTCAGCGGTGCCGGCGTTGGCGACATCAGCGGGGATGGAGCCGACGACATTCTTTTCGGCGCGAATCAGTACGATCCAACTGGCCTCATCGCGAATGCTGGGCGGGCGTGGCTCTACGAGGCCGATACCTCTGCGGGCGGAACCGAGCTTTCGCAGAGTGCAACAGGCTTCGCGACGTTTACGGCAAGTTCGACGACGAACGCCGATTACCTTGGCTATCAGGTCTCGGCGGCGGGGTACTTCGCCTCGGCCGATGCGATGGCGGTGGTGATCGGGGCGACCAACATGAAGGTCGGCACGTTCTCTGTCGCGGGCGAGGCCTATGTGTTCGATGACCCGGTCGGTTCGCTCACCAAAACTTCGGCGTCGCTCGTGGTTCAAGGCCGCGCCGGGTCCGACAACGTTGGGTACGACGTGTCCGGCGGCTACGATGTCAACGACGACGGGCTCGACGACGTGGTTGTGGGTGCCTACGGCTACGACACGGGCAGCAGCACCTCAGTCTACGACGGCTTGGCCGGGGTGTTCTTCGGGGGCAGAACCGGCACCGTGCTCATCACCGCGGCCGATGCGGCCTTCACCGGTACGGCGGCGGCGTCCGACCAGGCCGGACAGGTGCTGGCGATGGTCCCGGATATCTCCGGAGATGGGATCGACGACCTGGCGATCAGCGCCTACAAGTCCAACGGCGCTTCCGATTACGGCACGGTCTATGTCGTTTATGGCGATGCCTCGCTCACGGGCGCGGCCCTGACCACAGCAGCGGATGCGACACTCGACGGTCCGGCGGTCTCCGCCGCCCAGCTCGGTCGCTCCGTCGATTTCGCGGGTGACATCACCGGCGATGGCATGGGCGATCTGGTGGTCGGAGCCGACGGCGATTCGAACGGCACCGTCGCCTCGGGCGCGGCCTATGTGTTCGCCGGGCCGGTGGTCAGCGCTGCCACCACTTCGGCCGCGATCACGCTTATGGGCGGGGCGTCGGGTGATTTCTTCGGGCGTTCTGTCGCCGGCGGCGGCGACTTCGACGGCGATGGCAACGACGACCTTGGCGTCGGCGCGACTTCCGCCGACGTACCGGCCAGCGGCGCGGGTGCTGCGGCCCTCTGGTATGGGCCGCTGAGCGCTGCAACCTACGCATCCTCGACCGCAGACGTCACCTTTACCGGGATGGTGGCGTCGGATGCGCTGGGAGCCTCGTTCGACTTCGTGGGCGACACCAACGCCGACGGCTTCGACGATCTGCTCCTCGGCGTGACCAGCTACGACTCCTCAACCGCGAGCGTTGGCGGCATTTTCCTGATTCGCGGCCAGGGCAACTAGCGAAGACCTTCGTGGGTCAGCGCTGTAGGGTGTGCTCGTAGTCGAGCTCGCCCCATTCGTTGTAGAACGCGCCCACGAACTGGGTCGCGCTCATCTCCACCCACAGAAAGCCCTCGGTGTCGGCCTCGAACCGCACGGGATTGCGGTCCTCGAGGCTCGTGGTGGTCGCCCCGGCGCCGCTCACGATGAGCTCGGTGCCTTCGCAGTTGTTTTCGTGCCACTGGCGGCTGTGGTCGTGCCCGCAGAGGTACAGGTCGACCTTGCCGCAGATGGCTTGGTCGAACACCTCTTTCACATACTCCCCATCGCCGATGCCGTTGCCGGATTGGCCGTCGTAGGAGCCTGCGTTGCCGTGGTGACCGTTCGAAAGGTAGGGATGATGCCCGAAGGCTACGGTCCATGGGGCGGTGGAGGCGGGCACGCGTTCCTGCAGCCAGGCGAGTTGATCGTCGAAGAAACCCCAGACGATCGCGTTGGTATCCAGCGAAAACAGCTCGACCACGCCTGCGTCGATTCTGTAAAACGGTGCAGGGAATGTCCACTTCTCGGACAGGTCGGTGTACTCGATATAGAAAGGCGCCTTCCAGAATTCGTAGCCCGAGCCGCCTGCGCCGTAATCGTGGTTCCCCAGGGTGACGTAGAAGGGGAACTCGAGGTCGGCGTAGGGGAGCTCGAACTTCTCCTCGAACTGCGGGTCGCGTAGGTCGTCGACGCCATCGTTGTAGAAGTTGTCCCCAAGGTACACCGCAAAGTCGCAGCCGCGCACCGCGCAAACGGAGGCCATGGCATCCGCCACCCGGTACTGCCCGGTGTTGCCTTGCCCGGCATCGCCGAGAGCGACAAAGCGGACGACGTCCTGGGGGGGGCGCAGGATCACGGTGTCCACTCCTGCCGCGAGCGCCGCATTTGCGGAGTATTCACCCCCACCTGCGGCAATTGCGGGGTCAGGACCAGGCATCGGCGTTGTGTCTCGCCACGCTGCCCGCCCGGGAAGCTCGGGGGTGCCGCATGCAGTAAGGGCCAGAATGAACGTCATGTCGCATCCACTTTGACACGCCATCGATTCCAGCGCTACGCTTGCCCTCTCGCCTCGGGCCGGGCATGTTCCGCCGCATGGCACTCGCGCTCCTGGACCTCGCCGAATTTCGCCTGCTACGCGCCTTGCGCGCGGGTACCGGCGCGGCGTTCATCCAGCTGTGGAATGCCCATGCGGGCGCGGTGTGGACGGTTTTTCGGGCGCTCGTGGATCATGATCGCGAGGCTCTCGGCTGGATGGCCTCCTTTCGACTCGACCTGCAGGGGCGCACCACGCAGTTCCGCGCGGACGAGGGTGTCTCGCAACAAGTGGGCCATGCCCTCTACGATCACGCCTGCGCCTCGTTCTCGGAGGTCGCACCTTTGCCGGAGGGCCCCCAACCTCCCGACGAGACGGGTGTTCGCCATTTGCCGCCGAGCGCTCGACTTGGCTACCTCGTGGACTTGTTTTTCGATTGGACGCCGCCCGACGACACCATTGTTGCGGCGTACCGATTGCTTGAGCCCGCGGCGGACACCGATGCCCGCCTGGTGGTCCACACTGCGCTGCTACGAAATCCCCCCGCCGAAGCGTTCATTCTCCCCCCCGGCGGCCTGCCCTCAAGTGACCTGCCGCCGCGGTGGCACCGTACGGGGCTTATTTTGGGCATTGCGGGTGGGATTATGCTTGCCGGGGTCGTTGCGTCGGTGTGGCGCACCGCACCCCCTGACCCTGGTTGGCTCCACCGCGAGGCCCTCTCGGCCAGCGGCGGCGTGATGGTCGATAGCGATGCGGGCCGGCTTGCGCGCCGCCTGGACGCCGCCGGCGTCCCGTCTTCGCTCGTCGAGTGTCCTCCTCTCACAGGCGCCGCGCTCAAGTTGATCGGGGCTCGCTACGAGGGCGAGGTCGTGGTCCTGCTGTACCGAGGCCTCTCCACCGATTGGACTCTCCAGCATCGCGCGTACGGTGATCTGCCGGGTGAGGATGCCGGCAATGGTCTGAGTACCGGCATGATCGCCGAGTTGGCTCACGGAAGTTGGCGAGACGAAGGAGGCGTTTGGACCCTCGTCGCGCGGGTCGATTCTGTCACCCTGCAGACCACGGCCCGCCTGGTGATGGCCGAGCGGGATCATCCGCCGGCGCCGATCGATGGGGAAGGAGGTCTTCGCCTACCCCAACTGCCGCCGAGTGCGCTACCATTCCCCCGCCCCAAGGAACCCTGATGGCTGACGAACGGAAATCTACCCCTGGCTCCGGTGGGGCCAACGCCCGACTCGGCGAACTTCTCGTCCGCGAGAACCTCGTCTCGCCGCTCCAACTGCAAAAGGCGATGGAGAACCAGCGCGCAACGGGAGGGCGCCTCGGGCATCAACTTACGAAGCTCGGCTACCTCGAAGAGAACGATCTTACGTCGTTTCTCAGCAAGCACTACGGTGTGCCCTCGATCAACCTAAGGGATTTCGAGATCGCCACCGACGTGCTCAAGCTCATCCCGAAGGAGGTTGTCGTTCGCCATCAGGTGATTCCGATCAACAAGTCGGGCAACACGCTGATCGTGGCGATGGCGGACCCCTCCAACATCTACGCAGTCGACGACATCAAGTTCATCACCAACTTCCACATCGACATCGTGGTCGCCTCCGAAGGCCAGATCGCTGAGGCGATCGAAAAGTACTACACCAGCAACGTGACGTTTGAAGACGTGATGGTGGACTTCTCGCAGGGCGACGAAGACCTGGAGTTGGGCGGCGAAGTCGACGAGGACATCAACATCCTCGACCTTGAGAAGAGCGCAGGCGATGCTCCCGTCGTGAAGCTCGTCAATTTGGTTTTGCTCGACGCGATCCGTAAGGGCGCGAGCGATATCCACATCGAGCCCTACGAGAAGCAGCTCCGCATCCGCTACCGCATCGACGGCATGCTTTACGAGGTCATGAAGCCGCCGCTCCGCCTGAAGCACGCCATTACCAGCCGTTTGAAGATCATGTCAAACCTGGACATTGCCGAGCGTCGTCTGCCGCAGGACGGCCGCATCAAGCTGAAGATGGGCAAGGGCAAGGAGATGGACTTCCGCGTCAGCATCTGTCCGGTGCTTTGGGGCGAGAAGACCGTCATGCGGCTCCTCGACAAATCCAACCTTCAGCTCGACATGACGAAGTTGGGCTTCGAAGAATCGATCCTCCGGGGATTCAAAGACGCGATCAACAAGCCCTACGGCATGATCCTCATCACGGGCCCCACGGGGTCGGGGAAGACGACCACGCTGTATTCCACGTTGTCCGAGCTTAACAAGAGCACTCACAACATCAGCACCGCCGAAGATCCGATCGAGTACAACCTCTACGGCATCAACCAGGTGCAGATGCACGATGAGATCGGCCTGAACTTCGCGGCCGCCCTCCGCTGCTTCCTCCGGCAGGACCCGGATATCATCATGGTGGGCGAGATTCGAGACTTCGAAACCGCTGAAATCGCCGTCAAGGCGGCTCTTACCGGTCACCTTGTGCTCTCCACCTTGCACACCAACGACGCGCCGAGCACGGTGAGCCGACTGTTGAACATGGGCATCGAGCCCTTCCTTGTCGCCAGCTCGGTCAACCTCATCGGCGCCCAGCGTCTCGTCCGCAAGCTGTGCCTCGAATGCAAGGCCCCGGTCGAGGTGACCCGCCAGCAGTTGATCGACGTCGGCATCCCCCCGGAGGAGGTGGATTCGGTGAAGCCGCTGCGTGGCCAGGGTTGCCGCGTCTGCAACAACACGGGCTACAAGGGACGTATTGCTGTGTACGAGATCATGATCACCAACGACGAGGTCAAGGAATTCATCCTCAACGGTGCTTCCACCCTCGAGCTCAAGCGCGAGGCGATCCGTCAGGGCATGAAGTCGTTGCGCATGAGCGCGGTGTCGAAGTTCCGGGAAGGCATGACCTCTCTTGAGGAAGTCGTGCGGGTCACCGCGCCGGACTGACGCGCGCCTGAGCGAGGAGCACCGCGTGCCGAGGACCGCTGGTAGGGCGAGGCACGGGTGATGCCATAAAGCCGGCGTTGGCCATTCGTTTATCGAAGGCTGCGTCGGGCTCCTCGGACCACACCGCGAACCAGCCTCCGGGCACCAAAGCGCGACGGGTGAGGGCGAGCGCGTGGGCACCGTAGAAGGGATCGTCGACTCTTTGGGTGGCCGCGTGCGGGCCCTCGTACAAGTCGAGGATGATCGCGTTCCATCGCGCGGAGGCAGCGGTCGAGGCGATGAAGTGGGCGACATCGCCGAGGATGAGCGTGACCCGTGGGTCCGCCACGGAATGTCCGGTCAGCGCCGAGAGGGGGCCGCGACACCACGCCTCCACGACCGGATTGAGCTCGACGACCGTCACCTGAGCGTCGGCGGGGAGGGCGTCCAGCGCCGCCCGCAGCGTGAGTGCCATGCCCAGCCCGCCGATCAGCACGCGTGGGGCGCGGATTCCGGTCAGTCGGGCGCAGGCGACCTCCGCGACCGTGCGTTCGGTACGCGACCACGCGCTGTTCATCAGGACGCGACCGCCGACTACGATGAGGAAGTCGTTTCCCGGCGAACGACGCAGCTCAAGCGGCCCTTCGGGGGTATCGACGCGGTCGAGGAGCGTCCAGGGGCGAGGCATGGCAGCCGCCTTAGCCGCTCGGGTGATACGCGAGGGCGATGTTTCTCGTGCTGGCCGCTTTCTCGTGCTCATCTGCCGGAGACGACGCCGCGAACTCGGCGGGTAGCCGCACCGGTGGTAGTCGCTCCGCGGTAGTGGACTGGCCCGCCGTTCCCCCGGAGCTCGCGGCGGGCGACGCAGCGATCATGACCGAGGCGCTGGCGGTCGTGAAATCGGCCGCGGCGTCGAGGGCGATGCCGCTTCGGGATGGCCGCGCGGCCGGGAGCATCCTGGTCGTGGTCCTGGACACCGTCCGGGCCGATCATCTCGGCGTTTACGGCTATGATCGACACACCACTCCCCGGCTTGATGAGTGGGCCGGATCGGCCCACGTCTGGGACAACGCGTGGACCGACGCTCCGTGGACCCTCCCCGCCCACGCTTCGATGTTCACGGGGAAGTCGCAACGCGAGCACGGGGCGCGCAGTCTGGGTCACGAGGATGATCGCAAGGGGGCACCGCTTGCAGAGTCGGAAGTCACGGTGGCGGAACGCCTTCGGGACGCCGGCTACCGCACGGTGGGCA
>CAMBIK010000059.1 GCA_945867435.1 Klebsiella pneumoniae
CCCGCCGCGGTGGCGGACAAACCCGCGAACGACGACGACGGCGCGGTTGCCGACGGCGGGCTCTGGGGCTGAGCTTGCGCGGTGCGGTCGTGCTTCGGTCAGGGTCCAACGCCGCCCAGACCGATGCCGCCCACGATGGCATCGGCGATGCGTGTGAGGCGGACACGGACTGCGCACGGGCTCATCGACGACCTCTGAGGATAGGAAATTCGAACGGCATGGCGGAAGGCACACCCCGCCAGCGCACATCCAGTTCGGGCCTTCGACGAGCGCATCGTGACGACCCTATCCCCCGACGTTCGGGCCGCGCGGGCTACTTCGCCGCGGCGTCAGCGCCCGGGGGAGTGGGGCCGCCGTAGCGCGGGTGGAGTTGGAGGTCGGGCGTGATGATCCCGATCTCGATCAGAAAGGCGGTCTGCTCCTCGGGGGTCAGCCGCTCCCACCGGGCGCGGGCGGCGGCCGCATCGGCGGTGATCTGCGGGTCTGCGTAGGGGTTCTGTCAGACTCCGCGAGATCACCGCGGGGTCGCGCACCGCGACCTGGGTGTGTTTCGGTCCGCTTGGGTCACGAGGTCGGAGTCCCTTGACCGGCTCGTATTACGAGCGTATGATCAGCCGATGGAACGACTCTCCCTTTCTCTGCCCGAAGACCTCGCCGTCCGCATCAGAGACGCCGCCTCGGCCGACGGTGCCAGCCTCTCGTCGTGGCTCGCTCGAGCGGCCGAATCGCAGTTGCTGCTGCGGAATGCGAGCAAAGCCATAGCCAACTGGGAACGCGAGCACGGCCAGATCACCGACGCGGAGCTGGCTGCCGTGGAGCGTGCATGGCGGGAGTGACCCTCGACACGGGTGCTCTGATCGCGGCCGAGCGAAACGACCGGCGGTTCTGGGCTTGGTGGAAGTGGCAGACGTCGCGCGGCGTGGTCGCCACGGTGCCGTCACCGGTCGTCGCCCAGGCTTGGCGAAGCGCGCGCGACGCACGCATCGCGATGGTGCTGGGAGGCTGTCGCGAGGCAGCGATGGACGCGCTCGCGTCGCGCCGAACGGGGGAGCTCTGCGCCGCCGCAAGGACCGCCGACGTCGTGGATGCGTTCGTGGTCCGGGGTGCTGCGGACCGACGGGACGACGTGCTCACCAGCGATCCGGGGGACCTCCTCCTCCTCGCGGCACATGCGCCCGGAGTCGGGAAAATTCGGACCCTCGATGATCTCGGCTGACGCGCCCCAGACCGAGCGGGAGACGTTCGTGCGCTGCGTGATCCGCCGAGCACGTCGGTTCGAATCCCGTTGCGGGGTCGCCCCTCGAGCCTCGCGACACCAACGAAAAGGCCCGGTTCAACCCAAGCTGAACCGGGCCGGTTTGTGGTAGTCCTAACGGGACGATTTCGGAACTGGGTACGTGAGAACGGGGAGCTTTGCAGGGAGATGGTGAGGGAGGGATATGGGTGTTGAAGCTCGTCTATTCTCAGACCTGGCCGAGGATCCCTCACACATCGGGCGCGCGGATGAACATTCCCTCGCGGATCTGCCAGACTCCGGCGTCGGCCCGGATTGCGTTGCCCTTGCTCCCGGTATGGAAGGTGCCAGGCGCCAGAGCGAGGAGGACGACGCCCGGTCTTCCCAGCGAAGGGATCAGGCGCACACCCCACGTCTCACGGCTGGATCGCGACCAGGCGACGGAACCGAGGCTCCGTTTAGCCACCGTCAAGAGACGCTTGCCCTGTGGTCGCAGGATGGCGAGGTTCCAAAACGTTGTTCCTCCCTGGCCGCACCCGCCGTACCGTGAGGTCACCACGCGGTGGAGCGCGATGGGCGTGGCGCCATTCCAGCCCGCCTCGCAATCGATCTCGCCGTCCGCCGGGCCGAGAGCCGGACAGTTCACGCCGGTTGCACGCAGCACGCACGTCGCCGCGAAGCCCTTGCCCCGGACCGCCATCCACGGTTGGTCCCACTGCGCTTCGTCGTCTCCGCAAAGGGCCCGGGGCGAAAACACCAGTTCCTCCACCGCCGGAGAGGCGGCGAGCGCGGCGGCGAACTGCTCCCAAGCCTCCACCGCTTATTTCGCCTCGGCGCTGTCCTTGGCCCCTGGGTTCGGGCCGCCGTAGCGGGCGTGGAGCTGGAGATCCGGCGTGAGGATGCCGATCTCGATGAGGAACGCGGTGCGCTCCTCCGAGGTCAGGCGCTCCCACCGCGCACGCACCGCGGCCGAGTCCGCGGCGATCTGGGGGTCGGCGTAGGGGTTGGTGGGCTGGTTCATCTCAAGCTCCGGGAGAAGTATAGCGCGAGGGTCGAAAGTAGCCGACGATTACCGCGGGGTCGCGCACCGCGACCTGAGTGTGCGTCTTCGTGAAGATAGACGCGCCGGGGTACGCGGGTACGCCCTCGACGAAGACCCCGCGCCCGGTTTGGTGGAACTTGTCGCCCTGGCCGAGCGTCCTGTCCGCGTCGCGGAGGTAGAAGTTGAGGACCGCGCAGTCGAGTTCGCGAAGGAGGAGGTCGTCACCGCCACCGCGGCCGCGGCGGTTGACTGGGACAGGAGCACCGATGGCCGCCAGTTCGGGCAGCAGCGCGGCGTGCGCGCCGCCGAGCGCGCCGGTGGCCGCGCTCCGTGCGAGGTCGAAGCAGCGCCCGAGGTAGATGAACGCACCGATCACCGAGGGCTTCTCAACTTTTCCGCGAGCGTGCTGTTCTTCTGCGAACGCCCACGCCCGTTCTGGGTTCTGCTCCCAGAAGTAGATCCCCTCGCCGAGCCAATCCCACTGGTTGCTGCTGGGCTTCATCGCCTCACCGGTGACCAGAACTCGGTCGGCGGTGGCCTGGTCGCAGCCGTGGAAGCCTACGATGACGCGGTGGTCGAGGAGCGCGAGCGGGGAGGGCATGACGACCTCAGTTACTACAGACCTGAACGGATGTCCACTAAGCCAGCACTTTTGGCGCGAAACCGCTCCCCGGGGACCGCTGAACACAACGACGGCTGAAGTTCCGCCGTCCCGTTAGGCTTCGCGATCCCCCAAAGAGAAAGCCCCTTCCAAACTCGCGTTTGGAAGGGGCTTCAGGTGGTAGTCCCAAGGGGAATCGAACCCCTGTTTATGCCGTGAGAGGGCACTGTCCTAACCGCTAGACGATGGGACCGAACGGATTGTGGGTGGTTGAGGCGCTAGGGGTCGAACCTAGAGTCTTCTGAGTCAGAGTCAGAGATGTTGCCAGTTACACCACGCCTCAGCAACGGGGTCCCGCCTATGCAACCCGCCCCCCGCTGTCAAGCCGTTGCCGGACGCCACCCGGAGCGCAGCCGCCGCAGGGCGGTTTCCCGGCCGAGGATATGCAGAGTTTGCCACAGGCCCACACCGACCTTCTGGCCCACGAGCGCCACGCGAAGCGGCTGCGCCAGTTTGCCGAGCTTCACGCCTTCCGCGAGGCAAAGCTGGTTTCCTGCAGCTTCGAGGCCTTCCTCGGTCCAGCTGGGGGCCGCATCGAACGCGTCTGCCGCTTTGTTGACGAGCGCCTGCGCCGGCACCAGCACGTCGGCGACCGCAGCAGCATCCACCACCATCTCATCGTCGGCCAGGAAGAAGGCGCCCGCGGCCTCGGCCAGCGCGACGAGCGTAGCGGACCGCTCCCGCAGGGCGCGGACGGCATCCACCCAACGGTCATGGAGAACGTAGCCACGGGCTTCGAGGAACGGCTTCGCGTCGGCCGCGATTCGGTTTAGCGGCAGATGCTTCATCCAATGGGCGTTCACCCAGAGCAGCTTCTGGATGTCCCACTTTCCGGCCGACGCTCCCACGCCTTCGATGGAGAACATCTGGGTGAGCTCGGCCACGCCGAACAGCTCGGCATCCCCATGCGCCCAACCGAGGCGGGCCAAGTAGTTCACCATCGCTTCGGGTAGGAAGCCCTTCTCTCGGTATACGCCGACCGCCACATCCCCGAAGCGCTTGGACATCTTCCGGCCCTGCTCATCGAGAATCAGTGGGACGTGTCCGAACTGCGGCGGTGTAACGCCCATTGCGGCGTACACTAGCAGCTGCTTCGGCGTGTTGTTGAGGTGCTCGTCGCCGCGGACAACGTGCGTGATCCCCATCGCCGCGTCGTCACAGGCGACCACGAAGTTGTACATCGGCATGCCGCCAGGACGCACCAGGATGAGGTCGTCCAGCTCCGCGCTGTCCCACACCACGCGCCCCTTGATCAGATCGTTCAGGACGATGTCTTCGGCCGAAGGCACCCGCAACCGGATGGCGGCCGGGCCGGCCTCTGGCCCCAGCTTGAGGTCCCGACAATGGCCATCGTAGCCGCGGCGCCCCCCCGCCTCTTTGGCCGCCTCGCGCAGGAGCGTGAGCCGGTCGACTGTGCAGGTGCAACGGTAGGCTTTCCCCGTGGCAAGCATTCGATCCGCCACCTCGCGGTAACGGTCCAAGCGCTCGCTTTGGCGGTAGGGGGCGTGAGGGCCGCCGACAACCGGCCCCTCGTCCCACCCGATCCCCAACCAATTGAGGCTGTCGAGGATCGCACCGACCGCATCCTCCTGGTTCCGGTCCTCGTCGGTATCTTCGATGCGAAGCAGGAACTGCCCCTCGGCTTTCCGAGCGATCAACCAACTGAACAGGGCCGTGCGAGCGCCCCCGATGTGGAGGTAGCCCGTGGGGCTCGGCGCGAAACGGGTACGGACGGACATCGGATGCCTGGATGGCGCGGCGCCTAACCTGCCCGCTACTGCGCCGGGTATTGCTCCAGCGCGAGTTGGTGTACGCCAAGGTAGGCGTTCACCTCGGCGAAGTAGGTCTCTTCCTCCAGCTTGGCCTGGGTGTTCTTCTTCATCGCCACATCCCAGGCGGCGAGATCGCCCTGCGCCCACGCAGTGCTGAGCGCGGAGTAGGCCGAAGCTCGGCTTCCCCACGCAGCAACTACACGCGCATGGGTGTCGCGGAGCCTGGGATCGTCGGGCTGGATGGCGGCCACCGCTTGCGCGAGAGAAGCCGCCTGGGGTGCCAGTTCCTTCGCTATCGCTTCCGCGAGCTGCGATCCATCCGTTTCGTGCTTCTTGATGCGCGAGGCCTCGGTCAAGAACCGTTGAGCCAACTTACCGTTTTCAGAGAGGTTCGGTTGCATGCCCGTGACGTAGGCTCGCGCGGCGTCCGCTTCGGGATCGCCGCCACAGGCAACCAGGAACAGCAGTAGCATCGTGAGGGGCCGCACGTCGGGTGGCTAACGCGCGGGCGGGTTAGGGCACACCTAGTCGACCCCGTGAAGCTCCTCGAGACCCTCCGCATCCGCACCTCTGCCGCCATCCGGCGTCAGAAAGCCCGTTTAGGTTTAGGGGATCGTCCGGCGCGTCTCGACCTGCGGCTGGATGGGTTCGATGCACCGCTGCCGGTGACCGGGGAATCGCTTCGACTGGAGCAGTGGCACGAACGCATCGTGGAACTTTTGCAATGGGCCGGTTCGGTGCCCGTGCGGGTCATCGCCGAGGCCGACCACCCGCTGCTGCCGGAGGTGATCCGGTTCTGCCATCGCCTCGAAATGCCGGTCACGGTGAGAACGGGGCCGCGTGGGCTCACCATGGCGCGCGCCGAAGAATGGGTGGACCGTGGTATGGCAGCGTGCGAACTGGTCTCTGACCTCGATGAGTCAGGCGAGGCGGCCGTTCGCGCCCTGGTTCATGCGCGTCACAGTCGCGCGGTGCAGTTCACGGTGGTGATCCACGCTTCGCCCGGGGGGAAGTTGCTTTCCGGCGTGTTCACGGCCGCACGCGACCTCGGCGCGGATGGCGTGGTCATCGCCGCTCCGTGGCAAGGCGTGGCCTTGTCGCCGCCGGCCCGCGCAGAGCTCGACGCCGCGCTGAAAGAAGGCTGGCCCCTTCAGCAGACATCCAAGGTGGCGCGAACCGCGCTGGATCGACTCGCGCCGGGCGGTCCCGGAGCGCCGAGAGGGCAGGGGAGCTGTGCGCTTGGCGGGCTTCGGCTCGCGCTGGCACCGGATGGTGCGGCCTTCGCCTGCCCCTTCAAAACGGGCTCCACCCTCGGCCCCCTGGCCGAATCGGGGGAGGCTCTCGCGGACCACCGGGCCTTGATTCGCCGCTGCGACCGGGTGTGCGGCCACCCCGAGCTGGTTTGACGCTGCGGCTCGACTGAGGTAGACGCCGCACCTTCCGATCTTTGTCATGCGGAGACCTCTGTGATCGTGGCCCTTGCCGACATCCCCAACCACGGCATGTCCGTACCGCTCGGCCCCTGGGCTCGCGTTGCGGCCGCCGAAGGCATCGCCGGCACGGTGGGAGCCATGGATGGGAACCTGGAACTTTCGAGGCATGACGCCCATGTTCTCGTTCGCGGCGAGCTTCACCTCGTGGGTGAAGTGGCCTGCGATCGCTGCCGCGACCCGATCCTGGTGAGCCTCGGCGGGGATGTGAGCATCGTTTACTCCCCGGTCAACACGCTCCCCGAGACCGTGGAGGACGAACTGGGGCTCCCCAAGTCGCCCGTCGATGTCGGGTTCGCCGTGGAGGATGTCGGGGAGTTTGATGGCGTTGCGCTCAACCTCGCCGACGTGGTCCGCGAATGGGCTACCATCGAACGCCCCACGCGCCTGATGTGTGGCGACATGGCCGAGCAAGCCGACCCCGCCTGCATGGCGCGGTACCAGGCCCTCTCCGGCACCTCCGCCTTCCCTTCCGGCGATCTACGATTCGCAATTCTTTCAGCCTTCAAACCTAAGTCCGAGGACTAGCCCATGCCCGTTCCCAAAAAGCGCACCTCCAGTTCGCGGCGCGACCAGCGCCGCTCGCACGACGCGCTCGTGCTGACCGCAGCGGTCGAGACTTGCCCGGATTGCGGCGCCCCCAAGCTCCGTCACCGGGTCTGCGGCGCGTGCGGTTGCTACCGCGGTCGCAAGATCTTCGCCGACAACGACACGCCCGCAGCGGAGTAGCCCGGCATGGCCGATCCGCGCCCCATCGCGCTTGATGCGTTCGGGGGCGATCGGTCGCCGGAAGCCATCCTGGAAGGCGCCACCTTGGCGATTGCCCAAGGTGTGCCCATCGTTTTGGTCGGGGATTCGGACCGGCTGCGAGGCCGGGTGCCGCGCGGCGCGGAGGTGGTGCACGCGCCGGAGATCGTCGGGATGGACGAGCCTGCATCTACGCCGCTTCGAAAGAAGCCGAACAGCTCTATCCGCAGGATCTTCGAGCTGGTGCGCGATGGTGTGGCGGCCGCCGCCGTCACCTGCGGTCATTCGGGCGCTGCGATGGCTTCGGCGATGCATGTGCTCGGCTCCATTCCAGGAATCGACCGCCCGCCGTTGTGTACGGTCGTTCCCCGTCGGGATGGCGGTCAGCTGGTTCTGCTCGATCTCGGCGCCAACGTGGACTGCAAGCCCCAGCATCTCGCGCAGTTTGCCGTCCTGGGCGATGCGTACGCGCGGGTGGTGCTGGGGATCGACCGCCCGCGGGTGGGTCTGCTGGCGAACGGGGAAGAGCGCGGCAAAGGCAACACGCAGGTACGGGCCGCCTTTATCGAGTTGGAAGCTCTGGATCTGGGGTTCGTGGGGAACATCGAACCGCTCGGCGCGCTCCGGGGGGAATGTGATGTGCTCGTTTGCGACGGATTCGTGGGTAACGTGATGCTGAAAACGGTCGAAGGAACTATTGAAGTCGTGGGTCATGTGCTGGGGGAGGAGCTCCGCCGCCGGCCGGGGGCCATGCTCGGGCGCTGGCTGTTGGCCGGCGGTTTCCGCCGGTTCCGCCAGCGAACGACCTACGACAGCGTCGGTGGCGCGATCCTTTTGGGCGTGGATGGCGTGGCGGTGGTCGGGCACGGACGTGCGGATGCCCGTGCGGTGGCCAGCGCGCTCAGGTACGCCCGTAGCTGCGCCAGCGCGGGACTGGTGGCTGCGGTGAGGACAGACGTGGCGAAACGCCTGGGGCCGCTTCTGACCCATCCGTAGAAAGCCGTGCCGAACCGTCTGGGCGGAGTTAGGCGGGGTCCATTCGAGGCGCATACCCATGGCTACCGACGACACCCCACGCCGCGTGAAAGACCTGATCGCTGATTCCCTTGGTGTCAATTCCACCGAAGTGCTGCCCGATGCTTCGTTCATCGACGACCTCGGTGCCGATTCGCTGGACATCGTGGAGCTGGTGATGGCGATCGAGAAGGAATTCGATATCGAAATTCCCGACGAAGATGCCGAGAAGATCTCCACCGTGAAAGACGCGATCGACTACATCAGCAACAAGGTCGCGAAGTAGATCGTGGGTCGTAGGGTCGTCGTTACCGGCCTCGGCGCGGTGACGCCGTGCGGGTTGGACGTCCCATCGACGTGGGAAGCGATGGTCTCCGGGCGCTCGGGTACGGCCTTGGTGGCTGGTTTTGACACGTCCGGCATGCCGGTGCGTATCGCCGCGGAGGTCAAGGGCTTTTCCGTAGAGCGGCGCATCGAACGGAAGCTTGCGCGCCGTCTTGACCTCTTCGCGCAGTACGCGATGTACGCGGCCGACGAGGCCTTGCAGGATGCAGGACTCTCCGGGTCTGAGGAAGGGGATCCGCGTTTCGGCGTGTACGTCGGTACGGGCATCGGGGGCCTTCAGGAGATCGTGAACGGCACTCGCTTGTTCGACCAGTATGGATGGAAGGGTCTTTCACCCTTTTTTATCCCGCGTGCGCTGACCAACATGGCGGGCGGTCAGATCGCCATCCGCTACGGGGCCCAGGGCCCATCTTTGTGCGTGACCACCGCCTGCGCCACCGGAAATCACGCCATCGGCGAGGCCTTTCGTGCCATTCGCGGCGATGATGCCGATGTGATCATCGCGGGTGGCTGCGAGGGAGCGGTCTCGCCCGTAGGACTGGCCGGCTTCATGGTCATGCGCGCGCTCTCCAAGCGGAACGACGACCCGGCCACCGCTAGCCGCCCCTTCGATCGTGACCGCGATGGCTTTGTGATGGGGGAAGGAGCGGGCATTGTGGTCCTCGAAGAACTGGAACATGCGAAGGCCCGTGGTGCCCGGATCTACGCCGAAGTGATCGGGTACGCGCTCAACAACGACGCGTGGCATGACACCGCGCCTTCCCCGGGCGGAGCGGGAGCGGCCCGCTGCATGCAGGCTGCCCTGCGCAGCGCGAGCCTTTCCCCCGAGGCCGTCGATTGCATCAACGCCCACGGCACCAGCACCGTGCAGAACGATGTGACCGAAACCGCCGCCGTCAAGGCTGTGTTTGGAGATCGGGCGAAGCGCATCCCAGTGTCCAGCACGAAAGGGGTCACGGGTCACCTCCTCGGCGCCGCGGGGGGCGTGGAAGCGGTCGCGAGCGTGCTCACGCTGCACACGGGGATCGTGCCGCCGACCGCAAACCTGTTCAACCCCGATCCCGACTGCGACTTGGACTATGTGCCGCTCGTGGCTCGGGAACTGAAGCCAGCCGTGGTCTTGAGCAACAGCTTCGGATTCGGCGGCGTGAACGCCACGCTCGTGCTGCGGACGTTCTCGGACTGAAGGTCAGGGAACGGGCACCGCCGCGGCCTTCGCGGCAGCTGCTTCTTCCCGTTGGCGCTGCAGCCGCTTCCACAGCGATTCGTGCTTCGCCTTCGGCTTGCCGTTCGCATCCAGCACCTCGACCTCGGGTTCCGGCGGGGGATGTTCCACGCGGCAGCCGCTGGTCGGGGTCGTGCCCTCCATGAACGGGGCGACGATGCCCGCGCAGGTGGAGTTCATCAGCTTCCCCGTGATTTTGCAGATCGACCGCTTCACGATCTTGGGTTCGTCGGGCCACTTCGGGTACACCGGCGCGCCCGTGACGGGGTCGGTCTCGGTGAGGTCCGCTCGGGTGACGCGGTTCATCCACCACCCCCACAGCGGCGCGGCCAGGTCGCTCGCGGCGACCCCCAGCGGCGTGGGAATGTCGTACCCCACCCACACCGTCATCGCGAGGTTTGGGGTGGCCCCCACAAACCACAGGTCCTTCTCGGCGTCGGTCGTGCCGGTTTTGCCCATCGCGGGGCCCTGGTAGCCGCCTTCCCCACCGGCTCCCCGGCTGGCCCCGCCCGTGCCCACCTCGATCGCCGCCCGCATCAGCTCGCGCGTGAGTGCGGCCGCTTCCGGCTCGATCACGGCGTTGCCCGCCTGCGGCATACCGAAGTAGGCCTTCCCGGCCAGGTCCACCACGCTCGCGATGGGAGTGGCCTCCAGTCGCCGCCCGCCGTTGCTCACGACCCCCGCGAACTGCGCCATGGCCAGCGGCGTGACTTCCCCCTGCCCGAGGCAAAGGCCCATCTCCTCAGGGAACTTCGCGACGTCAAAACCGAGGCGGGCCGCAAACTTGATCAGCGCCCCCGGACCGCCGGCCTCCTCAAGCAAGGAGGCGGTGGCGATGTTCTGTGACCACGTCAGCGCCTGTGCGAGCGGGGCTGTCGCGCTGTATTCGCCGCCGACGTTTCGCGGCCGCCAGGTGCCCTGGGGGGTCTTGAAGTCCCGGGGCGAATTCCGTTGCGTGGAGGAGGCTGTAAACCTGGGCTTCCCGGTGTCGTCCTTGAGTTCGAACGCCATCGCGTAGGTGAGGGGCTTAAAGCTGCTGCCCGGCTGGCGCATCGCCTGCGTCGCCCGATTGAAGCTGATGGAGGTGACATCCGTGCCGCCGTACACGGCGCGGATCAACCCGGTTTCCACATCGAGCAGCACTCCGGCAGCCTGCATCGGCGCGTCGGCGCGCTTCCGGCCGATCAGCGATTCGAAGTACAGGGTCTTCGCGGGGAAGAGCGATTCGGCTTCTTCCTGGGCCACGATGTCGACCCCGACTTCGATGGTCAGTCCGGAACCGTAGAGTACGGTGGGGCTGATGTGTTCTTCCAGCCAAGCGCGCGTGGCGGAGAGGTAGGCGGGAAAACGTTCGGTGAACGTGGGGGGTGTCGCGGTGGTGACGGGCGTGGCGAGCGCATCCGTCACATCGACCCCGAACAGTTCGTGCATCCCCGCGAGCACGCGGTCTCGCCGCTCTTTGGCTTCGCCGGGGAAGCGATCGGGCGCGAACTTGCCGGGAGCGGGGAGGATGGCCGCGAGCGTGGCCGCTTCCGCCAGGGTCAAGCTGCGGGCGGAGTGGCCAAAATAGTGAAGGGCGGCCGCTTCAAAGCCGCATACCGACATGCCCCCCCGCTGCCCGAGGTAGGGGGCGTCAAGGTACATCTGCAGGATGCCATCCTTGCCGAGGCGGTGATCGATGGCCCAGGCCATCACCATCTCCTGCAACTTCCGCTGGACGGTCTTCTCCTTGCGTTGGTTCAGGTTGCGGACCACCTGCATCGTGAGCGTGCTGCCGCCCTGCGCGTAGCCGCCATCCTGGGCGTTCGCGAGCACGGCTCGGGCGAGAGAGCGTACGTTGACACCGTGATGGTTGTAGAACTCTCTGTCCTCTGCAGCGACGATGGCCTGGATCAGCAGCTCGGGGGCTTCGGCGAGGGGGAGGTGGTAGCGGATCTCGGCGTCGGGACCGAACAGCCAGCCCAGCTCGATGGCTTCCAGTTCGGTGGTCCCCACGCGTGGCACGACTTGCAGGGTCTTGGCGCAGAATTGGCCCGGACCGGGGTCTGGGCACTGTTCGATGTAGCCCCTGGCCCGCGCCTCCGCGAGCAGGCGCTTGGGCGAGGCGGTCATCGGCGTTGCCCGGGTGACCACCTTGGCCGGAAAGCTCCACCCGGGGTGGGCCACTTCGTAGCCGACGTGGGCGTCTGCGAGCACCTCGCCTTCCGCGGCCCAATCCCGGGCGCGGTACGCCGCGGGCATCGACGCGAGGCCAAGGGCGAACAGGGTGACGCCCGTGAGCCAAGTGATCGCACTTGCGATCCGTCGGAACCAGCTCGGGCGGGCCATCGGGGAGGGGGCTATCTCGATCGGAGGGCGGGGGGGAACGGTTCCACGGGCCTCAGGCGTGAGCGGTTGACAACACTATGCGCATACGCATAATGTCCAGATGCATAACCTGGAGCGCCCGTGCACTTCCTGAACCGCGAGCGCGAGGCTGAGCGCCTCGAAGGCCTGATCGCCCGCGGCGGAGGCTTCGCTGCCGTGTTCGGCCGCCGCCGCATCGGTAAAACGCGTCTCCTCGTGGAGTGGGTGCGGCGGCACGGTGGGGTGTACACGGTCGCCGATCAATCGGCGGCCCATGTGCAGCGGCGCTACTTCGCGGAGGCGCTCTCGGCCCGGCTCCCTGGCTTCTCCGACGTGGATTATCGAGATTGGCGCAGCCTGTTCAGCCGCCTCTCGCGGGAGGCGTTGGCCCAGGGCTGGCGCGGCCCGCTGGTGTTGGACGAGCTGCCCTACCTCGTGCAGGTCTCCCCGGACCTTCCGGCGATCCTACAGCGATGGATCGACCACGAAGCCAGCGCGTTGGTGGTCGTCGTGGCCGGCTCCAGCCAGCACATGATGCAGGGGCTGGTGCTTGACGGCGCGGCACCGCTCTATGGCCGCGCGTACGAGATCTTGGAGATCAAACCGCTCAACCCGCGACTCATCCCTGTCGCGTTCGGTGGGCCGGCAGGCATCGCAACGGTGGAGGCCTACGCGGCGTGGGGCGGGGTGCCCCGTTACTGGGAGCTGGCGGTGAAGGCGGGCGACTCGGTAGAGCGGCAGATCGACCGCCTCGTGCTCGATCCGCTCGGCCCCCTGCACCGCGAGCCCGACCGCCTGATCGCCGAGGAGCTTCCACCCGCCACCGAGGTCCGCGCGCTCCTGGACGCCATCGGCGGCGGCGCGCACCGCCTCTCCGAGATCGGCGCGCGCATCGGGCGGCCCGCCACCTCCCTGTCTCGACCGCTCCAACGCCTCCAGGGCATGGGTCTGGTGCGCCGCGAGGTCCCGTTCGGCGACGATGAACGGGCGACCAAGAGGAGCTTGTACCGGATCTGCGACCCCTTTACCTCCCTGTGGTTTCGCGTCGTCGCTCCGCATCGGGCGCTGCTCGCCACCACCAACGGCGAGGGTCGTCGCGACCTGCTGCGGCGCTACTGGCCCCAGATCCTGGGGAGCGCGTGGGAGGACCTGTGTCGGCTGCACATCCCCGAGCTGGACGCAAGCACTCCGCTCGGCGCGCTCGGACCCTGGGGCCCGGCCACGCGCTGGTGGCACGGGAACGCGCCGGAGTGGGATGTCGTGGCGCGGTCCCTGGACGGGAAACGACTTTTGCTGGGGGAGGTAAAGGTCCGGGTCGCATCGATCCAAGCTGCGATTCACGAGCTGACGACGCGACCGCCGCCCAACCTCGCCGGTGGCCTCGGCGGCGCAACCGTGATCCGCGCGCTGTTCGTCGCGGACCTTGCTGGCTCTGCACCGGGAACGGTCAAGGACGTGCTCGTCGTCAGCTCCGCCGAGCTGCTCGCCACCGTTCCATCGACGAACGGTTGACCGCGCTCGACAAGTCCTTGATCGATGCGGTCATCAAACGGAACATGGCCCAGATTCGTTACTGCTACCAACGGAAACTCAAGACGAGCCCGACGCTCGCAGGCAAGATCACCGTGAAGTTCGTCGTCACGAAGGATGGCATGGTCTCTCCCGCCACGACCGCGGCAAGCACCATGGCCAGCTCCGCGGTGGAATCCTGCATCAACGGTCGGTTCATGAAGTTCCAGTTCTCTCAGCCAAAGGGCGGTGGCATCGTGCTCGTCAGCTACCCGTTCATCTTCTCGCCGGAGTCGCGCCTCCCTCCTCGTCACAACCCGTCATCTGCGAGCCCCCGCCGCATTCACACGCCGCGGTGTACCGTATGGTTGTAGATGATGGTTTGGTTGCTCCTCGCGTGCTCGGCCACCACGCGACCGCCAAGCGTCTCCCCCCCCGTGGCCGTTGCCACGCTCTTGCAAGGCGGGATCGTGGTGGGTCAGGGTGCCGTGGATGTGCGGTTTCGTGACGGCCGTATCGTCGAGATCGGTCCGGCCCTGGAGCTGGGAGACGATGAGCGGGTCGATGTTGGCGGCCGTTTCCTGGTGCCGGCGTTTATCGACAGCCACGTTCACCTTGCCTACCTCGCGGAGGGCGAGTCGATGGCCGACGGAGGTGTGGCTGGTGCGGTGGACCTCGCATCTCCCCTGGACTTTCTCGCGCTGGACCACGCCCCCCTCCAAGTTCTGGCCTCCGGACCGATGGTCACGGCCGTGGGCGGCTACCCGACGTGGACCTGGGGTTCGGATGGGTACGGACTCGAGTGCGCGGATGCGGAGGCGTCGGTCGCGGCCGTGGACCGCCTCCACACCGCCGGTGCCCGGGTCATCAAGCTTCCGGTGACCTCCGACCCCCAGCTCGACGACGATGCGCTGTCTGCGGCTGTGGAGCGCGCCCACGCGCTCGGTCTGCGGGTGGCCAGCCATGCGCTTGAAGAGGATGCCGTGGTTCGCGCTGCCGCCGCGGGGGTGGATGTGCTCGCCCACACCCCGGTCGCCGCGCTGGGGTCGGGTTCCACGGCGGCCTGGTCCGGGCGGGCGGTGGTCGGCACCCTGAGCGCCTTGGGCGGCTCAAGCACCGCCCTGGCCAACCTCGCCAGCCTCCGCGATGCAGGCGCCACCGTGCTGTACGGCACCGACTTCGGCAACACCCGGACCGCGGGGATCGATCCCCACGAGGTCGCCCTGATGAGCGCGGCCGGACTCTCGGGAGCGGAGATCCTCGCTTCCGGTACCTCGGTACCCGCGGCGTTCTGGGGCTTTCCCGACCTCGGCGTGATCGAGGTGGGACGTGCCGCCAGCGTGCTCGTCCTCTCCGCCGACCCGACCCTCTACCCGGACGCGCTCTCCACCCCCGAAACGGTGTGGATCTCGGGCGTTCGCCGACCCTGACCCGCAACCCTGAACCCTGGAGCCTCCATGCGTTTCTTCGCCGCCGTTCTTGTCGCCGCGTGCGCCACCGACTCCCAGGCCGAATCCCCCGACGGGGACCGCCCGGCCCGCATCCCCGTGTCGGGTGCCGGGCAGGAAGTCGCGGTTTTTGCGGGGGGCTGTTTCTGGTGCATGGAGAGCGATTTCGACCATCTCGCCGGCGTGGTCGCCACCACGTCCGGGTACGCGGGGGGAACCATCCCCAACCCCACCTACGCGGTCGTCTCCGCCGAGAACAGCGGCCACCAGGAGGTCGTTCGCGTGGTCTTCGACACGGCGAAGCTTAGCTATGCGGCGGTGCTCGACTATTACTTCCACCATGTGGACCCCACGGATGGCGGGGGACAGTTCTGCGACCGCGGCGACAGCTACCGTCCGGTGATCTTCGCCGCGAATGCCGCGCAGGCCAAGGTGGCCAATGAGGCGAAGGCCGCTCTCGCTGGGCGGAAGGTGCTGCCTGGGCCGGTCGTGGTCCCCGTCGTGGAGGGGGCCACGTTCTACGCCGCCGAAGTGTTCCACCAGGACTACCACACGATAAATTCCACGCGCTACCTGTCGTATCGCACGGGGTGCCGCCGCGATGCGCGGGTGCGTGAGGTCTGGCGCGGCGAGCCCGGTTAACGGGGCCCCATGCCTACCATCGCCGAAGAGCTGGCTCTTCTCCCCTTCTTCTCCAAGGTTCCCCGGTCCGATCTTGAGCGGGCGGCCCCGCTCTTCAAGCGGGTGCTGCTGGCGCCGAACGAACTGCTTTGGTCGGAAGGCTCGGCCGTGGATGAGCTGGCGCTTCTGGTGTACGGGGAGCTCGCTGTCAGCACCCAACTGCGTGAGGTGGGCCGAGTTCGCGCCCCCGACATCGCCGGGGAAACGGGAGCGTTCGTTGCGGGAAGCGTTCGTTCGGCCACGCTGAAAGCGATGCTTCCGACCACGTTGCTCACGCTCGCCCTTCCCGATCTTCGCAAGCTGCGCTTCCAGCGCAGTCGCGTGTACGAAGCGCTCCTCACGCTGGCTCAGCGAGCGTCGGTGAAGCGGGTCGCGGCGACCAACGCCAAGCTCGCCAGGGTGGTGGCCGGCTCCTTTGCCGCCCCCAACCGGAAGGAACCGGGGGCGCTGGCTCGCCTCTGGCGCACGTTTCGCCCCGGGCTTCCGTCCACGCCGTGTCCCGTGCCGGGGCCGCTCCTGCGGAGCCAGCCGGGCCTGAAAGACATGGATGGCAAGGTGGAACAGCAGATCGCCGCTTGCCTGGTCGCCGAGGCCGTGGCGGAAGGGCAGGTGATCGTTTTGGAGGGCGAGCCCGGGGCGTGCATGTACGTCGTCGCCGAAGGCACGGTGGATGTGCTGCGAAACGTGCGCGGCGACCGCGCGGAACTCTTGGTTCAGCTCTATCCCGGCCAGCAGTTCGGGGCGAACACGCTCGTTGAGGGCGTGCCGCGCACCGCCTCGTGCATCGCGGCTACTGCGGGCTGGCTGTATCGGATGGACCGTGAGGCCTTCGAGGCCCTGACCGGCGATGCCCGCCTCCTGTGGCGCGAAAGCGTGCTGGCCACGCTGTCCACCCAGATCCGCAACGCGAACGCCTCGCTCGAACGCGCCCTACGCGCTCCGACCGTCGCAGACCCCGACGAAAAAAAGAACGGTTTCGCGGACCTGCTGCGCGCGTCCGGCTACCTGGAATCTCTCCCCGCCGACGAAGATTCGTTGGAAAATATGAACTTCCACCTGGACGAAGAGCACCAGCGCAATCGCCGCCCGCCTACGGGGTCGCGTCGTCCGTAGCGGCGGTGGCGTACATCACGGCACGGATCCGCTGTTCGCCCACGAGCAGGGCTGCGGTGTCCGGCTCCTTGCCCACGATGCGCTGAACGACCTCCGCCACGCCCTTGACCGTAGGGGAAGACACCAACTCGACGCCACGGTCCACGCCGAAGCGCAGGGACGAGCCCTTTTGGCGGCTCTGAAGCACCAGATCGCACAAGATCGCGCGGTAGCGGATGCGCTGGATGCCGGTCGCGATGCCGTCCCAGCGCCCTTCGCCGCGACGGCCGGCCATGCTTCGCAGCGTTTGGGTAAGCCCGGAGGCCTGCCCGATCGCCTGGTAGAGCACCGCGGTGTCGCGGATGCTTTCCCCGGAGCGGCGTGAGATCGAGCAGATCTCGCTGGCACGGACGGTGCTGCTTGCCACCACGATGCGGGTGGCAAGCTCGGTGTCGATCCCGGATGCGGCGATCTTGTCGACCGCGTTTTTGGCGAAGGTCGCGTCTGCGCCCGAGCGGGTCGCGGAGATCACGGAAAGCGCCTCGCGGAAGCGGTCTTCATCTTCGGCCTCGTAGCCGCCGCTGCCGGGGGAGAGCCAGCCGACGACCAGCTGTTGGATTGCATCGGTGAACAGGGTCCAAGCGTAGTACGAGCCCTCGGGGCGGCCGTTCGCCGCCACAAGTCCCGCCTTGAGCTCGTGCCCGCCGGTCAACCGCATGGCCTCCGTCCAGCTTGCGGCGATTCGGCCGGCGCTGGCTCCGGTGAGCTCCAGCATGGTTGGGAAGAACGCGCAGCCGGCGTCGGTGGCGACCTCGGTGAGCAACTGCGTCATCACAATGGCCTTCGCCAGCATGTGTCCGGGAAGGTCGGTGCCGAACTCGTTGCGCATGCGGGCGGGGAAGTAGCCGCGCAAGAGCCGGTCAAAGCTGGGGATCGTCGAACCATCTTCCGCCATAAGCATCTTGAAGGTGTGCATCTTCACATGCGCCTGGATCACGGCCAGCTCGGGACGGACCAGACCGTTGCCGAGGCTGGCGCGGCGGCGCAGCTCACCATCCGTTGGCAAAACCAGGAATTGCCTGGTCACGGCCCCTTTGGCGCAGATCCATTCGATGGCGCGCGCGTAGGCGAAGGGGTTGTGCTCGGACCGAACCTCGTCTAGCGAGATGAGCCGCCCGTTGGCGTTGTTGTTGGCCAGGACCATCGAGGCGACCTCGTCGGTCATTGAACGGATGATCTCGTTGCGCTTGTCCTCGGTGATGCGCCCGGAGGCGACCATCGGGTTGAGCAGGATCTTGAGGTTCACCTCGTGGTCCGAGGTGTCCACGCCGCCCGAGTTGTCCACGAAATCGGTGTTGAGACGGCCCCCACGCTGGGCGTACTCGATTCGGGCCGCCTGGGTGAACCCGAGGTTGCCGCCTTCGCCCACGATCTTGCAGCGCAGATCGGGCGCCGAAACGCGGTTCTCGTCGTTCGAAGGGTCGTTTGCATCGTTGTTGGTTTCGGTCGAGCTCTTCACGTAGGTGCCGATGCCGCCATTCCAGAACAGGTCCACCTGCATCTTGAGGACCAGGTTCATCACCGCATGGGGGCTCAGCTCATCGGCGTCGGTGCCGAGCATCGCCTTGACTTCGGCCGACAGGGGGATCGCCTTCAGCTTGCGGGAGAACACCCCGCCACCCTTGGAGATGAGCGACGTGTCGTACTTCTCCCAGCCGCCCACGAGATCGAACAGGCGCTTGCGCTCCTTGAAGGACACTGCCGCGTCCGGGTCGGGGTCGAAGAAGATGTGAGCGTGGTTGAAGGCCGCGAGCAGCTTCATCTTCGGGGTTTCGATGACCCCGTTGCCGAACACATCTCCACCGCAATCGCCGATGCCGAAGCAGGTGAATTCCTCGCGGTCGGCGTCGAGGTTCATCTCGCGGAACAGGCGCTTCACCAAGACCCATCCGCCACGGGCCGTAATCCCGACCACCTTGTGGTCGTAGCCCTGGCTTCCGCCGGAGGCGAAGGCATCGCCCAGCCAGAAGCCGTAGGCCAGGCTCAGGCTGTTGGCCGTATCGGAGAGGTGGGCGGTGCCCTTGTCGGCCGCAACGACGAGATAGGGGTCGTCGCCATCGTGAGCGACAACGTTCGGCGGGCGCACAATCGTTCCGTTGACAAGATTATCGGTGATGTCGAGAAGACCCCGAATCAGCACCTGATACAGTCGATCGCCGACGCGACGCCGCTCGCCTGCGTCGTCGATGGTGTACTTCACATAGAAGCCGCCCTTGCTCCCTTCCGGCACGATCACCACGTTCTTCACCATCTGGGTGGTGACAAGACCGAGGATCTCGGTGCGGAAGTCCCCGCGATCGGAATAGCGAAGGCCGCCACGCGCGATCGGGCCGCCGCGGAGGTGTACGCCTTCCATCTCGTAGTGATGCACATAGATCTCCACCATCAACCGGGGGAGCGGCATGTGGCGGATCTTGGCGTGATCCACCTTGAAG
>CAMBIK010000060.1 GCA_945867435.1 Klebsiella pneumoniae
CAGGGATGGACCCCGCCGGTGAGCAGCGACCGCTACCTCCTGTGGGTGCTGCTGGTCGACGACATCGACGCCACCGGGTTCGCGACGCTGTACATGACAGACGACTACCCGGAGGGCTACCCGGTCGTCTACCTGAACTCGACCTTGGCTGGGTACGAGGGCTACTGGCGCACCCTCGCCGCCCACGAGTTCCACCACACAATCCAATACGCGCTGCGCACCTGGGCGGGAGGAGAGGACAGCGAAAGCTGGTATTGGGAGGCATCGGCCTCATGGGCTTCGGTGCTGGTCGAGCCCGAGACGCGGGACTTGGACTACACCGTGCCCTGGTATGGCGACCAGGCGTCGTTGCGGTTCGACAGCACCGTGGGCTCTCACCAGTACGGCATGTTCGTCTTCAACTCATGGCTGGACGGACTGGGGCAAGGGCCCGGCACGATGCAGGCCACGTGGGACCTGGCCTCCAAGGAGGCCGATAGCACCTGGGACGATCTGATCGCAACCGCTGTTGGTGCACCTCCAGAGGTGCTGTGGTCGGCGTTCTCAGGTGCCTTCGGGAACGATCTCGGTGCTTCTGGCAATGCGTGGCCCGACCCAGCGCAGGAAGCCCTGGTCGATGGTATCGAGGGGGCTGCGGAAGAGCTTGGCGCGGTCTACTACCAGGCCACTGAGGATGTACGCGTCACGATCGCCGTCCACGCGGGCTCCGCGGGAATGGCCGGCCCCGACATTCATTCGGCCGCGGAGATCGACGTGCTGGATGGCGATGTGGTGGCGGTGACCGCCTTCGAGGATGGCACCTCCTGGACGCTGTCGGTGGCCGATTTGCCGAAGGAGATCGAGGAAGAGGAGCAGGAGGAGACCGACGACGAAGCACCCGAGCCGAAGGGAGAAGCGGTTGCGTGCGCGTGCGCCAGCGGGGGGGCTGAGTCCTCGGTCGCACTCTTGATCGTCGCGCTATCCGCAGGGTTCAGGCGGCGACAGACTTAGGCGCCGCCCTCATCCGGCCGCGCAGACGCGCAGAGTCAGCGCCTTGATCATGCCCCGCCGCAGGCCCGACCGACCCTCCGGAGAGCACGCGAAATCGGCCGAGACCGCCTCCAGCGTGGCGTGATGAGGGTTGACGACACCAGCGTGGAGGGGGAAGAACACCGTGTCTCTCGGGTGCAACCCCTCGATGCGTTCGATCGCCAGGGCAAACGCCCCGTACACGGTGCGCATGATGTTCTCCGTGCCGAAGCCCAGCGCCCCGATCGCTTGGGCGGGGGAGCCCGTGGTCAGCACCGAAAGGAAGCTGTCGCGCCAGCAGACCACTTGGTCGCACTCTTCCCGGCCCTCATGAAAAACGCCAATGGACTTAGCGAAACGCGGACCGCACGGTGGGACAGCGATTCGGCGGCACGTCCCGCCACGAAGGCCCGGGCCGTGCTCACCTCGGTGGGAGAAGCCGGCACGAGTCAACGCCGTGCTACGGTTATCGCCCGCTAGCTTGGGCGATAAGCCGGCGATGTTCGGGCATCATGCAACGATCCTGAACGACTTCGATTCCCGCCGCCCGCAGCGACGCTGCCGCCTCGGCGTTGGCGATCCCAAGCTGGAACCACACCACCTGGGGGCGCCAGCCCAGTCCCAGGATCTCGGCGGCGTGCCCGGGCAAGAGATCCGGGCGACGGAAAACCACGATCACCTCGACGGGAGCGAGGTCTCCGAGACCGGCGACCGCCGGCACGCCGAGCCAGGGCTGGCCGGCGAGCTTCGGGTTGACGCCGACCGCCCGCCATCCCTGCTCCATCAGGTACTTCGGAACATAGTGGGCTGCCTCCCCCGCATCGGTCTTGGCGCCGAGGACGGCGATGGAGCGAGGCGAGGCGAGGATGCGACGAAGGTCGGCGTCGGGGGTGTGCGGCATGGGTCAGGACTCCAGGGTGGCAAGCACTACATCAGACAGGTCTTTCCGACGCTCTGCCAGCGCCAACGCCAGCTTCGGCCGAAACAGCCGGACGGCGATCCCGCGGAACGCCTCGCGACGAAGGGTAAGGCGCTCGTCGAAGCGAAGCGCCGCAAGGCCGGTCGCCGGACCGACCACCAGAGCGAGCAAGGCCGCAGGAATCGCAGGCACGAAGACCCACGCCGCGGCGGCGGCCCACCCGACGTAGGTGAGGCTGAGCACGCCAAAGCCCAAAAGCAGCTTGGCCGTGCCGACCACGTCGGCATGACCCGCAGCGAACCGTTCTGAAACGGGGCGCACCAGCCGATAGGGGAGCCACGCCAGCACGGCCCCGACCAACGCGAAGGGCGCCAGGGCAAACAGGGGCAGCAGTCCCGACAGCTCGCGGCCTGGACGCGCCGTTTCGACCGTAAAGGGATCGTCGATGCCCACCGCTCGCAACGACCGTGCATACCGACGAACCCGCTCCGCGAGAAGCTCCGCGGCTTCCGGCTCCTCGGCCAGCAGCGTGGCCCAGCGGGCCGCCAGTGCTCGCGCACGCTGCTCGCGTTCCGCGAGACCCTGGGCCCCGGTCCAATGAGCGACCGCCAAAAAGGCCCTCCACACCTCGGCATCCTCGGCCTGCAGCACCACTTCCGCGAGCCCCCCGTTGATCGCCTCTGTCACGCCCGCCACGGCGGCCCGGTCCAAGGGATCGCCGGGCTGTACGACAAAAGGCACGCCGATCACCACAGCCACCGCCGAGCGAAACACCTCCTTGTCCGCGTACAGGAGCCCCACCGGCAGCACCGTGACGGCAACCCCCGCGCCCAGCGCGATCCGCGCGGCTCCCGTCTTGATGGGCTGCAAGGTGGTCGCGTCGTGAGATTTGCCTTCGGGAAACAGCGCAAGCCATCCGCCGCCCGCCAGGAGCTCGTGGCAACGGGCGAAGGTAAGCTCGTTTTGCCGCGTGTCCGCCTCATGGGCCCGAAAAACGGGGAGCGCCCCGAAGGCCTCTACGCAAGCCCTGAAAAAGGCATTGTCCCAAAAGGTGCTCTTGCTCAGGAAGGCCACGGGCCGACCGAGCC
The DNA here is from genome assembly GCA_945867435.1 of Klebsiella pneumoniae. Classification (GTDB taxonomy): domain Bacteria; phylum Myxococcota_A; class UBA796; order UBA796; family SXON01; genus SXON01. The sequence goes on from CAMBIK010000060.1 coordinate 3,016, forward strand.
CAAGCCGCACGACGAGCGGGTCGAGGAGCCCGTTCGGGTGGTTGGAGACCACGATCACCGGACCCGCGCAGGGGATTCGCCCCGCGTTTGACACGGTTCGAACCGGGTAGAACAGGCGGAGGAGCCCAAGGGCCCAGGCTCGGGTCAGCGCGGCCTGGAATCGGTTCTGCATCGGCGCCGCGGTAGCGTAGCCCGGCACGGGCTACATGGCGGCAATGGCCACCCCTCTGGCACCACGACGCGAGATCTTCGGTTGGGCGATGTTCGATTTCGCCAACAGCGCGTACACGACCGTCATCGTGACCGTCGTGTACTCAGTGGTGTTTCCAAAGCTCATCGTGGGGGACGGGCCCGACTACCAGCAGGGCAACCTGTTCTGGGCCCTGGCCCTCTCGGCCAGCTACGCGCTTGTGGTGATCACGGCCCCGATCCTCGGCGCGGTCATGGACCATGCGGGGCATCGTAAACGCTGGTTGATGGCTAGCTGGCTGCTCACCGTCATCGCGACCGCATCGCTGTACTACGGCACCCCCGGCCAGGTGGGGCTCGCGATGGCGCTGATCGCCATCTCCAACTACGGTTTTGCGGTGGGGGAATCGTTCACGGCGAGCTTCCTGCCCGAGCTGGGCCCCCCCGACAAGCTGGGCAAGATCAGCGGGTTCGCCTGGGGCTTGGGCTACTTTGGCGGCCTGCTCGCCGCCGGCACCATCATCTTCGGCCTCGGCCCGCAAACCGCGGAGAACATGGAGAGCCTGCGCTGGGTCGGCCCCATCACCGCAGCGTTCTTCTTCGTGGGCGCGCTGCCCACGTTCCTGCTCCTGAAAGAAAGGGCCGTTCCCAAGCCGCTTCCACCGGGGGAAACGTGGCTCACCATCGGCTTTTCCCAGCTGCGTGGCACGCTGATCGCGCTCCGCGCCTACCGCGAACTGATTTTGTTCTTCGCCAGCTTCTTCTTCGCTATGGCCGGCCTGTCCATCGTAATCTCGTTCGCGTTTATCTACGGCGACCAGGTGATCCACTGGTCCGCCACCAGCCAAACCCTGATGTTCGTGATCACGCAGGTCACTGCGGCGAGCGGCGCCATCGCGTTCGGCTACATCCAAGCGCGAATCGGCGATATCCGCACCTACGCACTCACCCTCTTGGTGTGGACCGCCACGGTGGGCTTGATCGCATTCACAGTGCCGATCGCGACGAAGATCGGCGTCGCGCCTGAACACTTCTTCCTGCTCGTGGGCTGTTTTGCGGGCGCTTGCCTCGGTGCCACGCAATCGGCCGCTCGCACTGTGGTGGCGGTGATGAGCCCGCCTGACCGCGTCGGCGAGTTCTTCGGGCTGTGGGGTCTGTTCGGAAAGTTAGCCTCCATTGCAGGGTTGTTGTCGATCGGCCTCCTACAGTCCAAGCTCGGGCTCGAGGGAGCCATCCTGGTGTGCGGGGCCTTCTTCCTCGTCGCGTTCGGCATCGCACGCAAGGTCAAAGCGCGGTGATCCTGCTGGTTGCCGCCGCGTTCGCCTGGTCCCCGCTGCGGGTGGCACTGGATTGCCAGACGCAGCACAGAGTCGACCTATGTACGCTCGCCCGCGGCACCCTCGACCCCCTGAACGTCGTAAGCGTGGTCCCCAAGGCGGAGGCCCAGGTGGTGCTCCATCTCAACGCTACGAAGGAAGTATCGACCGACTACGTCCAACTCCGGGCGGTCAGCAGCGAGCATTCTGGTGTTGCGGGCACGCCTTCGAGCTTCGAGCAGGAGGTGGCGATCGACTACCGCCTCTCCGTGGACGAACAGCGGGCCGCGCTCGCTCCCCCGCTGCTCCGCGTGCTCGCGCCGTACCTGAGCCTGGCCGTGCCCGGTTCGGTGAGCATCACCCTGGTCGATCCTGAAGGTGGCGAAAGGGTTGAGAAGCCTTCTTCCCCCTGGGGCTTTGTGGTCTACGCCAGCGGCACGGGCAACTGGTCCGACAACTACCGCGCCCTCTCCGTGTGGACCGGCGGATCGGTCACCCGAAAAACCAACGAGAACCTACAATCCGCCTGGGTGGGCTACCAGCGCGAAATGGCGTTGCAGCCCTCGCTCGTGGTGAAATCCAGCGAAGTCGAGCTTACATCCGACTCCAACTCCATCCACGCGGGCGCGTTCGGGGTCTGGAACCTGGGCCCGCATTGGAGCGCGGGGGGGGCACTGCGTGGGGGCCACGAGGACCCCGAAGGCCAGTACCTCGGCACCGGCCGCGCCCAGGTGGGCGTGGAATACAACCTTTTTCCCTCGGATGATCCACGCGGGAACGTGCTCTCGGCCACCTGGCTCGTGGGTGCCCAGGTGGACCACTACAACCAGACCAACACGCTGGGGGAAGACAACGCGGCGTTCCCGACCCAGACCTTGCTCGGCGCGGGGGAAGTGCGCTTCGATACGATCACCCTTGGCGTGCAGCTCTCGCTGGCGGCACAGCTGGCACCATTCTTTCGGCGCCATGTGCTGGGCGCGGAAGTCGAGATGGAAATTGCCATCAACGACTATGTGGACCTCGAGCTCGACGTGTTCGCCACCCAACAGGCGATCCCGGGCCCCGCGTCCATCGATTCATCCTCGTACGAGGAGGTCACGCGGGCCTCTTACGCCGAACCCCTGTCGGTCTTCGGGTACCTGTCCATGCGCTTCCACTGGGACAACACCAACGGAGCCCGCAACAACCGCTTTACGTCGGTGCGAGAACAGGACCCTTTAGCCGGCCTCTGACACAGAGTTCGCTCGAATCAGAGCTCGAGGACCGTGAAGGCATCCCCCCCTTCGGAGGCTTCGCCCGCCCGAAACGCGCGCACCGCTCGCAGGCCGCGCAGGCGCTCGCGCAAACCCGACTTCAACGCGCCGGTCCCGTGCCCGTGCAGCACATAGCCAAAGCGCTCCCCCCGCCCCATGAGCAGGGCCACGAAGCGTTCCACCTCCAGTTCCGCTTCTTCGAGGCGCATTCCTCGCACGTCGGCGGTGTTGGAGGCGATGCGCACGGCAACCCCTCCCCCAGTCGGCGCGGGCTCCTTCGGTCCCGGCTCCGGCTTGCGAGCCGCCGGAGCGCTTTCCTTGGCCGCCCCCAGCTTGTTCAGGGGCAACCGAAGCTTCATCGCACGCACCTGCACTTCCGCATTCTCCCCAAGGATCGCCAGGACTTCGCCGTGTTGGCCCACCGTGCTCACCCACACCCGCTCCCCCACCGTGGGGATATGGGCCGCTATCGCTGCGGCTTCCTCGCCCTCGTCCAGCTCGCCTCGGGCACCGCGCAGCGTGGCGAGGGCTTCGTTGGCGGCGCGAAGACTCGGTGTTTGATGAACCGACTTCACGAGCGCCCGCAGATCCTCCTCCAGGGCCTTGAGCTTGACCTTGGTGGCTTCGACCATGCGGGCGCGCTCGCCGGCAAGCTGCGCGGCCAGCTTCGTCTCGCGCAGCCGGAGCGCACCTTCACGGCTGCGAAGGCTCTCATCCAACGCTTCCTGTTGGCGGGCCGTCCTCGCAACGGCATCCCGCTCGAGGTCCAACTGCTCCGCGAGGCGGGCCAGCCGGGCGGCACCGGCGTCGAGCAAGGCGTTGGCGCGCTCGATCACGGCGGCGGGCAGGCCCATGCGCTGGGCCATCACCAAGCCCTGGCTGCTCGTCGCCGTGTTCGGGACCAGCCGGTAGGTGGGCTTTCCCTCAGCGAATTCCATACCGGCGATGGCGATGCGCGGGTCCGCCAGGGCCTTGAGCTCCGGGTAGTGCGTCGTGATCACGACCCGCGCTCCCCTATCCACCAGGGCTTCGACCACCGCGCCCGCAAGCGCAGCACCCTGCGCGGGGTCGGTCCCCACGGCCACTTCATCGACCAGGAGCAGGGCGCCAGGGGCCGCCACCGCAAGGGCTTCCCGGAGCACCGCGAGGTGACCGCTAAAGGTGGAAAGATCGGCGGACACACTTTGGAGATCGCCGATATCCGCCAGGATCGGGTCGAAGATGTCCACGCGGCTTCCGTGCTTCGCCGGGATGGGGATCGCTGACCGTGCAAGCAACGCACACAGGCCCATCGTCTTGAGCGCGACGGTCTTCCCGCCCGCGTTCGGACCGGTGAGCACCAGACAGCGCTGAGCATCATCCAGCGCGAGATCGTTCCCGACCGCCTCGACGCCGCGTAGCGCGAGCAGCGGGTGGCGAGCGTGGCGCAGGCGCAGGACCCCGCCGCCGCCAATCTCGGGTACGGTGCCTTCCCACCGCAAGCCCATCTCGGCTCGGGCCACCGCAAGATCCAGGTCCCCCGTGGCTTCCAGCGCCGCCAGCCCCGTGGCGGCCATGCTACCGACAAGCGCCGACAGCTCGCCAAGGATGCGCAACGTCTCCGATTCCAGTCCGTCCTGCGCTTCGCGAAGATCGTTCTGCAATTCCACGGTCTGCCCCGGCTCGACGAAGGCGGTCTCGCCGCTGGCGCTGGTGCCGTGGACGATGCCGAGGCCGCGACGATGGGCCATCTTCACGGGAACGACGAGGCGGCCGCTTCGCTCGGTCACGAAGCGTTCCATCAACATGTCGCCCCAACCGTCGTCGGCGAGCAAGCTGGCGAGGGTGTCGTGGACGCGGGCACGCAGCACCAGAACCTGCTGCCGCAAGGCCGCGAGCTTCGGCCACGCCCGATCCGAGAGCGTGCCATCGGCATCGAAGGCATGGAGCAGTTGGGACACGGCTGGGCCGCTCACGTCGATTCCCCGGACGAAGGACAACAACTTTGGCGTTTTCCGCTCCGCCAGCCAGTCGTGAAGGAACAAGACGCCCGACAACCCGCGGCCGACCGCGATGAGCGCCCAGGCCTCCAAGATCATGCCGCGGGAGGCGCGCCCCAGCTCGCCGCGCACATCGCCCACGGCATCGACCGGAACGACCTCGCTCCTCAGCTTTGCGGCGGTGATCTCCTCAACCAGGGCGTAGGCATCCAGCACCTGGGCACGCCCCGCCATGGGCGCCAGACCGCGTGCCCGCTCGGCCCCCATCGGCGTACGCGTGAGATCGACCAGCGCTCCCCGCACGGCATCCCAGTCGAGCGTCGTGAGCGTGCGGGCGGCGAGGTCCACGCGCCGCTACAGGATGCCGTATTCCGGGCCCTGCCCACCTTCCGGCGGCACCCAGGTGATGATCTGGTAGGGGTCACGGATGTCGCAGGTCTTGCAATGGACACAATTGCTGAAGTCGATCCGCAGCTCCTTGCGACCGCTCGTGGCATCGAACTGCATGTTGTAGACTTGGGCCGGACAGAAGCGGGTGCAGGGGTTGCCGTACTCGGTGGCGCAGCGTGTCGCGCAAATGTTTGTATCCGACACAAGCAGATGTGACGCCTGCTTTTCATCGTGCTTCGTGCCGGAGTGGTACACGTCCGTAAGCTTGTCCAGCAGGTAGGTGCCGTCGTAGGTCAGGTCGTCCTGCGCTGGGTACGGATGTTGGCCGCGAACGGCTGCATTCATCCGCATGCCTTCGTGGTCGGCGTGGAACGGCTTCTGCTCGCCCGGACCGAACAGCATCGAGAGCCCGACCGCCGCCATGCCGCCGATCACGCCCTTTTCCATCGCCGGATGGAAGTTCTTCATCGGCTCCATCTCGGTGCGGATCCAGCTTGCGTTCACCTTGGCCTGGTACGCCGAGAGCACAGCTTCGGTGGACTGGCCCGACTTCAGAGCTTCAAATGCGGTTTCAGCGGCCAACATGCCCGACTTCATCGACAGGTGAATCCCCTTGATCCGACCCGGATTGAGGAAGCTGGCGCTATCGCCCACGATCATCGCGCCGGGGGCGAACAGCTTGGGAACGGACCCCCATCCGCCAACGGTCACGGCCTTGGCACCATACTTCACGACCTTGCCCGCCCCAAGCTTCTTGCGGATGGCGGGATGAGCCTTGAGCTTCTGCAACAGGTAATGGGCATCCATCGCCGGATCCTTCGCATCCAGCGCGACCAACATACCGATGGCGTAGCGATCGCCGGCAAGCGAGTAGATGAAGGCGCCGCCGAAGGTGTTCAGGTCGAGTGGATAGCCGAAGGTGAGGATGACCTCGCCCTGAGTGACCGTACCCGGCGGCATCTCAAGGATCTCCTTCACCCCGATCTCGTAGGCCATCGGCTGGCTGTCCTTGGCGAGGTCGTAGCGCTTCATCAGCTGGCGCGTGAGCGTGCCGCGCGGGCCTTCCCCCAGCACGGTCACCTTGGCCTGAATATCTATCCCAGCCTCGAAGTTCGCTTTTGGCTGACCATCGGGGCCCACGCCCTTGTCCCCCGTGCGCACGCCGACCACGGCGCCTTCCTCGATCAGCAGGTCGGTGCCGGCGAACCCCGGGAAGATCATCGCGCCCCGCGACTCGGCCTGGGCCGCGAGCCACTTCTGGAACTTGGCGATGGAGATGATCGGATTGCCGTGGTCTTCCATGCCTGGCGGCATCATCGGCGCGGGAATCGCCATCGTCTTCGTGAGGGTGAGGAAGGTTTCCTTCTCCACAAAGCGTTCGATAAAGGTTGGATCCTGCTTCTTCCAGGCCGGAATCAGCTCGTCGAGCGCCTGCGTGTCGAGCACAGCACCGCTGATGGCATGAGCCCCGATCTCCGAACCCTTATCCATGAGCGCGATGCTCAGATCGGGCAACTTGGGCAAGGACCCGTCCGCGTTGTGGGCCGCGATCAGGTCGAGCAACCGAATGGCACCCGAAAGGCAGGCGGGGCCGCCCCCGACGAAGAGCACGTCCACGGGCATCGCTTCTCGTTCCATTCTGGCTCCGGTCGGAGCGCTGCTAACGGCCTGGGCGGCGTTGGTCACGCCTGGGGTAGCCATCCCGAGCCCCGCGGGCTAACGTCGCGCGGAGGACCACTGTCAGATGTCGCCCAAGACCGTCATTTTCGCCGCTTCGTCCATCGTCCTCCTCGCCGCTGATCAAGCCACAAAGGCGTGGGTGCGCGGTCATCTGGCCTTGCGGGAGGATGTCCCGGTCATCGACAACTTCCTCTCGATCTCCCACGCGACCAACCGGGGAGCGGCCTTCTCCGCCCTCGCGAACTTCGAATACCGCCTCCAGGTTTTCTATGTGTTCACCGCCATCGCCGTGGGCGTTTTGGTGCATGCGTTCCGCCAACTGCCGCCGGAAGACCGGCTGCAATCCTTCGCCATGGGCTCCATTCTCAGCGGCGCCATCGGCAACCTCATCGACCGGATCATGGCGGGGGAAGTGACCGACATGGTGAAGGTCTACTTCGGCTCAGACCCTGCGAAGAGCTGGTGCATCGAGCATTTCGGCACGAACGTGTACCCGATCTTCAATGTGGCCGATGCGGCGATCGTCGTGGGCGTGTGCATCTTCGCCGTGGCCTCGCTGTTCGAGAAGAAACAAGCGGTCGAGAAGTAGCAGATGCATCCTGTGCTTTTCCATGTCGGCGACCTGCCGATCGCGACCTACGGGGTGGCGACAGGCCTTGCGCTCCTGCTCGGAGTCCTGCTCGGCACCCGACAGGCGAAGCGCGATGGCCTTCCGAGTGAATGGGCGTGGGACCTCGGCTTGCTGACCATGGCTTGCTTCCCGGTCGGGGCTCGCCTGGAATATGTGCGCACCCATTGGGACCGGTTCGCCGACCATCCGGCCGCCATCCTCAGCCTTCGCGACGGCGGGCTGGTGTTCTACGGCGGCCTGGTCACGAGCATCCTCGGGTTTCTGGTCTACGCGCGCTGGCGGAAAGTGTCGGCGTTGGCCCTCCTGGACATGATGGCGCCTTCGGTCAGCTTCGGCCACGCCATCGGTCGCCTCGGCTGTCTCGCCGCCGGCTGCTGCTACGGGCGCGAAACAAGTGGCGCTTGGTCCATCACCTTCCCCGAAGGGTCGGTGGCGCCCGCCGGGGTGCCGCTCATCCCCACCCAACTGCATGAAGCCGCGTTCAACCTTGCATTGGGCACCTTCCTCGCCTTGGTCCCGCGCCGCTTCGTCGGGCAGCGCTTCGTACTGATGCTCTCGCTGTACGCCATCTTCCGCACGGTGAACGAGGTGTTTCGGGGCGATTCGGCGCGAGGCACCGTCTTCGGCGGGCTGATGACGAACGCCCAGCTCACCGCGGTGGTGCTATCGCTGGTGGCGGCGGGGATTGCTTGGCGCCATCGCTCGGCGCGCGCATCGACCATGTGAGCAACGGCGGCGTGATCAACGTGGTCAAGATCACGACGATCGCGATCGCGGAAAAGACCTGGGGACTCACGACCGGGTGCCCCGCGTAGGTCAAGCCGGTGCCGACCGAGGCGAAGATCAGCCCGACCTCCCCACGCGGAATCATCCCAATCCCGACCGTAAGTTTGCGAATTCCAGGGTCAAGGACCCCAAGCATGCAGGCCTGCTTGCCGACCACGGCGGCAACCGTGAGCGCGGCCGCAAGGAGGAGCACCCCCTCTTGCGCAAAGGCGGCCAACTCCACCCCGAACCCCATCCGGACAAAGAAAACGGGGGCCAGAAACTGAACGATGGGCTGAATCAGATCCTCGATCTCGCGCGTTTCGCGCTCCCGGAACGGCGCGTACGCGGCGGATTCCAGCACCAAGCCTGCCGCGAAGGCACCCACGATCGGGGCGAGCCCCGCCGCCGCCGCGGCCCAAGCAAGAGCAAAGCAAAACGCCAGGGTGAACCCGAGCATCACGCCGCTGCCGCGCAGGCGGGCGAGGCGGCGCAGCGCGGCCGGAACCACGAATACGCCCAGCAGCGCGGCACCCGCCAGCAGCGCGAAGGTGCTTCCCACCAGCGCCACCATCGGACCCGCACCCCAGGATTCACCCGTCTCGGCCGACTGGATCGCCCCGGTGACCCCGCCCAGAATCACGAGGCCGAGCACGTCGTCGATGATCGCCGCCCCGAGGATCACCCGCGCCTCCGGGCTGGTTCCCGCCCCGAGGTCCTGCAAGACGCGGGCCGTGATCCCGACGCTGGTGGCGGTCAGGATCGCGCCGAGGAACAGGTGCGCCAACAGGGATTCTTGCGGGAGCAGCCACTGACCGACCCCAACGCCGAGCGCCATCGGCACCACGACCCCGACGGTCGCCACCGCGGCCGCACTGCGGCCCACGCGCGCCAGCTGCCCCAGAGTGGATTCCAGGCCCACCTGGAACAACAGGAGAATAACGCCCAGCTCGGCGAGCAGCGCCACGAAGGGGTCGTCACGGAGCCAATCAAGTCCGGTCCAGCCCGCGAGGTGCAAGTTGCCTACGATCACGCCAGCGACGAGCTCTCCGAGCACCGAGGGCTGACCGAGGCGCATCGCCAGGTGCCCTCCCAGCTTTGCGGTGACCAGCACGACAGCCAGGGCCAGAAGCGCGGCGGAGACCTCCGAGGATGCCGCACCGGTCAGGAACGCCAGGGCCGCCACGCCGAGCACGGCGGACCAAGGGAGGGCGCGGGAGGGGCGCAAGTCGACCACTACCGCTTCCGCGCCATCACCGAGACGGTCGCCGGGCCGCCGCCCAGCCACTTCCACCGCAGCTCGGACACCTCCTGAACAAGGCGACCCGAGTGGGGGCTATGGACTCTGAACCCTGCGTTGTGCACCCATCGGTGTACGCTGCTAGGCATCGGAGGGTCGTGGTGGGGCGACTGGGGAGGCACCCCGAACGGGGTGGCGACGCGGAGAGCAAGCAGGCCTCCAGGGCGGAGTGCGAGCGCCGCGGCCCGGAGCGCCGCCGCGGGGGCCGCTGTGCATTCAAGCACCTCGATCATCACGACGGCATCAGCCGAGCCTGGCGCTGCGGGGGGGCGGAAGAGGTTGCCGCGCACGAAGCTCACGCTGTCGAGGCCGAGCTTGCGTCGAAAGGCCTCTGCACGCAGGAGGCCAGTCATCGCCAGGTCCACGCCGATCACTTCGCGCCCGAGCAGCCCGAGGAAGCAGGCCGCACCGCCGCTTCCACAGCCGAGGTCCAGAACGCGGGCGCGAGGCGAAAGGTCAGCGTGAAGGCGGCCGATCAGGGGGTCGGCATCCCACGTCCAGGCAAGAGCACGAGCGTCATCTTCCTGGCGCCAAGGCGCTCCGGGCGACTCCTCGTAGAAGCCGCGCAGGGCGGTGCTGATACCGGGAAGCTCGCCGCGTTCCTGAGCCGCCACATAGAGGTCGGGCACACCGCCCGTCTCGGTCCACTCCCGGCGACATTCGCAGTGCCCTCCCGCAAAGGGAATCTCACATTCCGGACAGGCGAACATAGAGATCAGGAGTCCAGCGGCGAGGCCGGAGAGTCTACGATCTCCGTGACGCGAAGCACGAATCGCTCATCGACGATGACGACTTCCCCGCGTGCGATGACGCGGCCGCCGACCACAATATCCAGCGGAGCATCGCCGTTCCGATCAAGGTTCACCACCGAGTCCCGGTCCAACTGAGCGAGATCCCCGATGGTGAGCCGCGCGCGACCCAGCTCGATGACAACATCAACGGGGAGATCGGACAAGAACGCTGCAGACTTTCTTTGGGACATCGCTTGGGATGCGGCCTATCCCGTGGGAAGGGAACGGGCCCGGTGCCATGGGTGACTACCGCATCACGTCAACGGCGCGAAAGCACCTGTGCGGCGGCCCACGCGGAACGAGCGCACACCATCGCAAACGCCAGGTTCGCCCACGAAGGCCGGCGTGTCATTGATGAGGCCCCGGGCTTCGCCCCGGGTACCGATGGCCAGTTCATCTCCAACCCGAAGGTTTCGCAGCGCACCAAGGCTGGCCTTGAGCCTTGCAAACTCGACAACGAGTTCGACCTCGCAGCCGAGGACCCGGTCATAGTTGGTGGAGCGATCACGCGCTTCCTTGGCCGAAGCCGGGGTCTCGACCACATCGAGCACCCCTCGGAGCAATGCGGCAGGCAGCGCGAGGATGAGCCTTCCCAGCGGTTCTTCTTCTGCGCCGAACTCGATAATACAGGACATGACCGTGGCGCCGGCGGTGGTATCGCCCACGCTGTGCCGAGTGAGCGTGGCCGGACGAGGAACCAGCCGCGGCGCGGGCCGAGTCGGCCAATGGGTCTCCACCGAGAGGAAAAGCTCCTCGCATAGACGGGTCGCGACGCGTAGCTCGACTTCCGTGGCCACACGGATGCCCGCGTCGTCGGAAGGCGAGGAGGGATCGCCGAAAAGTCGCGCGGTCAGCCGTTCCGTGAGGACCGACTCGAGGACCGCAAATCCGCTGGCAGAGCCGCGTGCGACAACAAACCCGCACCACGCCCCCGCCCGCTGCACTTCGGGAGCGTTGTTCAGTTCACGCACGGTACAAAGGCTGGAATCCACGACGCGCACGGGCGTGTCGGTGCCGGATCGCGTGAGCATCCGGGTACGCATGCGCCGGACTGCGCGGCGCAAACATTCGTCCAAAAGGGGGACGGTGGCCTGGAGCTCGCGATCTTGCGTGAAGAGGGCGGACGACATCAGCTGACCACGAAATCAATGAGGTAGAGGTGGAGCACCACCCGAGGTGCCGTGACACCGTTCATCCGAAGCAGAAGTTCATCCTTCAGCCTGACCTTCCCTTCCGTGCCTTCAAGCTCGGCCCAGGTGTAGTCGCTCACCGCCATGATCACCTCGTCCCGCAGGAGCGGCTTGAGGGCCTCGAGGGCCTTCATGTCGGCATCTGCGGCGGCGATTTGAAGTTCGAGGCGCAGGATCCGACCGCCGCCACCGCCCTTCAGGTTGATGACGAACTTGCCGGGGTTGGAGGATTTAGAGATCGTCGCGCCAATGGCCTCGGTCCCTTGAGCACCCTCCCCGTGCGGTGCTGCGCCGGCGGTGGCCGCGTCGGCGGCCCCCCCGTGGCCCCCCTCGGCCGAAGCCGCCGGGGGTTTCTCGCCGTTCGCCCCAGTCGCGTCGGCGGCCGGGGGCTCCCCGTCGGTGGCCGGGGTCTCCTCCGAACCGGCCGAGGACTCCCCACCGGGGGCTTCCTCCGCCGCTGGATAGGCAAGCGTCGCGCCGAACCCGGCACCGAGGCCCAGGAGCAGCACCCCCGCGAACGGGAGCACGGCCCTGAGCTTGCCAGTCTTCGGAGGATTTTCGTCGCTTGCCATACTGAGGCTCCGTCGCCGCGAGGTTGAACTACAGGATCTGCATCAGGGTCTGCAGGGTCTCATTCGCCGTGCTGATTACCTTGCTATTCGCCTGGTAGGAGCGCTGGGCGGTGATCATCGACACGAATTCTTGTTCCAGGTCCACGTTGGAGCTTTCCAACGCGTTGCCCGCGACGCTCCCGCGACCGCCGGTACCCGCTTCGCCGATGGCGGCCTGACCGGCCTCCTCGGTGGCGCGGAACATCGCATTGCCGATACGCTTGAGACCGCTGGGCGACTCAAAGGTCGCGAGCGCGACGCGGCCAATGTCCAAGTCCTCCCCGTTGGTGTAGGACCCGACGATGGTGCCATCGTCCGACACCGAGATGGAGCTGAGTTGGCCGGCCATGGTGCCGTCCTGGGCCACGCTGTTCAGCGCGGACTCCTCTCCGGACATGGTCGCGATTCCCTCGGTGACCACACCGAGCGCATCCAGGCCGAAGTCGAAGTTGATGGCGGGGGTATCGGTACCTCCGAACGTCCACGCCACCGCGGACGAGGTGTCGGTCTGCGTCGTGGCGGTCAGGGCTCCGACCGTGTCGAACGTAAGCGTGCCCGAGGCGACTTCGAAGGCGAAGCCCTCGTCGGAAGCGAAGGCGACGCCCGTGGCATCGAAGGCCTCCGTGGCATCCGTCACGGCACGCCAGCTCCACTGATCCGTGCCGGTGCGCTCCATGAGTACGGTGACATCGTGGCCAACGCCGCGGCTGTCGTACACGGTCATCGAGGTGGTGAAGTCCGCAGCGGTGCCCGCATCGAGCAGGGTGCTGGTGCCGGTGCCCGTTCCGAAGAAGTCGAGCGCGCCAAGTTCGGCGCCGACGGTCTCCTCGGCGGAGAGCGTCACGTTGAGGACGACTTCGGCCGTCGCGATTCCTGCGATCTCCTGGGTGGGGATCTTGAGGTCACCGACCGCGGCCGAGACCGACGAGCCATCGCCCGAATAGCCCTGCACACGCAGGCCGCCGCTGTTGACGACATAGCCTTCGTCGTCGTAGGCGAACTGGCCGGCGCGGGTGTAGTATTCCTGCTCGCCGTCGCTCACCACGAAGAAGCCGTTGCCATTGATGGCCACGTCGAGGGCATTCTCGGTGCTGTCCAAGGCTCCCTGACCGAGCAGGCTGGTGATCTGGCTGGTGGCCGCGCCGACGCCGACCTGGCCGCCGCCGTTCACACCGAACACTTGTTGGGGCATGAAGTCCACGAATTCCGCACGACCGGCCTTGTAGCCAGTGGTGTTCATGTTCGCGATGTTGTCACCGATCACATTGAGCCATGTGCTGGAGACGCCGAGACCTGCAGAGCCAACATTGAGGGTAGAGAATAGAGACATTGATGATTCCTCCTTGGGTGATGGAACAGTGCTATTCAAGCACATTCCGGATTGGGGCCCCCTTGGATAATCCTCGGTCCGGCCCCGTTTTTTGACGCAAACTCTTTATCTGACAACCACAGTCGAGTCGATATTGGTGAAAATATTGCCGATCGCTTCCTGGCGGGTGAGCGCAGTGATCACCTTGCGTTCGGCGATGCCGACGACGAAGGCGTTGTCGCCCAAAAGCACCAGGCTCTCACGAGCTCCGCGCTGAGCGAGCTGCTCCACCGCCTTCCCGAGATCTTCGAGGTCGGCAGAGTCGAGTTCAATTCCGCGTGAGGCCAACCTGGCCTGTGCGTGTTTGCTGAAGCTGACCTCCCCCCCCACCCCGGCCGCGGTCGGCGGCGCAGCGGGCTGCCGAAGCAGCGCTTCGAGGGCATCCCCAAATCCGGGGAGCGAGTCGATGGTTTGCGTCGGAGCCGAAGCCGGACCGATTCCATCAACGCGGGGAAATCCTCTGATCACGGAGTCCCCTGTTCGAGGCTGAGGATGGACGAGAGCTCCACCGGCACGCCTTCCACAGTGAGCAGCGGGGTGCCGCTGGACAGGTCCATGCCATCAATGGTGCCTCGCAGCTGCTCGCTCACCTCGACACTGGACCCATTCGCGTCGGTGCCCGACACGCTGAAACTGTAAATTCCTTCTTCGCACATTTGGCCGGACAGGTCCTTCCCATCCCAGGTCCAACTTGCTTCGCCTGCGCTCAACGGGCCCAGGTCCTCAGAATAAACCACGTGCCCATCGGCATCCGTAACGGTCACCGTCGAAACGGTGGCGGTGTCGGCGGCGTCGAAGTGGAGGGTGGCATCGCCAGAGCCGGCGTAGTGGAAGCTATCGCCCGTGGCCACAACGTCCTTGCCGATGAGCCCCGTCAACGAGGCGTTGTTCATCGACATATTCACAAGGTACAAGGACTCCATTCCGGCCGACAGCCCCTGAAGCTGCTCCAGCGAGGAGAACTGCGCCAACTGCGCTACGAACTCGGAGTTCTCCATCGGATTGAGCGGGTCCTGATACTGCAGCTGCGTCGTAAGCAAACGCAGAAACGAGTCCTTCCCGAGCTGGTCGCTCGGCGCCTCGGCTGCAGTGACCGCCTCGAGCTCCGCAGCGGAGTAGAGGCCTTGGATACTCATGCTCATGTTGTAGTCTTCGGTCAGACTGTGAAAAGGTTGAGCGGAAATTCGCAATCACCTGCGAAAAGATTCCGACTCATTAGACGACCCTATTCAGCGAGCCGCGCGGCGTAGGCGCGGACGCGGTCGGCAGCGAAGCCGTTGGCGGCGCACCTGGCCGACGAGGCGCTTGCATGCGCGGAGGTACCCAGCTCGGTTCCTCCTTTCGCTGCGGATTGGAATCCCGCGAGGCCTGGTGTTGGGCGGCCGAGTCCGAGCCGGCCCCAGAGCCGGCCTTCGCTTCGGTCTTCAGTTCGGACCGGGCATCGGAAAAGGCCACGCGATTCAACAGCAAGCCTTCGTGACTGAGGCGCTCGCGCAGCTCCGGGGTGCTGGCTAGCACGTCCTTCTGGAGTCCCGCATCGCCGCGAACGACCAGGTCGATCAGCTGGTCGCGACGGATCAGGTCCACTTCCCAATGGCCAAGCGCGTCGTCAAGGCGAAGCGTGATGCCCGTGGAGGGGAGCGCGTGCGCATCCTGAAGCAGGCGGACCGTCTCGGCGCGGCCGATGCCATCCACGTCGAACACCACCTCAGTGTCCGCGGCCAGGACGGAGGACGGACCGGCGCTTGGGGGCTGCAGGGACAAGGCGGGCATCGGCTCGACCTCGCCGTCGAGAAGATCGAGGTTCTCATCGAGGGCGACTGGGTCTTGGACAGGCGTTCGTGCCGGCACAGAATCCACAAATCGCGCCTGGATCTCGTCGAGATCCGGCTGCGGAGTGGCGTGCGAGGCCGAGGCTGCCGGGTACGCACGGGTGGGGGCCACGGGACCGGCCGCGAGCGTCCGCATTCTCGGCGAGCCGGCCGCGATCCCCATGAACGGCGCCGCGAAGACGCGGAGTGCTTCAGCGACACCGGCACCATCCAGGCTCTGCACGGACACGCGTGCGTCAAGCGCGACGAGGTGTGCATCGAGCCCGTCGGGAAGGCGCAGCGGAGGCGAGACCTCACCCACGTTGGCGGGCACGGCGACGGATTCGGTCCAGATCGGCTGGAGAGCGAGCGCGTGGGTTGAAAGCTCGAGTTGGACGGGTTCGCCTTCGCTTCGGCTTCTCGAAGGCCGAGTCTCCTCCGACCCTTCGGTGGGTTCGGAAGACTCCCGATCCGCCAAGCCGGGCGCCGCCGGGGCGGGGATGGGCAGCGCCAGCGGCGTCGAGGCGGCGAGCGCGAGCGGAAGAGGCAGCGTAGACGGTGGAGTGCCGAGGGGCGGAGGGG
>CAMBIK010000061.1 GCA_945867435.1 Klebsiella pneumoniae
GATGAGGTGATCCTCAGCGCGGGTGCACGCGACGTAAAACAGTCGGCGGATCTCGGCTAGTTCCATCTCGGTCAATATGCGCTGGGCGCGAAGCAGGGCGGGCGGCTTGACCAGGCCCAGGATCGGTGCCCGAGGGTCCGGAACCGAAAACGAGAGTTCCCAAGCGCCGTCGCTGCGGCGGGAAGTGGTGACGCGGCCGCGCTGCCGCCGGTCGATCCGGCTGCCGATCTCGGGCACGATTACCACCGGGTATTCCAACCCTTTGCTTGCGTGGATCGTGAGCAGCACGACCCGAGCGGCGCTGTCGGGGATGGCGGCTTCGGATTCCCTATCTTCCGCCGCTGCACGATCCAGCACGCCCTGTGCGAACGCCAAAGGCGAGCTGCCCCCCCGGTCGGCATCGTCAGCAAATCGAAGTAACTGCTGAACGTTGGCTTCGGCTCGCCCATCGGGGCTTTCCACCGAGAGAAGCCAGCTCGACTGCGAATCGTGCAGGAGCAGCTCCAGGAAGCGGGCGACGGACAGTCGGCCCGCCTGAACGCGGAGCACCGCCCATCTGGCCCAAGCCGCTGCGAGGCGCGAGTCCGGGTTGGCTGGCGGTTCGCCGACGCCGAAGTCGTGCAGGCGCTTCGCCTGGGCAAGTTCTGCAAGCAGCCGGTCGGGCAAGCCAAAGAGCGGCGATCGTAGCGCCCCGACGAGGCTCAGGGGTTCTCCTGTGATCAGGGCGCGGAGCGTGTGCGCGAGGTCGAGCACCTCCTGGCGGCGCCAGAAGCCCGACCCTTCGGCCACGAGAGTGGGTACGCCGGCCCGCCGGAGCGCGTGTTCGAACAGCGGGAGGTGCTTGCGGCGCCGCAACAGAATGGCGATCGGAGGCTTCGGGTACAGCTTGGCATCGGCGTAGGCCGTGCCGGACCAGGGGCCGGTGCCTGCCAGGACGCCATCCCTGACCGTTGTGGCGATCCATTCCGCTTCGGATCGGATGTCATCCGAGACTGGCTTCTGGGAATCCGCCGTGGCCAGAACCACGCTGCCACCCGGTCGCGTTCCGGCTGTTCGCATAGGGTTGTACCCGACTTGCCAGATCGCGTCGTCTCCCCCCCAGCGCGCGAGGATCGCGCCGAAGGCAATGTTCGAGAAGTTCACGATCGCCGGTCGTGAGCGATGATTGTCCGCAAAGACGAAGTTCGACTCGATTGTGCGACGAACCCGCTCGAAAACAGCGACATCACCCCCCCGGAACCCGTAAATGGACTGCTTGGGATCGCCGACGACGAACAGGCTCTTGCGTGGCGCACCGTTCGGACCCTGCGGCGAGGTTGGGTCGGGACCGCGCGTGATGGCTTCCACCAGGGCCCATTGATCCACGTCGGTGTCCTGAAACTCATCCACCATCACGAAGGGGTGGCGAGCGCGCAGGGGCTCTGCGAGCGGGCCTTCGACGACGGCATGTCGGGCACGCGCGATCAGTTCCGTAAAATCCAGTTCTTGGAGGTCGTCGAGGTGGGCAACGAGGCGCGCCTGGGCATCGAGCGTGGTGCGCGCCAGCACGGTCTGCACCTGCGCGAGGGTGCGGTCGTGGCGGTTTGGAACTTCTTCCGCCGCGAGGATTTCGGGCTCCCACGCTTCCAGTTCGTCGTGAATCGCGTTCAGCGCGGCGACCGCCGCCGCATGGCCTTGTCCGTAGGCTTCCTTGCGACCCATGTAGCTGGGCGCGCTCATTTTGCGCCTTCCGTTGGCGACGCCGAGGCAGCCAAGGGCCATGCCCAGGCGTTCGGTAATCTCCAGCGGGTCGCCGCTCGAGGATTCCCGCAACTGTGCTTCCACGACCCGCAGTTTGTCCAGCCAAGGCTTGGTTGTGGGCTGGGTGATGTGGACGATGCGGGCGAGAATATCCTTGATGATCAATAGTTTTTGTGCCGCGATCGCGGCCGTGGTTCCCGCGGCTTCGATGATTTCGGCGTCGGGAGTCGGGCCCGCGGCGTAGCGCTGCAGGGTGTCTCGCAGCTCCCCCCGGCGCGAGAGGAGGGTATCGACCGTTTCGGCCAGGTGGCCCGCTCCCCCCCACGTTGACAGAGCAAGTTGCGCGTCGGCGCCGCCCACGTCGAGTAAGTGCAAGACGGCTTCGAGCGCTGCAGCGCTTCTGCGCCGCCCGGTGGTTGGCTCATCAAGGACGCGAACGTGGGGGGATGTGTGGGTCTCCGCGGGGAACTCGCGCAGCAATCGCTTGCAGAAACCGTGAAAAGTACTGATCGCCGCGCCGGGGAAACGGTCGCGGACCTGTCCCCAGATGCGCGCCGCGCGCTGGAACGCATCCCGATGGGCTGGCGAAGGTGCAGCGTTCGCTGCGGTCTGGGAGGCTTCCGCCATGGCATTCACCATGGTCAGGCAGCGTTCCCTCATCTCGGTCGATGCGCGCTCGGTGAAGGTCAGCACGAGGACCGCGCGGGGGTCGGGGGCCACGCCGAACTCCGCGATGAGCGTGTGGAGCAACAGCACATACCGAGCGGCGAGCGTCGAGGTTTTGCCGGCGCCTGCCCCGGCGACGATAGCCAGCTCGCGGTCCGCCACGAGCGCCTGGGCCTGTTCTTCGCTCACGCGAGTGAAGTGCGGCGGCGCGGCCGGGTCGGTGCCGAGGGTCAGCAGGGCGCTCATTGTGGATCTCCAAAGGGTGCCTGGACCGTTCCTGGCGCGTTGCGCACGATCGCAGCCGCACGAACAGGATCGACCCGGCAGACCGTACGGTAGGCACACCATTCGCACCCCGCGAGCCGTTCCTCCGCCACAGTGGGGTGGAACTCACCACCGCCCATGCGGGCAGCAGCGGCCTCGAGCCATGCGGAGAGCCGATCGCCCTCCGGACCATCTGTAGGCAGAGTGAGCTTGCCGGGGATTTCGCCATCGGCGGGGCCGGACCATCCGCCGCGGTCGACCTGGCCGGGGCCCCGGATGGCGGCGTAGCCGGCGATAACGTCGGGGCGAGACTCCTCTGCAAGCGCTCGTGCGTACAGCACGCCTTGGATGCGGAGTCCCAGTCGTACTTGCTCGTTGGGGACCTTGCCGGTTTTGTGGTCGAGCACCAGAAGGGAACTTTCCCCCAGCTCGTCGACACGGTCGGCGCGCCCGCGAAGCCGCAGCGGACCCAGGGCCACCTCCAGTTCGAGTTCGACGGCGCGGACGCGGGTGGGCGAGCAGTTGGCCTCGTAGGCAAGCCAGGAGGCGAGGATTCCTTCCGGCCCCCCATCGGTCAAGCCGGAGCACCACTGGTGCAGAATCCATTCTCGCTGGCTTGGCTTGAGCGCCGCCATCGCCGGACCGCTCTCCAACTCGGCCGTTGCGGCCTCGTGCAGCCATCGGGCGAGCGCGGCGCGAGCGGTCGGATCCTGGGTCTGCAAGGAGGGCTGCCCGGCCACCATGGCCATGCGCAGGAACCGCTGCAGGACCCGATGCAGCAGGGAGCCGTGTGCGGAGGCGGAAAGGTCGGGATCCCAGGGCTCTTCTGATTCGACGCCCAGGACCTGATCGTAGAAGAATCGGGCGGGACAGGCCAGAAAGGCTTCAAACGCCGTGATGGAGATGGCGCCTGGCTTCGGGGGCGACCCGGTCTGGCCATCGTACTCGCCGAAGGACAGTGCTTGCCGGGCGCGCACGGGTAGGGCGGCGTTCACGAGGTCTGAACCCAGCTTCGCCAGCCAGGCGGAGTCCGGCCGGCTCGCGGCGTAGCGCCTCCATTCATCGATGCCGTACCGACCTGCAGGGAGGTCCCCCTGCACCACCCGGTCGCGGAGCGGTCCTTCCGCGTCGCGCACCTCCAGCAGCTCAGTCACCACGGGGGAAACGAGCACGGTGCGGCCGCCCCGGATTCGCGGCCACGAGAGCGCGATGTGGTGGCCCGGCGTGTTCAGCGCGTTGCGCAGCGCGCTGCCGAGGAGGTAGCGAGCTTGGGCCATGCCATCGGTCGATTCCAAAGCTTCGCGGCAGGCCGAATCGAACAGCCAATCCTCGCTGCCGCCCCCGGGGAAGTCATCTGCGGACAGGCCACCGATGAACAGGTGAGGGGGGTGGATGCCGCGAAGTTCCAGCATGCCGACCACGGCGACAGACCCTTCCAGGAGGCCTCTTTCGCGCACCGTGGCCTCCTGGACGCGCGCGGCGAGCAGCTCCCCGAGCGCTTCTCCGTTCAGGTCGACTCCGGAGATATGGGTGTCTGCGGCCAGATCATCTGCCATGCTGAGGGCGAGACCTGTACCGGGAACCGAGTGGCCGGTGGGATCCCCATCCGCCGCGGTGAGCCCCCAAGCCCTGGCCACGGCGTTTAGCGCCTCGATCCACGCGCCGGGAGACACCGCCGTTTGCAGCGCGTTCAGACGATCCACCTCGGCGTTGAGCGCGCCTACATCCGCCCCGGCAACGGAGGCCTTGCGCCGCTCGCCTACGCTACCCCGGAGCCTGGCGGACCAGATTTGGGGGGAGCAGCGACCGATCCCGCCTTCGCGAGTTCGTCGGGCGAGTTGGGCGATTACGGCCGGCGGAAGCGCTGCGATGCGGGCGCCGGACAGCGCGTCCAGGACGATATCTGGCTCGTCCAGCCTCTTTGCAGCGCGGACCGCGGCGAGGACAGTGCGTACCCCGGGGGCTGCGAGCGCGGGTTCGCCGCGGGAAAGCGTGAACGGCACCCCGACTTCGCCGAAGATCCGGCGAACGCTGCCGGCATAGGACGGCAACCCTGGAAACGCGACCCAGATGTCGGAAGCGGGCACCCCTGCTTCCAGCAGCTCACGAACGCGATGGGCGATGGCGCGGACCTCCGTTTCCGGTTCGGGCCACGTGGTCAGGGTGAGGGCGGCGGCGGTTGCGGTGGCCTCGGTGCCCCACACGTCGGTGGGGTCGGGTTCCTCGGCGTCGTATTCGGGACCCGCGAACACCACATCGGCGCCGTACTCCGCGATCAACCCATCGAACACCGACCGGCGCAGCCGAGCTGTGGCAGCGAGGGTGCGGGACACGCGTTCATCGCCTTCGGCGATGCCGAAGTACAGCGATTCGGGGTCTTCCCTGCCTGTGCAGCCGGATTCGAAGCTGATCACGACGCGCGTTCCGGCCGTGGCCCAGGCGCGAGTCAGCGCTCCGAGGACAGCGCGGTCTAGCGCTGCGGGGTTGACCAGGTCATCGACCACGACGAGCGCGGTGCGCCGAAGCCAACGCACCAGCGGCGCCGAGGGATTTTCAAGGGCTTGAATCAGGCGAACGAGCGCCGTGTGCCGGGTGCTGCGCGCCGGGTCCGCATCCAGGGCCCCGGCAATCTTGCGGAGCAGCGGCGTTAGTCGTTGCCCGCGTTCGCCCGGCAGATCGGGGCGGTTGGCGCTTTCCCACGTCGTGAACGCACGGGCAACCTGAGTTGCGAGGCGAGCCGGCGGAGCGATGGCCAGAAGCCAGTCTGGGGCGACGGCGGGGAGGTGGTGGGCGAGCCAGACTGCGATGGCACCCTCTGACCACACCGTGCGCGAGCCGACCCATCGCGTCGCGAGCCGGTCCTGCAGTTCAGTGAGGGTGGCCACTTCGGGAAGAAAGCTGGCGCCGCCTCGATACGCGATGAATTCCTGCTGCACGGTCGCCTTTTTGCGTACGGAGTCGGTGACGAACAGGAAGTCTGGGCGGCCAAGCGGGTCCATGCTCAACGGACGGCCCGCTGCGGCCGGGCCGAGACGGGTAAGCGCGCCGATCGCGCGGCGGCGGCGGTCGCGGGTGCGACCGAGCAGAATCGTGATGGTGGACATCGAGGCCGGAGTTAACCACCGACTTTGGGGGGGCCGACCAATTTTTGGTTGGTTCGCTGTCCTCCCGCTACTCTTCGTTCGCCGTCCCTGGTGTGACGTTCTCGGTGGTGACCCATGTATCGCTCCCGTCGGGGAACCGAGCCGCGCTGACCTCCGCCAGCATCTCCGTATACGAAACATCGTCGAGCACGACGGCCGCACCGTCGGGGTCGCGAATCGCGACGATGCGGTCGCCCGCGGACTGCAACGTGAACGCGGCGTGGTAGTCGCCTTGTTCTGGTGTTCCATCGGCCCATACGACGACGAATGCGCCGGGCGCGAGGGTCGAACCGGCCGGGAACCGGTAGAGGCCCGGCACTTCGCTGTCGTCGGTCAGGGAGATCTCGGACAGGTCCGCCTGCCGGCCGCCTGCATTGTAGACCTCGACCCAATCGTCGAACTCTCCGAGCTCATCGGCAGCCTTTTCATCGTTGCTGGCCATGTATTCGTTGATGACTACGCGCGGGGGGCTCGGTTCGGTGTCGCCCGTGTCCCCCGTTTCTGAGGTGTCGCCGGTCTCCGCCGTGTCGAACGTGTCTGCCGTGTCAATCCCTGCGGTCGAGTCCGAATCGCCGCCGGCTTCCTCCTCACGCACACACCATTCGCCTTCGACGACGGTTCCAGGACCGCACAGGTAACGGTCGGCACAAGCGAACAGGAGCAGGGCGGGAAGGAAGCGCATTTCGCCAACGTACCGTATTCATCGTACCAGGTCGCGAAACACTTCCGGAAGACGCAGAGGCAGGCTGTCGACGTCGTCCAACTTGAGGAAGCGGCCGGCACCGAAGATCTCGGTGAGGTAGCGGTCAGCACCCTCCTCGGGGTCGATCGACACGCAGTACACATGCACGCCGAGCCGCCGGGCCTCGGCTACGGCCATCGCGGTGTCTCGTATTCCGTGACGACCTCTGTACTCCGCCCGGTCTTCGGGTTTACCGTCGGACACGACCATGAGAATGCGTCGCGACTCTGCGCGTTGGTCCAGGAGGTAGGCGGCATGCCGGATGAAGGCACCCATCCGCGTGGCCCCGTTCGGACGCAAGTTAGATAGTCGCTTCAGGACGGGCTCCCCATAGGCTTCATCGAAGCCCTTGATCCGGCTGAGTTGGCAATCCAGCGGGTGGGTGTTGCTGAACCCGTAGAAGGCGTGGGCGAAGGAGAGGGTACGCAGCCCTTCCGCGAACAGCACCATGGCGGTCTGTTCGAGGTGGATCACATGCCCTTGGGTGCTCCCCGAAAGGTCGACCATCGTGAGGATGGCCACGCTCTGCTTTGCTCTGACGAAGCGCCGGAAAATCCGGTCGTCGGGGGTCTGCCCGGCCGTCACATCGGTGATCGCGAGGATCGCACGCGCAAGGTCGATCTCGCTGCCGTCCGGCTGCCCGGTCACCCAACGCTCATCGACCCGCAGGGCCGCGAAGCGCCGGCGGATCTGTTTGATCTGGGGTTGGTTGGCCTCGACGATCCGATCGTAGCTGCCCAGCGGCCCGGTCGGCGCCTCCGGGGTAAAGACCTTTGTAGCCTCGAACCTGTAGACTCCCGCGGCATCGTCCCATTCGTCATAGCTTCGCCCGCCGTCGTCTTCGGGCTTGGCAACCCGGTCGTCGGCAAGCTGCTCGGGCTTGGTGCCACTCTGCCACGTTGCAGCGCCGTAGCGAGACTCCTTCGCCGCGCGGCTCGCCTCGTCCCGGAGCTTTCCGTAGGCGGGGGCGTTGCTGGGGGTGGTCGGTCCGGCGAACTTGGCCATGAGCCGAGCCCCGAGGCCGGGCTTTGGGGGGGCTGACGGAGGCGGAGCTTCGAACCCCGTGCTGCCGCGCCGAGCCATCGCATCGAGGAGTTGACGCAGCGGTTTATTGCCCTTCTTCCATTCATTTTCTGCCGCAAGGTCGCGGGCGAGGTCGGCGAGGATCCACTCGGGCCGAATTATTCCCGCGTAGAAGGGGAGGGGGGGCGGCCCCAGACGGTGTCGACGGAAGGAGTCGCGCAGGAGTTGGGCCTGGCCAAGGAGCACGGCGGCGATTCCCTTGTCGCCAAGCCGGTCCACGGCGCGTACGGCCTCCCTGGCCGGGTCTCCCTCCGGCCCCGCCTCCTTCCAGTTCAGGCACACCACCAGCCCGTCGTAGAGCGGACGGAAGGGAGCCGGGAGGCCATCGCGGGGCACTTCCGTTAGGTTTACGCGGAGCGTGCCCGCCTTCTCGATGTAGGGGATGCGGGCAAGATCTTCCTTCAGACCTGGAAATTCCTCCCCCCAACGCCGCAGCACAAAACGCATCGCAAGAAGGTGAAAGGCGCTTCGCAGCACCCAGTCGCGGTACAGCTCGCCGAGCACCCTGCGGTCGTCGAGCAGGTGAAAGCGGGAGAAGCCCAGTTGCACGAGCCCTGCCGCTTGGAAGACCTTCAGGTCTTCCACTTCGTTCAGCGGAGCGGGCATCGCTTTCGGAAGGTAGATCTTCACGTTATCGGTACACGCCGGATCGCTGGTTCCGATCTCAGCGCGGCGCCCGTCGAGCATCGTGAACAGCGCTCGCAGCCGCTTGTGGACCTTGTCGAGCGCCAATCCGTGCCGCTCACCCGATGTCAGCTGCCGCTGCGGCGGAACGAAGAGGAAGCGGCGAAGCAAGGCGAGCTCGGCCTCTTCGTCCTCGGCCTCTCTCAAGCCCAGATCCACCTCGTCGACCCCGTACTCCTCCATGGTCTGACGGAGCAGGTCCTCGGGGCGAATGACCGGGGCTGGCATTCCTCTTAACCCAGAACGCTCTTCAGCAGTTCGCGTAGTGCCTTCGCCATCTCCGCGTCGTCAGTCAACGAGCCGACCAGGGTCGCTTCGGCCGCCTCGGGGAGGGTCAAGCCTGCCATCACGAGCTGGCCTGCGTAGACCAGCAGGCGGGTGCTGGCACCCTCGCCGAGCCCATGGCTGCGAAGATTCCTTGAACCGCGGCCGATTTTCACCAACTGTGCGGCGATCGTTTCACTCACTCCCGACTCGACGCACACGATTTCAGCCTCCACTTCCGCCGGCGGGTAGTCGAAGGTGAGCGAGACAAATCGTTGGCGAGTGCTCTCCTTGAGCTCCTTCGAGATCGCCTGATAGCCTGGGTTGTAGCTGATGACGACGAGGAAGTCGTCGGGCGCTTGGAGCTCCTCGCCCAGGCGGTCGAGCGGGAGGCTGCGCCGGTCGTCGGTGAGAGGGTGAAGCACGGTCATCACGTCCGACCGGGCCTCGACCACCTCGTCCAGGTAGCAGATGGCCCCCATCCGAACGGCGCGGGTGAGCGGTCCGTCCCGCCAGACCGTGCTTCCGCCCTCAAGCAGGTAGCGTCCCGTAAGGTCGGCGGCCGCGAGATCCTCCTGGCAGGCCACGGTCACCAGCGGTCGGCCCAGACGTTCAGCCATGAAGCGTACAAATCGGGTCTTGCCGCAGCCTGTAGGCCCCTTCAGGAGCACCGGCAACTTCCGTCTGGCGGCGGTTTCAAAGACCGCGATCTCGTTGCCGTACGCTCGGTAGTAGACCATGGTAGCGTCGTAGCGCGGCGGCCGGGCTCAGCCCAGCGGTGGTTGCGTGAACCCCGGGTAGGCGGGGTGCATGCGAACCAGCCAAATCCAGAGGGCGATCTGCAGGGCCAGCACGGTGCGTGGGTGCCAGCCTCCGCGATGGAGCGCCCGTCCGCTCAGCACAGTCATCCCCAGGACTACGAGGTGGAAGAACGCTTCCGGTTTCGCGAATCGCCACATTCCCGGCAGCGACTGGAACACAGTCCATAGCGGGGTGGTGGGTCCAAGCGAGAGGATGGCGGGCACCAACAGTCCAACGAACAGGAGCAACTCGACGCGGGACCGGCGGGCTTCGGGCTCATCGGTCGCGTTGGCGAAGCGGAGAGCGCGCAGGACTGTGGCCAGTGCGGCGAGCGCCACAATGCCATCGACCGCGCGCCAGAGCTCCAGTCGGTTCCACTCCGGTGGGGCCAGCGTGACGACATCCAGGGCGGCGCGGATGGAGAAGGCTTCGGGAGGCGGCAGTTGGGCATTTCGCAGCGCGGGGAGCTGCAAAGCGAGCAGGGGCAGGGCGGCCAGCGCGGAGGCTGCGACCGCCAGTCGCGTGTTCCGGCTGCCGACGATCAACGCGCCAGCTCCTGCGAGTGCCCCTAGAACGCCATGATAGCTGTTGTAGTAGAACGCGAGGGCATAGGCCGCGGCGGCTCCGACGATCCATCGGCGTCGACCCGCCTGGGCGTGGACGAGGCACAAAACGAAGAGGGTGAGCGTCCACGTTCCGGACTTCTCGATGGTGTACCAGTTGATGTCGCGCATCAGGTGCAACCCGGGTCCCATGGGGAAGCCGGCGATGATCGCCCATCGCTCGGGGGTGCCTGCGGCGACGGCCAGCCGACTCGCCAGCCACCATCCCAGAACGAGGTTCAAGATGGCGTGGAGATTGCTCGCGGCGAACGCCGGGACAAACCAGGTGAAAAGCCAGGTGACCCACAAGTGACCCATCGACATGCCGATGAGCTGTGTCGCCGGAGCGGAAGGGTCAAAGGAGTGAAACTGGGCGTTCAGGGATAGGAAGTGAAGGGATCCTGCCTTGTCGATGGTGGGCCATGCGCCCCACACGGCGGAGGGAAACAGGGCTGCCGCGGGTGACGTGAGGGCTACCGTGAGCCCGATCACCGCGAGGAAGGCGCTGCGACGGCCGAACCAGGCCACCGTCAGGCCAGCCCCCACGCACAGCACCCACGCCACGGGCACCGTTGAGAAGTCTGCGGCGTACGCCAGTTCGGTGGGGTCGGGCGGGGGGCCGTAGCGGGGTTCCATCAGTGCGCGCCTCGAGTGCGTTGTACGCCTGCACGTTGATCGCGCAGCAGGCGAGCGCGGTCCAGGTTTCCAACGTGTTCCGCGAACGTGGCCGCATGGTCCAGCGAACGGGCGAGCCCCGCCCAGTCCCGGGAGCGAACCTGCTCGCGCATCGCTCGCTCGTAGCGGGTGTGGGCCTGTTCGGGCCGCCCCATCATCGCGGTGATGTCTGCGCCCAAGCGGAGTGCTGCTCCTCGCGCCACGCCTTCCCCAAGCTGGCCGTACCGAAGCGCGGCACGGTCGGCCGCGACCAGCGCGGCACCGGGGTCCCCGGCGCGGATCAGCGCGTCTGCTCGCCGCCGGTCGAGATTCGCCAGCAGCAGATCGTCATCTCCCGCGTTCGCCTGGAGTGCGTCAAGTCCCCTCTGGATACTTGCACTTTCTCCTCGTATCAGCGCGAGGGTTAGTTCTCCGAGCCTTAGGTTCGTGCGCTCACTCGGGGGGGCCGGGCTCTCGGCCGCCTCCTCGTGCAGCGCGCTGGCCCCCACCCACTCCCCTCGCGACAGCGCGAGCGCTGCCGCGCCGCGCATCGCAGCGGCCAGCCCACCTTCCTCGCCCAGCAATCGCGACGCGTGCCGGGCTCGCCTCCAGGCGTCGTCGGCTCGTTCAACCTCGCCTCGCTCGGCGAGTCGCTCGGCCACCCTTCGCCACATCGTCGCGCGGCCCGAGGCGTCGCCGGCCGCACCGAGCGCGTCGGCGGTGGAGAGCGCGTTTACCCAGGCGGAGTCGAGATCTCCGAGCGCGAACGCCAGCTCGGTCCGTGCTTGAGAGAGCAGCGCGTGCCCGGGCTGGGTGGAGTTGAGCGTGTCGCCGGCGAGGACGGTCGCCGCCGCTTCCGCCTGTCCGGCGATGAGCAGGCACCGCGATTCAGCCGCTGCAAGCTCGGTGCGGACGAGGTCTCCAAGTGGCCTTTGGAGGCGCAACGCTCGAAGCAGCAGCACGTCGCGAATGTCGGGGATTCGCGACGGGTGGGCGCCGCGAGCGAGGTCCAGCAGC
This sequence comes from Klebsiella pneumoniae, assembly GCA_945867435.1. Lineage (GTDB taxonomy): Bacteria > Myxococcota_A > UBA796 > UBA796 > SXON01 > SXON01. Next base: position 11,661 of record CAMBIK010000061.1, read on the forward strand.
GCCTGCACGGAGCGGGTCACGCGTTCGCTGGAAGGCGGCGTTCTCGTTGGGAGATAGGCGGCCACCCCGCGTCGGAGGATGGCGCGTTCACGGATGTCGGGGCGCAGGATGGCGCTCGGAAGGTCCCCCAGGGCTCCGCGTGTCACCCCCATCGGGAAGCGTGCGAGCAGGTCTACACTGGCCGGCAGCGATGTAAAAGCGGTGTCCGCATCGGGCAATCCCAGCGCCTCTGACAGGCGGGCCAGCAGGGTGCGACCCGACGCTCCCCCCGAGGGATCGCCGATTTCAATGTGGCGCGGAAGCAACTGGGCCTCGCTCACGACCAGCGCACGTGCCTCCGGCAAGGCCGCCAAAATCCGTTCGACAGGAGCCAGGACGCAGTCGTTGGCGGCATCGTCGATCACGAAGAAGGTGTCGGGCTGCAGGCGAAGCGCATCGAGGGCCGCGCCTTCGTCCCCACAGCGGGGCAGCCCGAGCGCATCGCCGATGGCGCGGACAGCATCGTCGGAAGTGGTGCAGGCGAGCAGGCTGATCGCCACGATGGGGCGCTTGCTGGTGCGGGCCACCACGGCGGCGAGGCTGGTTTTTCCAACCCCAGGGTCGCCGCCGATGCCGACCCATGGGGTGCTCTGCAGAGCGTTGCGTAGGACGTGGGCGGTGACTGCGCGGCCCGGCAAGGTGGTGGAGCGCGGTAGCCAGGGGGGCGTCACCGAGTGTGGATATCAAGAATGGCGAATCGCGGTCGCCGCTTGTCTCGGTTAGCTCCCGGCACGTTCAGAAGGTCGGAATGAGCATCGTTCGTATCGGAGTGGTGGGCGCGGGTCAGATGGGCAACGGGATTGCCCAGGTGGCGGCGGCCGCGGGGTACGCCGTCACGGTCTCGGACGTGTCGCAAGCTGCGCTCGACCGGGGGCTAGGTACCATTCAGGGTTCCCTCGCTCGTCTCGTGAAAAAGGGCACTATCGACGAAGCTACCGCCGCCGGCGTGGTGGGCCGCATCGCCTGGGGAACCTCCGCGGCGATTCACGCTGACGGGGACCTGGTCATCGAGGCAGCGACGGAGAACATTGGTCTGAAGTACAAGATTTTCGAGGATCTCTCCCGGGTCGTGCAGCGTTCCGCAATCCTGGCCACCAACACCAGCTCCATCTCGGTGACGGCCATCGCGGCCCACTCCGACCGGCCCGAGCGGGTGATGGGGATGCACTTCATGAACCCGGTCCCGCTCATGCAGCTGGTGGAGTTGATCCGTGGCATGGCCACGACCGATGAGACGTACGACGCCGTTAAATCGGCTGCTGAGTCGATGGGGAAGACGACCACGCTCGCTCGCGACATTCCCGGCTTCATCGCGAACCGCATTTTGATGCCGTACATCAACGAGGCGGTGCAGGCCCTGTACGAGGGCATCGGCACGCGGGAAGACATTGACACCACCTTGAAGCTGGGCACAAACGTGCCGATGGGTCCGCTCACCCTGGCCGACTTTATTGGGCTGGACACCTGCCTGGCGATCATGGAGGTGCTCCACGATGGGCTTGGCGACAGCAAGTACCGACCGAGCCCGCTTCTGCGCAAGTACGTCGAGGCCGGGTGGCTCGGGCGCAAGGTTGGGCGCGGCTTTTACGTCTACGCAGCGAAGTAGGAGGGCAGCATGGGTGAGTTCGTTCGAACCGAGCGCCGCGGCAAGGCGCTTTTGGTCACGATCGATAGGCCGAAGGCGCTCAATGCCTTGAACCGGCAGGTGCTGGAGGAACTGGCGGAGGCGCTTGATCAGGTCGGTGACGCCCGTGCTGTCGTCCTCACGGGCGCGGGCGATCGGGCGTTCGTCGCGGGGGCGGACATAGCGGAGATGGCAGGTCTCGATGCCGTTTCAGCGCTGGCGTTCGCGGCGTTCGGGCAGTCGGTGCTGGATAAGTTGGAAGCGCTACCCCTCCCCACGATCGCTGCGGTTCATGGCTTTGCGCTGGGGGGGGGCTGCGAATTGGCGATGGCGTGTGACATCACGCTCGCCTCTCCCACCGCGGTGTTTGGGCAGCCCGAGGTCAAGCTGGGGGTGATTCCCGGCTTCGGAGGCACGCAGCGGCTGGTGCGGCGGGTGGGCTCCCAACGGGCGAGAGAGCTCTGCTTCACCGGGCGCAACGTCAAGGCCCCTGAGGCGGTGGCGATCGGGTTGGCCCTTCGCCTCTGCGACGCGGTGGTGGACGAGGCCCTGGTCCTGGCGGAGCAGATCGCCAACAACGGACCTGTCGCAATCCAGCTGTGCAAGCGCGCCATCCTCGACAACGATGGCCAGGGGCTCGCGGCGGCCCTCCTTTCCGAGCGGCAACTCTTCGGCGCCTGCTTTGCCACGCACGATCAGAAGGAAGGGATGGCGGCGTTCCTTGGCAAGCGGAAGCCGGAGTTCGCGGGGCGGTAGGCTGAGGGCGCGGCCGGGAGAGTTTCGTTCTCCATCGATGTCCGCCACACTGACTGCCGTGCTCCAGGCGCCGGACGTCGAGTACAACTCGCGAATCCCAGCGGTTCCCACCACGCCACCGGCTGCCAGAGTGGCACCGTCCATGGACGCATAGTGCTCGCGGACTCCAAAAGGCCATCCCGGGCACACCTCCAAGCCCACCGCGTCTGCGCGACCGGCTAAGGCCCGCCCCCATGCACCTCTGGCTGCTCCTCGTCGCCTGCTCGCCCTCCGAGGCAGAGCAAATGCTCGCGGCGCACTCGGCCCCGACGCTTGAGGAGGCGCTGGCCGCCTGTCCAGAAGGGTCGGGCGAATGTCAGCACGACGCGGTCGTGCGCTTCGAGGCGTGGGCTCGTTGCTCCGACCTGCCAGACCCGTGGGGCGACGAGTGCCGTTTCCAGCAGGCCGAAGGCATGGAACATGCAGACGATGGGCCTGGGGCCTTCGCCTTGTGCGCGACCATCCGGTATTCGGTCGGGTGCGGCACCCACGTCGCCGGGCAGCAGAGCCGCCGCCCTGCCGATCTAACGGAGGCCGAGGCACGCTGGACCACCCTGGGAGGCCACGCAGAGCCGCGGTTTGCGTTCCCCTACTGGCAGGGCTTCTGGCGCAACCGGATTGACCACGGCGACGCCCCCCCCCTGGAGGCTTGCCGCTCTCGCGTCTGCCGTGACGCAGGTCGCAAGCAGATCGAGGCCACGGTGGCGAGTTTGGCGGTGCCCTGCACGGCCCTCGATCGCCCGCCCCCCGCCTGGGTTCCCGAAGGTTCGGCCGAGTCGCGCGAGGTCTGGACCACTGCCCTCTCTCGCCATTGCGTTGCGGATGCAGCGCAGCCGGTTCCCACGCGATAGCGGCACTCCCTCCCGGAGTCCACATGTTCGCCCTTCCCGACGACAGTCAGGCGATCCAGAAGCTCGCACGAGAATTCGCGCGCACCGAAGTGCTCCCCGGGGCGTCCCGCCGAGACCACGAGCATGCCTTCCCGACCGACCAGGTGCGGCAGCTCGGGGAGATGGGGTTCCTCGGCATGTTCGTGCCTGAGAAATACGGTGGTTCTGGTCTCTCTACGCTCGCTTATGTCGTGGCGCTTGAGGAGATCTGCTACGCGGATGCCTCGGTCGGCGTCACCATGAGCGTGAACAACTCGCTGGTCTGCTGGCCCATCCTCGCGTTCGGAAGCGAGGCCCAGAAACAGGCGTACTTGCCGGACCTTGCGATGGGGAAGCGGCTGGGTTGCTATGCGTTGACCGAACCGAACGCGGGCTCAGATGCGGGTGCCCAGCGCACCCGGGCCACCCCGGTCGAGGGTGGCTATCGGCTCGACGGCAACAAGATCTGGATCACGAACGCCCCGAAAGCTCAGGTCTGCGTGGCCTACGCCAACCTGGCCGTGGAGGAACGCCATCGTGGCGTGACCGCGTTCATCCTCGAATCGGACTGGGCGGGGTACACCGTTGGAAAGGCCGAGGACAAGCTGGGCATCACGTCGTCGGCCACCAGCGAACTGCAGTTCGAGAATCTGTTTGTGCCGACCGCCAACCGACTCGCCGCCGAGCGAAAGGGCTTTTCCATCGCGATGGCCACCCTCGACGGTGGCCGCATCGGCATCGCGGCTCAGGCGCTCGGGATCGCGCAGCGCGCCTTCGACCTGGCGGTGGCCTATGCCCGCCAGCGCGAGCAGTTCGGAAAGCCCATCGCGGCGAATCAGGCCATTCAATGGATGGTCGCCGACATGGCCACTCGGATCGAAAGCGCTCGACTCCTCACCTGGCGCGCTGCCGTGGCCAAGGATCGCTCCGATTCCGCCGCCGCGAGTCACTTCTGTTCGATGGCGAAGCTCGCCGCTTCTGAAACTGCGAACTTCTGTGCCGACCGCGCGCTCCAGATTCACGGTGGCTACGGCTATAGCAAGGAATACGAGGTGGAACGCCTGTTCCGCGATGCGCGCATCACCACGCTGTACGAGGGCACCAGCGAAATCCAGCGCATGGTGATCTCGCGCAACTACCTCTCGTAGGGCCCGCATGGAACGTCGCATTCGCGTACTCATCGCCAAGCCGGGACTCGACGGGCATGACCGAGGTGCCAAGGTCGTGGCCCGCGGGCTTCGGGATGCTGGGATGGAAGTGGTCTACACCGGCCTTCACCGCACGCCGCAGCAGATCGTGCGCGCCGCGGTGGACGAGGATGTGGATGTCATCGGCGTCTCCGTGCTCTCCGGCGCTCACGACCGGCTCGTGCCGGAGGTGGTGGCGGGGCTTCGCGCGGAAGGGCGAGGGGATGCGCTGGTGGTCGTCGGCGGGATCGTACCCGCGGCGGATGCCGCTGCGCTCGAGGCGGCCGGCGTCGCGATGGTGTTCGGGCCTGGGACACCGATGGCGACCATCGCGGCGTTCATCCGTGCGCGGGTGCGCCCCGAGGATTCGGGTTGACTCCGGCCCTGTTTACGCGGACGTCGAAGGAGTTGCTCGGCGAGCGTCCGCTGCCCACGGTGGTGCGTGACCGGCCGGTGGTCTACATCCTCGGCGAAAGCGGCTCGGGGAAGTCGGCCGTCGCTCTGCGACTCGCGCCCCCCACGGCCCCCAGGTACGATGCCGATGGCCAGCGCAACGCGCTCACCCTCGCCGGTCGCCACCGTAAATGGTGCGCGTTGCTGGCGGAGAGTCCGGGCCTGATCCTCGACGGCGTGCAGGGGCTTCACCGATCCTTCGGCAAGGTACAGCTGCTTGGACAGCTGCTTCGCCTGCGCGCGGCCGCCGGTCGGCGCACGATCCTGGTGATGGGAACGGCGGATACCTCGATGACGCTGCTATATCCAGAGGTGCCTTGCGAACAATCCGCGACGGTGCTCCTGCGTTTTCCCGTCGGGGGTGGGCGTCGCCGCTTTGTCGCGGAACGCTGCGCCGCTCGGGGGATCCGGCCCGACGTTGCAGCGGGGGCTCGCACTCTCGAGCCCTGGACCTACGCAGGGGTCGAGAGTTTTCTGGATAGTCTGCGCTGATCGCCCGGTCTCAGTCGTCGTCACTCTCGGCGTGCAGGTAGCCCAGGCTCTCCAGTTGGTCGGTCTCGGTGGCCGTGGTCGGGGCACCTGCTCCGCGGGTTTCGCTGCGGTCGTCGGGGATTAATACCCAGCCGGATTCCATGGCGTAGCCGGTTCCGCCCGACTGCCTTCCGCCTTGGACGGGCGTCGAGATCTCTCCGCGCTTCAACGTGCCAGCGGGGCAGACCGCTTCGACGCATTGGATGTAGAGGGTGCCCCCGAAGGCCTTGGGACCCGCCGTAAACGTGACCACCGTTCGGTCGCTGGAGAGGGCAACCGTGCCGACTTCCTCGGTCAGAGTTTTTGGCCTCTCGCCCCACTCCAGGTTGGCGCGAATCTCGGCGTTCAGTTCAGGATTCATCACCGCGGCGGCGACGATCGGGGCGACGAAGGTGAGCGTCGTGACCTCCGGCTCACGCGGGATCCGGATGCGGAAGCCGCGATGGACGGGCCATCCGGTCGCCTGACCCAGCGCGTTGCGCATGAGGTTGAGGCTCACGGCATCCGCCCGGCCGGCGAGGTTGGTGCGCTCACCCGGATCGGTCTCCAGGTCGAAGAGCTCCTCGTTTCCGCTTGAGGAATGAAGGATGTATTTGTATTTTTGGTAGACGACGCCCCACCGGTCCCGTCCGTAGCGCATGTGCCCGAGCAGCATGGGGCGTGCGAAGAGACGAGCCTTGAGGGCGGTCGATTCGGTGACCTGGGCTGGGTCGATCAGCGGTCGCAGGCTCATGCCGTCGGAAGGAGGCCGATTGGCAGCGGGGACGCCGACAAAGTCGAGCACGGTCTCGGCGATGTCGATGAGGCCTACGTTGTCGTGAACCTTGGGTGCTCCTGTCCACCCACGCGGCGGCCGTACGGCAAGCTCGACATGCACTAGCTCGTTGTACAGCGTGTGGTTGTGTTCAAACTGGTCGTGGTCCCACATCTCTTCGCCGTGATCGCTGTGAATCACGGTCAGGGTGTCGCCGGGGAGCGCCTCGATGCCGGCCAGGAGGCGGGACAGCTCGTGGGCCATGTAGGCGACTTCTGCGTCGTAGGCGTTGCGAATCCAGGCCTTTCCAGCGTCGGAGAGGCGTTGCTTCTTCATCAGGTTGTAGATCTGCCACCGGTTGAACCGAGCTGGCACGGCCTTCGGCTTCGCCTTCCCCTCCTGGAACCGGTTGCGCCAGCTTTCCGG
>CAMBIK010000062.1 GCA_945867435.1 Klebsiella pneumoniae
CCCGGTTCGCGGCGGTCGCCCAGGATCTCACTCGCCGCCAACTGCGGTGGATGCGGCGCACCGAGCTCGCGGAGGTGGTTCCCACGGGGATCCAGGTCGTCCTGCTCGATACTCTGGGAGAGCTCGCCGGGCTCTACCCGGCCGCACAAGCTGCATTTGTCGGGGGCACCTTTGTGGAATCGGTGGGGGGCCACAGCCCTGCAGAGGCGGTGTCCGCCGGGTGCCCCGTCGTTCGCGGGCCGTTCGTGGCCGCCAATGCGGCGGGATGGGCCGGGCTGGACGCGGATGTCGCTTCGGCCGGGGGCGAGCTCGGCGCGGCCTTGGCGCGTGCGTTGGAGCGCCCCAGGCTGCCCATCCCCGTGCCGCACTCGCTTGCCGCTGTGGTCAGGGCGCTCGAACCGTTGTTGAACGCCGCGATCCCTGCGGAGCGGGCGATGCGGCCGTTGCTGTGGCCGCTGGCTTGGGTGTGGCTGGCGGCGGCGTGTTTGCGGCCAGCGGCGCTGCGTCGGGCGCCGATTCCGGTGATCTCAGTCGGCGGGCTCACGGCTGGCGGCTCTGGGAAAACGCCGGTGGCGGCATGGATTGCCGCCCGCCTTGAGGGTAGTGTCGTGGTCTCGCGGGGCTACGGCCGCCGTGCGGGAGGGGGTGTGCGGGCGACGGGGGGCGCGGACGATCTCGGCGACGAGTTGGCCATGCTGGGGCGTCGCGGTCAGTCCGTCGTGAGCGCTCCCGACCGGCTCGCTGGCATCACGTTCGCTGCGAAGAACGGAGCGAAAGTCGCCATCCTCGATGATGGGCTCCAGGCGCGGTCGGTGGCGAGAGACCTCGAGGTCGTGGTCATCGATGCTCGCTGGCCCGACGGGGGTGGTCCGATCCCCGTGGGCACTCGCCGAGTGCCTCGGTCCTGGCTTGCTCGGGCGGATGTGGTCTGGTGCAACCACGGCGCACCTCCGGACTGGGTGCGTCGCTCCGCCCGCCCCGATGCCGTGTTCGTGCTGGCCCGCTACGAGGCGGTAGGCTGGCGTTCGCGGGGCCTCCTCCTGCCGTTGGATGCCCTGCCCAAACGACCTTGTGTGGCCATCGCCGGAATTGCACGTCCCGAGGGGTTCTTTCGCCTCCTTCGTCAGTTGGGCCTGCCGGTTTCGCGTCGGCTGTCTTTTGCCGACCACCATCGATTCGGCTGGCAGGACCTTCAGGCGATTGAAGCGTGGAAGGATGATTACAACGTGCTGGTGACTGAGAAAGATGCTGCACGCCTGCCCGCCGACCTGGGGGTGTGGGGCTTGGTGATCGAGCCGGTTTTGGAGGCGGGCGAGGCCGCTTTGATCGCCAGGATCGACGCCCTGCGAGCCGTCCCATGAACGGTGCGCCGGCCGTACCCCACGATCCCGCTCGGGATCTCTCCCCGACCGGGTTTCGCTTTCGGTTGCTTGACCTTTTGGTGGGACTGGCAGCACGAACCCCGCTTCAGGCCGCGAGCGCCTTTGCGTGGGCGGTGGCATGGACCTGGTGGTTGCTTGCGCCGATTCGGAAGGCCGTCGCCGTGCGCAACTTCCGCGCGTGCCTGCCGGGTGTTCCCGTACGCCCTGCGTTGCTTCGGATGATGCACAATCTCGTGCTGTCCTATTTTGAGTTCCTCCAGTTTGACCGCGTTCAGGTGCGCGTCGAAGGGGCCGATGGTCTCACGGGTGCAGTGGTGGTGGCCGGGCATGGCGGGGCCTGGGACGCGACGATCCTGGGCACGGCCGAAGTCATTCCCATGACCATCTTCTTCCGCACGCCCAAGAATCAATGGGTACAGGCGTTGCTCGCCCGCCTTCGCGATGCGCACGGTGTGCAGCGTTTGGAGACCGGGGCCACGATGGCGGATGGCTACGCGGCGCTCGAGGCCGGCCGCAACGTGTTCTTCGTGCAGGACCAGCGGCACAACAAGGGGGCCTCGATCCCCCTGTTCGGGCGGCCAGCGCGCACGTCGCTGGGAGCGGCGGTCGCCTCGATCAAGACAGGTCGGCCCCTGTATGGCTGTTGGCAGCATCGCGAGGGGGTCGGTCGCCACGTCATTCGTTTCGAGAGGCTGGAGCTCACGGGCACCGCGGAGGCGCGCACGCTCGCCCTCAACGCCTGGTACGAGGCGCAGGTTCGGGAGCGCCCGCATGGCTGGTTGTGGCTGCATGATCGGTGGAAGTAGCGACCATCGGAGGCCCTGCTCCGTGACAACGTGGTAGAAGAAGGTTCCTCTCCCGGAGCGCCGCGTGCTCGTCTTCTTCTCCCTTTTGGGTGCCTGCAACGACGCAGGCTTTGCCGTTGTCTCGATTTCCCCGATCTTCGGATGGACCGACGGGTGCAACCCCGTGACCATCTCGGGCCGCGGGTTCAGTTCGTCGGCTACGGCCACGGTCGGCGGAAGCGTCGTCTCCGGCGTGACCTTCCCCGAGGCGCCCAAGAGCCCCCTGAGCCCGAGCGACATCGGCTACGTTCTCTACGGTTCGGCTCCCGCGGGTGAACACGGCTACGCGGATGTTTCCGTGAAGTCCGATGGCGTCACCTCGACCATCTCGGGCACAGGGGCGTACTACTATGTGACCTGCCCAGCGGCGGGAACGGTCGAGGCTGTCACCCCGTCTGAGGGCCTGGCCGGCGGCGAAACGGTCATCCTTGATGGCTGCGGGCTCGACGTAGCGACGATTTCGGCCCGGGTCGTCAGCGTGGACCGGCTCATTGATAGCGGCACGCTTCCTCTTTCCTCCCTGTGCGGAAAAGGGTCGGTCAGCTTCACGGCGCCCGCGCTCGCCGAAGGTTCCTATTTCCTGGAGCTGGTGGATATCGGCACTGGGGATGTTCTTAGCGGTGCTCCCTGTCCGCCAGGTGATTCGGCTGACACCGGGTCGAGCTGCACCGATCACCCTCTTGTCTACGGAGCCTCCCAATGATGATCACGCTCCTCGCCCTCCTCGCTGTTCCCTATGTCGAAGCCGCACAGGGCGGCACGGTTCGGGGCTCCATCACCGACCAGGATGGTCTCGGAATCCCCGGTGCCAACATCATCATCTCCGGTCCGCTCATCTCCGGGCAGCTCATCGCTGTCAGCGACGACGAGGGAAACTACCGGTTTCTAGACGTCCCGGTCGGCAACCACGAGCTTCAGGTGCTCAAGACCGGATTCCCTTCCACGAAGCGGAAGATCAAGGTCAAGCTCGATGAATCTGCATTTGTAGCCATCGAACTGAACGTCGGTGTGGAAGAGGTGATCATCGAGCACGCTCTTCCGGTGCTGGACACCACGCGCAGCAGCGTGTCCACAGAAATCAGCAAGGAAGCGCTGGATCATCTCCCAGTGGGCCGCAGCTACCAGAGCGCGGTGAACATCCTTCCCGGCGTATCCGGGCGGGTGGATACCTCCTCGGGCGGCCCGGGGGATGGGAATCCGTCGGTCCGAGGGGAGGGGCAGTACGGCAACAACTACCTGCTCGATGGCATCAGCACTCGCGACACGGCCACCAAGACCTTCGGCACGAACGTGAACTTCGACGCGATCGAAGACATCCAAGTGTACACCGACGGCGCCCCCGCCGAGTTCGGCCAGGCCACGGGCATGACCGTGAACGTGGTCACCAAGGATGGCGGCGACGAACACTTTGGCAGCGTCGGCTACTACTTCGGGGCCGATGCTTCGGATGGGAAGTATCCGATCGCCGATTTGGCCCTTCACAAGGAAGTGCCGACCGCGAAGCGTGACTTCATGACGCATTCGCTGTCCCTGCTCGCGGGCGGTCCGGTGCTCAAGGAAAAACTTTGGTACCTCGCGTCCATGGACTTGGGCATGGGGGAAACGACCTATGAGGGTCAGGATCCCGACTCCCCCAACGTGTACCAGGATGCCGGCGGGTTTGCGAAGCTCACCTGGTTTGCCACCCCGGAAGCGAAGATCCGGTATCAGTTCAACGGACAGGTGCAGTCGGAAGACAACTTCAACACCAGCTCCCAGTTCCTCCCCGAATCGCAGGAACGATACGAGTCCAACGATATCGGCAATCAGGTGCAGGTAAGCTGGCTTCCTTCGGCCACGACCATCGTGGACATCAAGGGCATTTACAACGTCGCCAATCTCAACGTCTCCCCGATGTCGGGGGATCGCGACACCGCGCAGGTGCTGAACCAGGACACCGGCGTCTACGGCGGAAATGCTGCGGCGTTCGATTCCAATGTGCGTACCCGCGCCGGCTTCACCTACAGCATCACCCATCTACCCAAGGCCTTCCTGGGCGAACACCGCATCAAGGCTGGCGTAGAAGCATGGGAGCTCGCGGAATCGCGGGATCTCGACTACACCGGTCCGGGCGATGGCCTGATTGGCACCAGCAAGGAGGGCTATCCGTGTACGGGTCCGGACTACGCCGATTGCTACACGCGGCAGGAGTTTTTGGGGGTGGGTGCGCTCACCCATCGCTCCATCGTGTTGAGCACCTACCTGCAAGACGACTGGCAACCGACAGACTTCCTCACGGTCAACGCCGGTCTCCGGCTTGACCACGAGGATCTCTACACTTCCCAGGGCACCAAGATCCTCGAACAGTGGATGCCGGCCCCTCGCTTGGGGATTGCCTGGGATGCCACCCGCGACAGCAAGACCAAGGTCTCGCTCAACGCGGGCCAGTACTACGACGTGAACGGAAGCGCCTTTGCTGAGTGGGGCGATACGAAGACCAGCGCCGGGTACGACTACTACTACGGCCCCTATTCCCAAACGGAGCCTGTGTTCAGCCAGGGTGCCTACCCGCTGACCTTCTGCAACCAACAAAGCCTCAGCACGCTCCCCGACGACGAAGCCACCGCCGCCCGGGAAGCCTGCAACGGAGATTTGCGCCCCTACCATCTCGACAAGCTCGTGCTTGGAATTGATCGGGAAGTGGCGCCTTCGCTGGCGGTGGGTCTGCGTGGCATTCTGTCCCAGACTGTGGACATTCCCGAAGACATCAACTACGACGATTACAACTGGGTGATCACGAACCCAGAAAACAAACGTCGGGATTATTGGGCGGTGGAGTTCACGGCTGAAAAGGAATTCGACAAGCACTGGCAGCTCCTCGCCAGCTACACGCTGTCTGAATCCAAGGGTTCCATGCCCGGCCAGTTTGAGACCGCGTCCGGCGGCGGCTTCGGTGGCAATGGCAACGAAGTTGGCGTGTATGCGGATGACATTGGCAATCCGGCCGTTCGCGCGGATGCCTTCGATTCCGGGGATGGAGCCTACCTGCAGGGGTATGCCGGGCTCGGCAGCTACACCAACGATGCCGGCTACTATGGCTACCTGCCGTACCACGCGTGGCATTCTGCAAAGGTGAACGGCAGCTACACCCTGCAAACCGGCGCGTGGAACCACACCGTTGGGCTTGTTTACGAGTTCTCGAGCGGGAACGCCTGGCAGAAGAGGAGCTATGTGCCCAACTACCAGGACTACCTCGGGTTTCCGGAAGGGCGCGGCAGCCGGTTCATGCCGGCCATGCATTACCTCGACGCCCACTTCTCCGAGGAATTCAAGATCGACGACAAGCGCTCGGCGGAAGTCGCGATCGACGTGTTCAACATCCTCGATCTCGATGGCGCGGTCACCTACTACGAGAACGACGATGAGAACTTCGGTCTCACGCTGTACCGTCAGGAACCGCGTACCGTTCGTGCGTCGGTGAAGGTAAACTACTGAGCCGATGATGACGCTCACCGAGCTCGTTCGTCTCACTCTGGCGGAGGATGTGGGTCCCGGGGATGTGACCACGCATGCCTGCGTTGATCCCCGCGTCAACGGCAGGGCGCGCGTGTACGCCAAGGAGCCCCTCGTCGTGAGCGGCCACGAGGCGGCGGCCGAGGTGTTTCGCCAGTTGGAATGCACCTACACCCGGGGGCCTCCCGAGGGTGATTGGGCGCTCGAAGGGGAGACCGTCGCCACCATTGATGGTCCTTTGTCAGGTATTTTGACGGGTGAACGTGCAGCGCTAAACTTTCTGATGCGCCTGTCGGGCATCGCCACGCATGTGCGTCGCATCACCGACGTGGCTCCCAGTTTGAACGTGGTTGACACCCGCAAGACCACGCCGCTGCATCGCAGCTTGGAGAAGGCGGCCGTTCGCGACGGCGGCGGTGGCAACCATCGCTTCGGACTGTTCGACGGCGTGCTGATCAAGGACAACCACATCGTTGCGGCGGGTGGAATCCGGATGGCCGTGGTGCTGGCACGGGCGAGGGTACACCCCCTGCTGCGTGTGGAGGTCGAAGTGGAGTCGCTTGCGGAGCTGGAGGAAGCGATCGATGCCGGCGCTGACGACATCCTACTCGACAACATGGACGATGCGATGCTCGTTGCGGCCGTGCGCATCACCGCGGGTCGTGCGCGCCTTGAAGTGAGCGGCGGAATCACCCCTCAGCGCCTTCCGGGGCTCGCCGCGCTTGGGGTGGACCGCATCAGCATGGGCGGGCTTATCCACCAGGCCCGTTGGGTCGACCTGAGCCTTCGCGTACTTCCCCGGTGATCCGGAACCGTTTCACGCGTCCCGCTCCCCCTTTCGAGACTGCCCCTTCGCAGGGTCGGGTGCGCTTCACCTTTCTCGGCACGGCGGGATTCGTGGTGGCGAGCCAGGAGCGCACGTTCGTGCTCGACCCCTATGTGTCGCGCGCCGGCCTGTTGCGTACGTTTTTTGGCCGACTTGCGGTGGACGAGGCGAGGGTGCGCCAGCTCATTCCCGCTGCGGATGAAGTGCTCATCGGCCATAGTCACCACGACCACGCGTTGGATGGTCCGGCGGTGGCGCGGCACACCGGCGCCCGCCTGTTGGGGAGCGCCGCCACCGGCCACATCGCCACCGCCTATGGCTTGCCGCGGGACCAGTTCGTCGAGGTCGTGCCGCGAGTGCCCATCGCCTGTGGCACCGCGTGCGCGTCGGCCTGGCCCTCGCGCCACGGCAAGGCCCTCTTCGGTCGTGTGCCTTTCCCGGGCGATATTCGCTCTCCGCCTCCGTGGCCGCCCCGGCTGGCCCATTTTAGACATGGGCCGGTATATCACTGGGCTCTGGAGTTGGGCGGCATGCGTATTCTTCACGTTGACTCAGCTGATTTTATCGATGAGGACCTCGTGGAGGCGGATGTTTTGCTGTTGTGCGCCATCGGTCGCCAGTATCGGCAGGGCTACACGCGCACCTTGGTGGAGCGAGTGAAGCCGAAGGTGGTCATCCCTTGCCATTGGGACGACTTCTCGGTGCCTGTCGAATCCATGCCCCGCCAACTTCCAGGGGTTGATGTAGAGGGATTCGTTGAGGAGATTCGCGCATGTGGCGCGAGGGCGGTGGTCCTGGCCCCGCTGCAGTCGTGGTGGGCATAGCGGGGCACCGCTACGGACTCCGCAAGGCCTCTACCGGGTCCAGCCGGGACGCCTGCCATGCCGGGTACATCCCGAAGACAATGCCAATGATCGAGGAGAAGGTCAGGGCGAGGACCACCGACCACGGCTCAATCTGGAAGGGCCACTCAATGAGAAATCGGGTAACCGCCCAGCTCCCGAAGCCGAGCAACCCCCAGGCCGCCAGCAGGCCGAGGACCGCTCCGGCCAGCGTGATGGTCAGGGTCTCGGCCAAGAACTGGCGTAGGATGTCGGACTGGGTCGCCCCAAGTGCCCTGCGGAGGCCGATCTCGCGTGTCCGCTCCACGACCGTGACCAGCATGATGTTCATGATGTTGATGCCGCCGACAATCATGCTGAACAGCGTAGTGGTGTACAGCAATGCTTGAATCGTCGTGAGGATCAACTGCTCTGTGCTCGCGTCGTCGCTCACTCCCTCGATCTCCCAGCTCTTGACGCTTCGATTGCGCAGCAGAATCCCGTCCACCACGGTCCTGGTCGCGAGCACATAGTCTTTGACAAGGCCGATATAGTTGGGTGGAACTGCGACCTTCACGACGATGTTGGTCGGTCGTCGGGACGGGTCGAAGTCAAGCCGATACGTCCGCTCGGGGAAGAGCAGTCGGCGGTTCCATCCCCACGGTCCGCCCGGTCCCATCTCCGGCTTCTCCGCCAGCACTCCTGCGATCGTGTACGGCGTTCCCTCCACCCGCACCACATCCCCGGGCTTCAGTCCGCCATCAAGCGCGCCGGCCCCAGCCAGGATCACGCGCCGGCCTTCTGCGTAGTCAGCGTCGTTGAATCCTCGCCCCTTCGCGATCTGCAATTTATACACGGCGAACGCCTCCTGGGCGACGCCGATGGTGAACGGGGAGTAGTCCTTCTCCTTGAAGCGAACGGCCCGGTCCTGCATCCCGTACGTTGCCGTTACGCGCGAGTCGGCCGGCAGGAGCGCTGAACGGGCGATCGCCTCCTGGTCCGCGTGGTCCAGGCGCCGGGCGTCGGGACGCTCGTTTATGCGGTGCCAGTCGTTCGACACAGTCAATACGTCGTCACCCGAGGCCTCGGAGCTGCTCTCGCGCAGAACGGCCTGCCCCACCTCCAGCACGCTGGCCATCACGACCAGGCTGGCCACGCCAACGACAATCCCCGAAACTGTAAGTATGAACCTTACCTTCTGGTCGCGGAACATCTCGATCGCGTCCCCGATGCTGCTCATGCACGCCTCAGGCATTCAACCACATCCAGTCGGGAAGCGCGCCAGGCGGGCAAAGCCCCGAACCCGACTCCGATGGCCGACGTGACCACCAAGGCGAGGACGACGGCCCCGCCGCTGTAGGTGCTGACCCATGTGCTGAGAAAGTGGGAGATCAGGAGGTTTGCACCCGCGGTGACAAGCAATCCCAGGGCAGCACCGAAAACACCGCCGACCAGCGTGAGCGTACAAGCTTCCACGAGGAACTGGGCCAGGATATCGGCCTGGGTCGCCCCAAGCGCCTTGCGAATTCCGATCTCGCGCATGCGTTCCGTCACGGACACCAGCATGATGTTCATCACCCCGATTCCGCCTGCAAATAGAGTGACGCTCGCGATGAACGCCACAATGAGGTCGAGCACTTGAAAGAAGGTGTAGAACTGCTCCAGAAATCCTGAAAAGTCGATCGATTGGAAATCCTCGATGCCGTTGTGGTTGCTGAGGAGCACGGCGTTGGCCATGGCCACGACCTTGTCGTTGTGCTGGGCGTCTTCGGTGAGTCCGATCATAAACCTGGCATTCTCCGGCCGCCCATCACGCTTCTCGGCGGTCAACTGCGGCAGGAAAACACTGTACTCCCATGAGAAGCCAAAATTGATGCCCATCATCTCACGGCGCTCCAACACGCCGACGACTGCGTAGGGCTTGTTTCCGATAGATACGGTTTTGCCGATCACCCGTTGGCTGGGAATGTCTGGGAAAATATGCTCAGCCAGCGGGGCCGTGATTACGGTGACCCGGTGCTGACCCAACCCGTCGCGGTTTTCAAGCGCTCGCCCGGACTTCACCTGCCAGTTGAGGATTTCAAGCACGCCTTCGCCGACCCCGACGATGTCGGCCGTCTTGCGCAGGTCCGCCGTGGCCCACACCTCCTCGGTTCCGTAGGTGGACTCGCTAGCGACGGAAGCGAGGTAGGCGACCCCTTGCAGACTCTTGAGGTCGCTGTCTGTGAAACCATGGTCGTACCTTGCCTTGTCTCGAACGGTGGCGTTTTCACCTTCAGATGGAATCCAAAGCACCATTCGCATTCCGCCAATGGTCTCGATCGCGCGTGCGAGCGTACGCTGCCCGGACTGTGACAGGGAGAGCATCACCACGATCGAAAACGTGCCGATGGTGATGGAAAAGCTGGTCAGCAGCGTGCGAAAGGCGTTGCCGCGCAGTGAACGGAGCGCAAGTCGGGCCGTTTCCAGGAACACCGTGCCTCCTCAGTCGAGCTTGGCGGCCAGGTCTTTGATCTCGGCCTGGGCATAGAAGGCGTTCCCGGCTTCGAAACCGCTGGTGACCTCGACTTCGCGGTCGCTCCGGTGGCCGAGCTTGATTTCGACCCGTTCTTTGACCTTCTTCCCTTCCTTGGTGATCACGGCGAAGACCCAGGACTTCCCATCCGCCTCGAACACGCTCTCGGCAGGCAGCTTCACGACGTCGGGCCAGCTCCCGATGCTGATGCGCACTTCCGCGGTCATTCCGGGCTTGATTTCCACGGTGGCCTTCGAAGGATCCACTTCGACCTTCACCTCGAACACGTCGATGCCGCGGGTGTCGTCGCGGTGACCGGCGGCGGCGATCTGACTTACGACGCCAGGTACTTCGACCCCGGGGTAGGCATCCAGGAAGATGCGGGCCACCTGGTCCCGCTTCACCTTGGCGACATCCACCTGGTTCAGGTCGATCTCCAGGAGCAACCTATCCATCTGTGCGATCGTAAGCTGGGGAACGCCGTTGACCGTAGCGGTGATTCCGGCGGTCACCACCTCGCCGGCCTCCACGTTGCGAACGATGATAACGCCGTCGATGGGCGCGGTGACGCGGGTGTAAGCGAGCTGGTCCTCCGCGGATTGGAGGCGCAGTTGGGCGCTTTCCACGGCAAGCTTGGCCATCGCGGCTTCGCGCGCAGCGACGTCGTACTCGGCCTCCGCGATGCCGTGCGTGGCCAAGGCCTGCGCTTTGCGGCCTCGCTCGACCTCGGCCCGTTCCGCCTCCAAGCGCGCTTGCTGGAGAGCCACCCGCTGCATGGCCACCTCGCGCCTGTACTCGGTGGCCACCACCTCAACCAGCAGATCCCCCTGGTGCACGACCTGCCCTTCTTCCACATGCACCGCGAGGATTTCTCCGGACACCTTGGTCTTGATGTCCACGTCGTAGCGCGGCGTGATTTTCCCAGCCTCGCTCACCTCGTCCACCAACATCCCACGTTCGGCGGTACGAATCAGGTTTTCATCAAGCGTGTCTCCGTCTCCGCCGCCCATGGAGCACGCGGCCAGCCAGAACAGGAAAAGTCGAGTCATGGAGCGTTTCCTGGGGCGAGGAGGTCTTCGCCGGTGACCCAGCGCAGGTCGTATTCGGCGGTGATGAGCGCGACCCGCAGGTTCGCTCGCTGCACGCGTGCGTTGCGGAACCTCGACTGCGCATCAAAGAGGTCGAGGATGGACACCGATCCTTGGGTGTACATCGCCGAGATGATGCTGAGGTTGTCTCGCGCCAGGGACTCCTGGGCTTCCATCAAGGGTGCCCGCGCTCGCAGTTGGCTCGCCGCGGACTTCGCCCGCTGAAGTTCAAGTTCGATGCTGGCGACTTCGGCTTCTCCGGCCCACACGACCTGCGCGCGGCTCAATCTCGCCTGCGCTACGGTATCGCGAGTTTGGAACCAATCGAAGGGGTTCCACTGGAGGGAGACCCCGGCTCGGGCGTCTACGCCGGGCGCCAGGTTGGCCGCGTCGAATGCGCTGGACGACGAATCCAGGGGGTTGGATCCTACCCCCGCGCTGGCCCCAAGCGTGACGCTTGGGAGACCGCGAGCTTGTGCCAAGCGGATAGCGGCGGCGGCGGCAGCGACTTCGTGATCGTTACGGGCAAGCTCGGGCCGCAATGCTTCGGGGGCAACACCGAGGGGAGGGGACTCAGCCAGCGGCTCGTCCGACAAGGTCACGGCCTCGCCTTCCATGTGCAAAAGTCGCAGCAGGTCCTGCTGCGCCTCGTAGAGTTGTGCCCGCTCGGCGATCAGCGCGGCTTCCTGCTCAACCACATCGACCGTGCTGCGGTTCACATCGATGCCGGCGGCGAGCCCCGCATCGGCCTTCGCAGAGATGACCGCCAGGGAGGCTTTCGTGAGGGACAAGCCTTCCTCCGCCGCGGCGATCTGCAATTCGTAGCCCTTGATGGACCAGTAGGCGGTGTAGGCCGCCCGCACGAGCGAACGCTGGGTGATGGCGTGGTTCGCCTTGGCGATGCTCCATTCGGCATCGGCCTCGTCGATCGCCGCCCGGATCGACCCTCCTGCGTAGATCGGCAGGCCCGCCTCCGCCCGAACGCTCCAGTTCGCCGCGTTCGCCGCTCCGAGTGGTTGATTCCAGGTTTGGGCCATGCCCGCCTCCAACCCTCCCGTTGCCCCGACGGAAGCGGTGAAACGGTCGAGCCGCGCCCGCCGCGCTTCGATCGCAGCGATCGAAACACCGGCCTCGGCGCTTCGGTTCTCGGGATTCCGCTCGACCACGAGCCGAAGCGTCTCGGCGAGCGAGAGCCCGGAGCCTTCGCCCGCTGCCGCCAAAGCCGCCAGGAATAGAATCACGAGCGGACCTCACGGCCAGCGCGGTCGGGGGGGGCATCGGAGACGATGCGCCCATCGCGAACCACGACCACGCGGTTGGCGCGGGCGGCGACCTCCGCCTCGTGGGTGACCACGACGATCGTGATCCCGGCGGCGTGAAGATCATCCAGCAAGGCGAGGATTTGACCGGTTGTCTCGGAGTCGAGCGCTCCGGTGGGTTCATCGGCCAGCAGCAACCGCGGCCGCGTGACCAGGGCGCGTGCGATGGCCACGCGTTGCTGTTGGCCTCCAGAGAGCTGCGTGGGGCGGTGGTGCAACCGGTCGGCGAGGCCGACATCCGTGAGCGCGGCCGTTGCCCTGAGGGCTCGCTCCGCCGCGGGCACCTTGGCGTACACCAGGGGCACTTGAACGTTCTCCAGGGCGCTGAGCCGAGGAAGAAGGTTGAAGCTCTGAAATATAAAGCCAACCTTGCGATTTCGCAGCGAAGACAGGTTCCTGTCGGACATGGACGACACCTGCTCGCCGTCGAGCCAGTAGTCCCCTCGGGTGGGGCGGTCCAAGGCGCCCAGGATATTCATCAGCGTGGACTTCCCGGAACCTGAGGCCCCCATGATCGCGACGTACTCTCCCGCACTCACCTGGAGGGACAGGTCGTTCAATGCGTGGAGGGTCGCTTCGCCCGCGACATAGGTCTTGGTGAGGTTTTCCACCGAGATGAGCGGGCGTTGGAAGTCGGACATCGTGCGGGGCGAAGAGGCTGCGCAGTCTAACCCACGGCACCTGTTAACGAAGCACCATGCTCCGGCCGCTCGCAATCGCTGACTCACGGTGACACCCTTCCTGCTGGTTTTCGTGCCTCCGGCCACGCTGCTGCTTGCCGCCACGTTCAGCGGCCCGGCGCTGCTGCTCCCTGGCTTCGTTTTGTTCGTCGTGGTGCCCACGCTCGATCATCTTCTGCCCGTGAACCCGGAGAATCTGCCGTCGCCGCGTTGGGTCGGCGGGTTGGCGCAGGCGTTTGTTCCCGTGCACTTGGGTGCCCTGGCGATGATGCTTTGGAACGTTGCCTCGGGTCGGCTCGGGCCGATGGAGCTTGCCCTCCTCGTCGTGGGGTCGGGCTTCGCCTCCGCTGCGGCGATCAACGTTGCCCACGAGCTGATGCACCGCGCAGGGCGCCGGGAGCAGGTGCTCTCGGCGGTGCTCATGGCCTCGGTCGCCTACGCCCATTTTTGCGTCGAGCATGTGCATGGGCATCACAAGCGCGTGGGTACCCGAGACGACCCCGCCACCTCCCGGCTGGGGGAGCCGCTCTACGCTTTTTTGCCTCGGAGCCTCCTGGGCGGGGCGGTCTCGGCATGGCGGATCGAGCACGCTCGGGTGGGGCTCTCTCCTTCGAATCGGATGCTGCGCTACGGTCTCGGTCAGTCTCTGCTGCTTGTGGCCATCGGTGTGGGCCTGGGACCGGTCGCGCTGGGTGCGTTTCTCGGTCAGGCCGCGGTCGCCGTAGGGATGCTTGAAACGATCAACTACATCGAACACTACGGGCTGGTTCGAACGGAAACGGCTCCTGGCCGCCCCGAGCGCGTCAGGCCCGAGCACTCGTGGAACTCGTCTCACCGCGTTTCCAACTGGATGCTCCTCAACCTGGCACGGCACAGCGACCACCATGCTTTCGCGGCCCGTCCCTTCACCGAGCTGCGGCACTACGAGGATGTACCTCAGCTTCCCTCCGGCTACAGCGCGATGCTGCTGCTGGCCACGGTGCCGCCTTTGTGGTTCAGGGTCATGAACCCGCGGGTCGCCGCGCTCGCCGCTCGGTCAAGCGGTTAGCCCGCGTTCCATGCCCCGCGTGTACATCAAGACCTTCGGCTGCCAAATGAACGCGTACGATTCGGGGAAGATGAGGGCAATCCTTGGAAAGGATGGCTTTGAATCCACCGAGGATCTCGCCGACGCCGATGTGGTGATCGTGAACACCTGCTCGATCCGCGAGAAGCCTGAGGCCAAGTTACATAGTTTTATCGGTCGTATTCTTCCGATGAAACGCCAGCGGCGCGTGGTGATCGGCATTGCCGGCTGCATGGCCCAGGTGGATGGCGAACGGCTGTTCAAGAAGTACCCCAAGGTGGATCTCGTGTTTGGCCCGGATGCCGTGAGCCGGATCGGCGAAATGGTCGAGGCCGCCAACACGCAGCGCGTCCTGGATACGGAGTTTCTCGGAGAGGAGGGCTATCTTTTTCCGAGCGACGTGGATCCCGAGGCCGCCCGCCGTGTCGGTGCCTTCGTGACGATTCAAAAGGGCTGCGACAACCGCTGTACCTTCTGCATCGTGCCTTCGACCCGCGGCGACGAAGTGAGTCGCCCGTTCGCCGAGGTCTTGCAGGAGGTGAGGGCGCTCGTTTCGATTGGCGTGAAGGAGATCACGTTGATCGGCCAGAACGTCAACAGCTACGGTCTCAAGATTCCCGGTCACCCTAGCTTTGCGGACCTGCTTCGGGCGGTAGCGGCCGTGTCCGGGGTCGAGATGATTCGCTTCACGACCTCCCACCCGCGCGATCTGGGCGATGACGTGGTGGAATGCTACCGCGACCTGCCGAACCTCTCCTCGCACCTGCACCTCCCCGTTCAGAGCGGCAGCGACCGGGTGCTGAGGCGGATGAAGCGCTTCTACACGCGGGACCACTATGTGGGCGTCATTCGAAAGTTAAGGGCGGTGAGGCCTGATTTTGTGGTCACAACCGATGTGATCACCGGCTTTCCCGGTGAGTCCGACGCCGACTTCGATGAAACGATGTCGCTGCTCGACGAGGTGCGATTTCACGCCTCGTTCAGCTTCAACTACAGCCCGCGACCCGGCACCCCCGCGCTACGACTGCTCGATGAGGCTGTGCCGGATGCCGTTGCACAGTCCCGGCTGGAGCGGTTCCAGGCGCGTCAGCGTGAGATTGCCATCGAAGAGCATGCTGCCCTGGTCGGAACCACACAGCGTGTGCTGGTGGAAGGCCCTTCGGCCCACGACGATGGGGTGATGTGCGGCCGCACGAGCACATTCAAGACCGTGAACTTCCTGGGTGGGGAAGGCCTCGTGGGCACCTGGGTGCTGGTTCGCATCACGCGCGGGTTTGCGAATACCCTGCGCGGGGAAGCGATCGATCAGGGTGAGCCGCCGGCCCCCATGAACATCCACATGCCGCCAACGTAGAGCAGATAGAACAGCAAGAAGCTGAGGAAGATCAGGCCGAACGCCACCGCGACGCCGTTCGTGACCATCGCAGCGTCGGCCACAGCCTTCCCGGTCGCGCTCAGGGCTGAGCGGTCGGCACGCAGCGAGCGGTACAGCCCCACGCAGCCCATGGGGAACGCGATCACCCAAGGCAGGTAGCAGAGGCAAGGAGAGACAGCCCCGAGGATGCAGGCACCAATGCCGATCCACATCGTGCTGAGCGCGCGCGAGTCGCCGCGCGGGGCCGCGGTGTCGGTGCAACCGTAAGCGTCGGACCCCAACTCAGTCTCCGAGTGCGTATTTCACACTGCGGGTGAAGAGGAGCTCGTTCTTGCCCGCGTTTTTGAACACCTTTACTTCCAGCACGCCGCTGCGGGCGGGTACGGGAGCGAACATGCGGAAGAACTGGATCGAGGGGCCCTGTTCAGCGATCGTGTCGGCGGTGATACTGGTGCGGGACTCCGCCACCTTCTTCCCATCGGCATGGACCTCGGCGACGATCCAGTAGGCGCTGCCCGTGAAGTCGCGCCGTGAGGTCGCGTAGAGCACGGGCAGCTCGACGACGACGGCGGCACCGGTGGTCAGCACGATTGAGGGTGCCCAGTTATCGGCGAGCAGGCTGGCCCCCGCCATGTTCACCGGCATTCCGGTGGCGGGTTCGGAAGCTTTCGACTCGACGGGGGGCGGCGCGGCCTTGGGCGCGGGAGGGGGGGTGACCGCGATCACGAAGTCTTCCTCGTCGTTGAAGGCCTCGGCACTGGGCACCCCAGCGTTGGCACCCGTCGTTTCTTCGGCCGGTTTCACTACGAAAAAGTCATCTTCGTCATCGGCGAAGGCTGAGCTGACAAACAGGCTGCTCAGCAGGAAGAGAACGGACATCAAGGACTCCGGGGCCGTGCGGTAGACCGGCGCACGATAGACGGGTTTGGCATAATGTCAATGGCGCTGAACCCCTATCGAGTCGCCGATATCCGCGGCACCCGAGTGCGTTCGCAGAGTCGGGTGGGTGACTGGTGGGCTTTTTCCTCCTTTCTCGCGGCTTGCGCGGCGGTGCCTCTTCTGAACGACAGTGTGTTTGCTTTTGCAAATTCTACGGGTCCAGCCCGTTCTGCGGGTGCTGTGGGTGCGGTCGCCCGCGTCGCACTGGTGCTGGCCGGAGTCTTAGCGTTGCGTGCCTACGATCTCGTCGTTCGCGGCCCCGACCGCGGCGTGGTGGACGTGCATCCGGTCCTGGCCGGACCCTACGTTCGGGCTCGCCTGATTCGCACAATGGGCGAGTCCGGGACCGCGCTTCTCACAGCCGCCGTCGTTCTCGTGCCGGTCTGGCCCGATGTGCGGGCGTTGCTCGGGGGCGGGGTGCTGCTTCTGGGTGCTTGGGCCGCCGGGGTGGCGCTGGGCGTGGGCGTGAACCTCGCCGCGCCGGGGCTGGGCGCCAATCCCGCCTTCGCTTCAGCCCTCGACGTGGTCCGCGGTCAGAACCCGCGCTCCCAGGCGGCGCTCGTGTGGGCGCCGGCCGTTACCCTGGCGGTGGTCGGGCTGTCGATCGTGGCGGCCGCTGGGGGGCTGGATGTGGCCCTTCGAGGCGAGGGGTGGGGCTATCTGGCGTTAGGGGTGCCCTTTGCGGCTGCCGGCCTCGGGGTACGGCTCGCATTTGTGGGGGCCGACACGTTGGCGCGAATTCCTGCGGTTCTGGGGGAGGTGGATGCGGCCTACGCGGCGGTCGAGGAGGCCGAGGAGGGGCGTAGGGTCTACCTGGAGTGGATCGTGCCTCGCCTTCCTGTGCCGATCCAGGCGGAGGTGCTCCGTGTGCTTCGGCACGGATGGCGCTCCGAACGAGCCTGGCTCAGTGCGACCTTCCTCGTAGCCGTCCTGGCTGCGGCGGCCGGGTGGACGCCGGGTCCGGATGGGCCTTCCCGAGTCCTGATGGTGGGTGGCCTCGCTGCGGTGGGGATCGGGCTGTTGGGCCCTCGACTGCGGTCGAAAGATCCCGCTTGGCTCGCCTTGACCCTGCCGTCGCGGTTCCCGCGAGTTGCCGCTGGCGTCGCCATTTTCGCGTGGATCCAGCCGGTGCTGGTCTCGGGGTGTGCGGTGCTGTTGGTTCGGCACGGAAGCTCGGGGCTTCCCACGTTCGCTCTCCTTGAAGCTTGGGCGGTGCTGGTGGCGGTGCTCGCGGCGCGTTTGCCGGTTGGTGGCTATCTTCCAGCCTCTCTCCTTCTTTTTTCGGCTGGACAACTCGCATGATTGTTGCCGAGCAGGTCGTGAAGCGGTTCGGGCGCACGGTCGCGCTTGCGGGGGTGACCCTACGTGTGGCACGCGGGGAACGAGTCGCGCTGCTTGGGCACAACGGAGCGGGAAAGAGCACGCTGATGAAGCTGTTGGCGGGGCAAATCCTGCCAGGAGAAGGCCGCATCACCCTTGCAGGGGTGGATGTGGCGGCGCAACCGAATCTGGCGCGCGGATGCCTGGGCTATGTGCCTGAGGAACCTGCGATGTGGGACTACCTTACCGCCCGAGAGTGTCTCGAATTCGTCGTCGGCGTGCGCGGCCGGGGCGATGTGAACGCAGCGCTGGCGCTCACGGGGCTGG
>CAMBIK010000063.1 GCA_945867435.1 Klebsiella pneumoniae
GTGCTCGCGATCGCGGCGGCCATGCCGCCCCGGCGGGCGCGGTGGCTCGCCGTGGTCCTGGCGCTGGTCGGGCTCGGAGAACAGGCGCGAAACGCCGTTTTTCCGTTCAACTGGCACGATGTGCGCTGCCCCAAACTGCTGGAGGCGGCGGGCAAGGAGGGCGGAGCGTTGATCTTCCTTCCCTTCCGCATTCAGCACGATGGCCTCATCTGGCAAACGGTCTTCAAGGTTCCCACCTTTGGAGGCATGGGCGAATCGGCCCCGGTGCTCTGGCCTCCTCAGTTCAAACGCCAGCTCTCTACGCCTCCCGCGCAGGCGCTGCGCATGGCTTCGACGGGCACCACAGCGATGGCCAAGTTGCCGGAGGGCGCCTTCGTTCCGCTCACGCAGCTGGGGTTTCGCTGGGTGGCCCTTCGGCGGGACCTGATCTACATCGAGGCTCAGCACCTGGACTCCATTCCCAGACCGGCCGATGCGGTGAGGCGCGTCACGGCGCTAATCGGCGAACCCATCGCCACTGACGGGGGGGTCGTACTCTGGGATCTGGTCGGCGGTTGGACACCTCCACACGAGTTCGCACCAAGCCCCGAGCGACTCTCCGACGCGGGATGGACCCCCGGTTCGCCTCCAGCGTGGTCCACGACGCTGTCAGCTCAGGGGCGTGACGGGCGGCCAACCAGCCCTGAAGGCGGGAACCGCTGATCTACTCGACGTTGCCGACACTCTGGCCCTTGTCCCGCGGAGCACGGCGGATAGGTTGAGCCAAACCACGCAGGACTTCCATGGCCTTCGATCCGCCGAGCTACGAGCAGGGTACCCAGCCCAACCTTCCTCCCGAACTCGATTTGCCGATCCTCGCGATTCGCAACACGGTCATCTTCCCCGTTCTTGCTTTCCCGATCAACGTGGGCCGGGACAAGTCCCTTGAAGCGGTGGAACGCGCGCTCGCTGGCGACAAGCTCTTGGGTATCGTTGCCCAACAAGACGCGAAGAACGAGGATCCCGACACCTCCGAGCTCTTCCTCACCGGCACGGTTGTCAAGATCCTCAAGTCGGTGAAGATGCCGGGGAACAAGCTCAACGTCATCATTCAGGGCCTTGCCCGCATCAAGATCGAGAGTTGGGTCACCACTGAGCCCACGCTCGCGGCCCGGGTCCGGGTCTTTCCCGAATCTCAGGAGACATCCCCCGAGATCGAGTCGCTGATGGCGACCATGCGGGAGCTGGCCCAGAAGATCATCGATCTTAGCCCCCACATCCCTTCCGAAGCGAGCTTCCTCGTCCGCAGCATCGACAATCCGGGGATTCTCGCCGATATTGTCGCAAGCAACCTCTCCATCGGCGTGGAAGAGAAGCAGGAGCTCCTCGACACGCTGGATGTGCGTGAACGCATGTCGATGGTCATCGTGCTGTTGAACAAGGAAATCCAGGTTCTGGAGCTTAGCAACAAGATCCAGACCGAAGTGAAAGGAGAGATGGACAAGGCGCAGCGGGAATACTTCCTGCGCGAGCAACTCAAGGCGATCCAGAAGGAACTTGGCGAAACGGACGACCGTCAGGAAGAGTTCGAGGAACTCAAGAAGGGCATCAAGAAGGCCCGGATGCCGAAGGATGTGGAAAAAGTGGCGTACAAGGAACTCAAGCGCATGAGCCGCATGAGCCCCGGGGCGGCCGAATACACGGTCAGCCGCACCTACATCGACTGGCTGGTGGAGCTGCCCTGGTCCACGCAGACCGAAGATTTGATGGACGTCAACGAGGCCGCCCGCATCCTCGACGAAGACCATTACGGCCTGGAAAAGGTGAAGCAGCGCATCCTCGAATACCTGGCTGTGCGCAAGCTGAAGCGGGACATGAAGGGCCCGATTCTTTGCCTCGTCGGTCCCCCCGGCGTCGGCAAGACCTCCCTCGCCAAGTCCGTGGCACGTGCGCTGAGCCGCAAGATGGTTCGCATCTCGCTCGGCGGCGTACGCGACGAGGCCGAGGTTCGCGGGCATCGCCGCACCTACATCGGGTCCCTGCCAGGCAAGATCATCAAGGGCATCAAGAAGGCCGGCACGAACAACCCGGTCTTTGTGCTCGATGAGATCGACAAGCTCGGTGCGGACTACCGCGGGGACCCTTCCAGCGCGCTGCTCGAGGTGCTCGACCCCGAGCAGAACGACACGTTCATGGATCACTACCTGGACGTGGCTTTCGACCTTTCAAAGGTGCTGTTCATCGCCACCGCCAATCTTGCCGACCCAATCCCCGGCCCTCTTCGGGACCGCATGGAGATCATCGAGATTCCCGGCTACACGATGCTGGAAAAGCTCAAGATCGCAAGGAACTACCTTCTTCCCGAGGCGATCGAGGAACACGGTCTGAAGGCCGAACAGGTGGATTTCCCGGACGAAGCTCTGAAGTTCCTCATCGCGAGCTACACCCGGGAGGCCGGGGTGCGCAGCCTGAAGCGGGAAATCGCGGCGGTCTCGCGCTGGATCGCCAAGGAGGTCGCCTCGGGTCGTGACCAGGCTTTGTTCACGGTCACGCCGGAACAGATCGAGGAGATCCGCGGCCCCATCCACTTCTTCGCGGAAGTGGCCGGTCGTACCAGCGTTCCGGGCGTGGCCACGGGCCTGGCCTGGACCGCCGCGGGTGGGGACATCCTGTTCATCGAAGCCACCAAGATGAAAGGCAAGGGCGGCATTCAGCTCTCCGGTTCGCTGGGCGATGTGATGAAGGAATCCGTGGGCGTGGCTCGCAGCTACATCCGCGCCGCCGCGACCGACCTCGGCATCGATCCCGACGTCTTTGAAAACACCGACGTCCATGTGCATGTCCCTTCCGGTGCCATCCCGAAGGATGGCCCGAGCGCGGGGGTCACGATGCTCACGGCGATGGTGTCCTTGCTTCTGGGGCTTCCGGTCGATCCGACCGTGGCCATGACCGGCGAAGCCACGCTGCGGGGGGCCGTGCTCCCTGTCGGTGGCGTCAAGGAGAAGGTGCTCGCGGCCCATCGTGCCGGCATCCGCACGGTGCTGTTGCCCGAGAAGTGCAAGAAAGACCTTGTGGAAGTTCCCAAGGAAATCCGCGACGACATGACCTTCCACTTCTGCAGTCGTATGGAAGAGGTGCTGAACCTTGCCCTCGGGGAAGACAAGATCAACGAGCGCAAAGCGGCGCTGCAGCTGGAGCTTGCCCGTCGGCCCCTGAAGGCGGCGGTGCCCCCCGAAGCTCAGGCCTGATCAGGGACACGGCGGCTTGGCCGCCGTGTCGTTCGTTTTTCCTGCTCCCCCCGAGTCGCCGATGCCCCCGACCTCGCCGCGCCTTTTGTCAGTGACCTTCGCCGCCCTCTGCGGCACCGCCTGCTTCCCCACGAAGAACATCGCGGCGATCGACACCAATCTGGGCGAAAGCGTGGCGATCTGCCCCGGGGCGTGGGTGGATCTCCAGGTGTGCGCGGACATGAAGAACGGCGAACGGAAGTGCACGAACAGCGGAATCACGGGCCTCCCGTGGACCGCACTGCACTTCAACTGGCAAGACGACGTCACCAAGGGTTCCGTGGCGATGCCCGGCAACCCTGAGCTCAGCTGGAAGCGCAACCTCGACTTCAACGTGGTGGTGAACAAGAACGAGTCCGTCACGGCCGCCGCGAAGGTCGCAGCTCGATATGACTGCAGCTACGAGGCGAACTTCTCCGGCACCCCCGGGGCGGATGGTCCTGACGGGGCCTCAGGCGCCTCGGGAAGCGACGGGAACGACGCATCGAAGGATTCCCAGGGCGCCTACACCGGCGCTGGGGGCGAGGGCGCAGATGGCGGCGATGGGGGCGACGGCGGTGACGGGCGTCATGGAGCGACGCCTTCCCCTGTCAGTGTCCAGGTCGACACCATGGAGGGCACGGATCTCATCCTTGTCGTGGTGCAGAGCGGCGATCGGGTGCGTCGCTTCGTCGTTGACTCTGCAAAAGGCAGCGTGAATGTCGATGCCCGAGGTGGCCACGGCGGCCCGGGTGGAAACGGCGGCTACGGGAGCAAGGGTGGCGACGGCGGAAAGGGCCAGGAGCAGGGTCGCGGGGGCAAGGGTGGCAACGGTGGCAACGGTGGCAATGGTGGAAACGGGGGCAAGGGCGGTGAAGTGACCGTTCACGTTGACCCGCTTGCCTCCGGGTTTGTGCGCAACGTCACCGTGCAGAACCGCGGCGGCAGCGCCGGGCCGGCTGGCAACGCGGGAAGGCCCGGCGCGGGCGGTAGCACCGGGGGCACCGGGGGCACCGAGGGTACGCCAGGTACGGAGGGTCGCTCGGGCGTGTCCGGGCCGGACCCCCAGACGGTCACGGAGCCCCTTCAGATTCAGCTCTGATGTTCCGTGGCGGAAGAGCCCCGCTTGGTGAGAGCAAGGCTGGCGCACCGCGGGCACACCGACGCAAACCGCACCGGACCGGTCACTCGCTGCCCATGCAACCGCAGCTCGACGGCGTGCTCAGGCACGTCTTCAAGGTGGCCGCACGAAGGGCATTCGGCGTGATGATGGGTCGAAAGGTTGGGGTCGTAGCGGGTTTCCGTCCCGACACCCATCAACGGCACGACCGCGCCGACATCCACTAATAGGGCCAGGGTGTTGTACACCGTGGCGCGGCTCGCATCCGGATGCGCCCCATTGACCGCTGCAAAAACGTCTTGGGCGGTCGGGTGATTCGTGTTCTCCGCCAGGAATTGCACGATGGCCCGCCGGGGGGCGGTCATCGAGCAACCTCGGGCGCGGAGCCGCGCTTCGACCGCCGGCGCGTTCATCAGCCGACGGCTGCGGCAACCGCCGCATAGTCAGGTTCAACACCCGGATTGGCCGCAATCCACTCGTAGACCACGGTGCCCTGCTCATCGATCACGAAGACCGCGCGATTGCAAACTTCCAACCCAGCGATGCCGGCGAAGTTGGGCCACACGACCCCGTAGGCGCGGGTGGCCTCGCGGTGCACGTCGGAGAGCAGGGGGAAGGTGGTGCCGGTCTTGGCCGCAAAGGCATTGTTCGAGAACGGCATGTCTACGCTCAGGCCGTAGACCTGGGCATTCGCGTTCTCAAAGCTGGTGAGCTGGCCCGTGAGGGTACAGAGTTCCTTCTCGCACACGCCGGTGAATGCGGCCGGGTAGAAGGCAAGCACCACCTTCTTGCCGCGCGAGGCGGCGAGGGAGACGGGCTCTTTCTTGTTGTTGAACAGCGTGAAATCGGGGGCAGTCTTGCCGAGTAGGGACATGGGTTCTCCGGGTTGGTTCAGGCAGAAAGGAGGTCATCCACAAGCGCAGCCCGCAAGGTGAGCGGGAGAGTCACGCCGATGGGGTAGGCCGAGTGGTCGATCGCCAATGTAGCTGGAACGCCGAGGTCGCGAAGGGCGGCGATGTGTGAGCTGGTCAACGCAAACCGTACGAATTGCACGGACGAGACACGCGCCTCGTTGAACTGTTCGCCGTCGAAGCGGCCGGGCGCCGGCGATTGGCCTGCCAGCCGCAGCCATACGCAATCTTGAAGCCCCACCAGGCGCGCGAGCAACGAGGCCCTCTCGACCGGGTCTTCCACTTCGATGAGCAGCGTGGCGCTGAGATCGCTGGGGGTCGGCAACAGGGCATTGTAGGTGTCGAGCTCGTGTTGCACAGCGTCAGCGCCCGTGATCGTTTCCACCCGGCACATCTCCTGAATCTGCCAAAGGCAGGTGGCCCGGTTTTCGAACAGGAGCGTCATGTGGTTGCCCACCGCGAGGCGTCGCAGCCCCTTGGCGCCCATCACTTCCGCTTCAAGGCGGGGGCGTTGGGCCACGAACGCCGCGATCGGCAGGACATCGGCCAGCGTAAGGTTCATGCTTTCTCGGTGGGGGGCACCACGGGGCCGAGTACGGCCAGGGGAGTGCCAACCGTTCCCCCGTAGGCCTGCCACATGATCTCGATGGGATGTTTCACCTTCTTCCCGCTCTGCTCTTCGATCTGCAGCTTGGCGATAAGGCAATCCGAGCTGTAGGTCTCCGCTTCCGATGCCTTCAGTTCGCTCATCAACTTCTTACTTCCTTCCTTGGAAAGGTCGTAGTATTCGGTCTTCATGCCCCAAGTGCCATCCATGCAGGAGCAGCGATCCACCAGGGTTAGCTTGGCACCCGGCAGCCGCTTCAGCATGTCCCGGCTGCGGAAGCCGATCTTCTGAACCTTGAGGTGGCAGGGGAGGTGGTAGCCGACCGCCCCCACTTCGGTGGTGTAGTCTTCCCGAAGACGCTGTTCCTTCCGAAGGCGAAACAGGTATTCCATTAGGTCGAAGCTTGCCTTTCCGACACGTTCCGCCGCTTCGCTACCGATGTAGTCGTGCCATTCCTTCTTCATCATGAAGCTGCAGGTGGGTCCTGGGCTCACGATGTCGCAGCCGGCCTCGACGTAGGGGAGCAGCACTTCGACGTTGTGCCGGGCCCAGGCGGTGGCCGTGGCGACATCTCCGCCATCCAACGCCGGCATGCCGCAGCACTTCATTTCCGGGGCGTACACGGTGATCCCGCTGTGTTCCAGTACTTCTACGGCCGCCCGCCCGACTTGGGGCTCGTTCCACTGAACCGAACAGGTGTAGAAGAGCACCACCTTGGGCCCCGCTACCGTGGCCGGCGCAGCCTGCTTCGGGTGCCGCGCCTTGAACCAGGACAGGAAGGTCTGGTTCGCGAACGCAGGCAGTTGCCGATCCCGGTGAATGCCGATGGTCTTTTCCATCATCACGCGGTTGATCGGGATGTTGGTGACGAAGTTGGCGATCGTGGGCACCAGCGTGCCGATCGCGCCGAGCGCATCGGGATTTCCGAGCACACGGTCCTGGAGCGATACGCCTTTTTCGCGAGCGTCGATGGCCCGGTGCCGTAGCATCAACTTCGGGAAGTTGACCGCGAATTCGTGGGGTGGGGTGTAGGGGCAGATGGGGTCGCAGAGCTTGCATTGGTAGCAAAGATCCACGACCTTCTGGTTCACCGAGGCCGGGAGCCGGTCGAGCGCTTCGGCCTGGCCGTGGATGTCGGCGCGCGGAGCCGCCGCGTGCGCCCCGCCCGTGGCACCCGCGTGATTCCCAAGCGCATCGATCTCGTGCCGAGCCCCCGCCACAGCCTCTGCCAGAACCCCGATCGGATCGAGCGCATCGATGGCGTCGAACAAAGCGGGGAAGCTGGGACAGAGGTTGAAGCAGAGGCGGCAGCCGTTGCAGATCTCAAAGACGCGCTTCTCCTCGGCCACGAGGGCATCGCGGGACCAGTAGGCTTCGTCTAAGGGACCTGGAACGTTCATGGCTTCGACTCAGAGAGAGTCGAGTCCCTTCTGGAAGCGACCGGCGTGGGACTTTTCAGCCTTGGCCAGGGTCTCGAACCAGTTGGCGATGTCGCCGAAGCCTTCTTCGCGCGCGGTCTTTGCCATGCTCGGGTACATGTCGGTGTACTCGTAGGTTTCGCCGGCCACGGAGGCCTTGAGGTTGCTCTCGGTGTCGCCGATGGGCAGGCCGGTGGCGGGATCGCCCACCTGCTTCAGGAAGTCGAGGTGGCCGTGCGCGTGTCCGGTCTCGCCTTCGGCGGTGTCGCGGAAAAGGCCGGCGACGTCGGGGTAACCCTCGATATCGGCAACCTTCGCGAAGTAGAGGTAGCGGCGGTTGGCTTGGGATTCACCGGCGAAAGCGCCTTTGAGGTTGTCGTGGGTCTTGGTGCCGTTGAGTGCTGGCATGGGTGCTCCGGAATTCGCGGCGGTTCGTCCGCCGGTCCGCTCTCAGCTAATCTGGACGCAGTCTAAAATCAAGGGAAAGTTTGTGGTGGGCTACGTCCGAGCGTTGCCATAGAGCCCGAACCCGGCTTGCCAGCACATGTATCTTCACGGCGTGCTGTGCCCTGCGCCCGCCGAGAAGATGTGCGATGCCAAGGGGCGTCCGTACCTCCTGTGGGACAGCGGCCTCACCCTGTCCGAGTTCCTCGCCCTGTTGCATGGAGCGGAACCGGAAGAGCGCCGTTATTGGATGGCCCACTTGTTGCGGCAGGCCAAGCCCGACGACGCCCGCCAGATCGTGGACCTCGCCACCCAGTCCTACCGAGTCAGGGCCACGAAATCCGCGCCTACGATGCGTCGGATGATGGGTAGCCGGGCCTCGTGCCCGCATCCGGCGTAGGCGGGGTCGCCCACCGCTTGTGTGAGGAGCACGGTCCGCATTCGCGATGGGCTGCCTCGGCAGCCCGTTTGTCCGTGTTCGACCCACGTTGGGTGCAGGCGTGCGGACACGAGTTGTACGCCTTCTACACTACGTTCTGCAACTACCTCGAACAGGCCGCCATCTCGACGGAGCGCGTGCGGGGAGCCGGACCCCGCACCAGCGTTCCATCCCTGCGCGGCCATGAGGTTGCCGAGGCTGTGGATAACGAGGCCGCGGCCACCCTTCCGTTCGACCCATTGCGCGCTTTGTAGGACATGCGGGTGGTGCGCAAGGATGATGTCGATCCCGCCGGCGATGAGCGTGCGGGCGAATCGTTGGTCCCACGCCTTGGCGCTGATCTCGTATTCGACCCCCCAGTGGAGCGAGAGCACGATGAGATCAGCGCCTCCCGCACGGATAGCAGTCGCGACGGCCAGGATCTCGTCGACGTCGAAATCGAAGACGCAGGGGTCGTCGGGGCCGCGGTTCAGGTTGAGGTTGTGGATGCGGGTGGAGGACAGCCAGCCAACGCGAATGCCGTTTTTGTCAAAGAACACCGGCCTGCGGGCGTCGGCGCAGGTGGCCCCGGCGCCGGCGTGAGGCAGGCCCACCTGGTCAAGGTTCTTCAGCGTTTCCAACAGGCCTGTGGATCGCTGATCCCATGCGTGGTTGTTGGCCAACGCGGCGCCGTCGAAGCCCGCGTCGCGGAGAGCGACGGCGAGCCCTATCGGCGCGTTGAATACCCGTTCTGCGAGTTTTCCAGTTTGAAGAGGCGCGATCGGGGTCTCAAGGTTTACGATCGCGAGGTCGGCGGCGGTCACGAGCGGGGCAATCTCGGCAAACAGGCTGTTCCAGCCGTAGCGTTCCGCGCTCAGCTTCACCTCGTTGTGGGGGATGACATCGCCTGCACCCAGGATGGTGATGCGCGACGGCGGTGCGGGCGGCGCGACGGACGATGGCGGCGTAGCAGCGGGAGCGACGCCGGCCGGCACCATCGCGACGCTCGACGCGCTGGACACCGGCGCGGCGTCGGGAGTCGCACAGGCGATGGAGAGCGCCAGGAGCATAGGTGCGGCTATCATGTTTGTCTTATTTGTACGCGATGTTCGTCATCTTCTGCGCTGGCATCGCGTGGCGGTGTCCATGCCGGAGGCCGCGCCAACGCCCCGTTCCCGACGGTGGGGGCCGGCATCGGTGGGGGATGAGGTGGCGTATCGATTGCCGACCTAACGACCTGGCTGCGGTGGCGTGGTACGGCGAGAAGGGCCGTGTAGCGCCGCACCCGGTGTGTCGGAAGCAACGGAACGCCTACGGTTTGGCCGACATGACCTGGAACAAGTGGGAGTGGGTGTCGGACTGGTATGGCGCCTTGCCTTCGGTCAGTGTGACCGACCCGACAGGGGCCTCGGCTGGGTCGTTCCGCGTGAATCGCGGCGGTGCCTGGAACTTCTCCCCGCCTTCGCGCGGGTGGCCTACAGGAGAAGGGACACGCATGGACGTCGGATCAGCTTCCTCGACTTCCGCCTCACGATATCTGGCCCTTGATTCCGTCTGCTCTCCCGCCCGTGGCTTCCGGCCTGCAAAGGCGCCGGAACGCTCTGGGCCTCCAGCTACGCCACCGACCTACTCCTCGTCCAACTCCAAACTCTCGCTCAGGTCGGGCACGACACCTTCAAGCGCTTCGACGAGGGCCAGGACGAGTTCGGAGGGGCTGAGGCGCTGGGGCATGGTGTTTCTCCTGCCTGCTTGATCGGTGGCAGGGGTGAAGCACATGAGGCCTCATCGCTGAGTTAGCTGCGAATCCGATGCGTCCTCCCCCCTTCAAGAAGGTCCTCGTGGCCAACCGCGGCGAGATCGCCGTCCGCGTGATCCGGGCCTGCCACGAGCTCGGGGTCCGCACGGTCGCGGTATACTCCGATGTGGATCGCCACGCGCTTCATGTGCGGAATGCAGGGGAAGCCTACGCGATCGGTCCGGCACCGTCGTCAGAGAGCTACCTTCGTGGCGATGTCATCCTCGATGTGGCGCGGCGGTCCGGGGCCGAGGCCATCCATCCCGGCTACGGGTTCCTCTCCGAGAACGCGGCCTTTGCGCAATCGGTCCTGGATGCGGGCCTGGTGTGGATCGGCCCACCCCCCTCCGCCATCACCGACATGGGCAGCAAGACCGGCGCGCGCCAGCGCATGATCGCCGCCGGGGTGCCCGTGGTCCCCGGAACGGCCACCGCCATCGCCACTGAAGCGGAAGGCCTCGCCATCGCCGAGCGTTTTGGCTTCCCGGTCATGCTCAAGGCGGCGGCGGGCGGCGGCGGGAAGGGGATGCGCCGCATCGACCATGCCGCCGATTTTGGTGCCGCGTGGCGTTCCACCAGGAGCGAGGCTGCGAAGTCCTTCAAGGACGATTCGGTGTACCTAGAGAAGTTCGTCGAAAACCCGAAGCACGTTGAGATCCAGGTGTTGGCCGACGCGCACGGCCACACGGTCCACCTGTTCGAGCGGGACTGCTCGGTGCAGCGCCGCAACCAGAAGGTGGTCGAGGAAACGCCGTGTACGGTGCTGCCGGAAGCCACGCGGCAGGCCATGGCCAAGGTGGCCGTGCAGGCGGCCGAAGCCGTGAACTATGTTGGGGCAGGCACGATCGAGTTTCTCTATTCGCAAGCCAGCGGCGAGTTCTACTTCCTGGAAATGAACACGCGCCTGCAAGTGGAACACCCGATCACCGAGATGGTCACCGGGATCGACCTCGCTCGCGCCCAGATTCGGATCGCTGCGGGCGAAGCGCTGTGGTTCCGGCAGGAGGACATCAAGTCTACCGGTCACGCGGTCGAATGTAGGGTGTACGCCGAGGATCCTGCCAACAACTTCGCGCCTGCGCCGGGGCGCATCTCGGGCCTGCGCGAGCCGGGTGGCCCGTGGGTGCGCGTCGATTCGGGGGTGTACGCCGGCTACGAGGTTCCCATCCACTACGATCCGATGGTCGCCAAGCTCATCTGTTGGGGCGCGGACCGCGAGGAGGCGCTCAGTCGTTGCATCCGCGCCTTGCGCGAATACCGGGTGCGCGGCATCCGCACGTCGATTCCGTTCTTTACGGAATTGCTGCGCGATCCTGCCTTTGTCGCCGGCACCTACTCCACCGGCTTCCTGTCTCCGGAACGGCTGGACCGCCTCACCGAAAGTGCTCGGCACGACGACATCGCGGTGATCGCGGCGGCGCTCGCCCAGCTCGAGCTGGACACTCATCCTCCCCGTTCCCACGACAGCACGACCACGGAGACCGCCTGGAAGCGCTCCGGTCGGCCGGGAGGTGCCCTGTGAAGTACGAAGTCACGGTCCACGGCACCATGCGCGTCGTGCAGATCGATGCGATGAAGGAAGGCACCTTCCGAGTCGCCTTCAACGGTGTCACCCGCATCGTTGATCTGGCCCGCCCCACTCCCGAAGCGTTCCAGATGCTGATCGATGGCGAAAGCTGGGAAGCCGGTGCGGTGGCGTGCGAGGGCGGTTGGTTGGTGGATGTGATGGGCTTTTCGACCGACGTCGAGGTGGTGGACCCACGCCGCAAGGCCCTGAAGATGGCCGCGGGCACCCAGGGCGGCACGTTGAGTACCCAGATGCCGGGCCGCGTCGTGCGCGTCCTCGTTTCGGTGGGCGATGCCGTCGCGAAGGGGCAACCGCTCCTCGTCGTGGAAGCGATGAAGATGGAAAACGAGATGAAGGCGCCGATCGATGGGGTGGTCGTCGCGGTGCTCGTCACGGAGGGTCAGACCGTGGAGTCGGGGGCCAAACTGGTTCGGATCGAGTAGGCGTTCCGGTTAGCAGCGCGTTCATGTCCATCGAGCGCCCCGGCCAGTTTCCGTTCACCCGCGGCATTCACCCCACCATGTACCAGGGCCGCCTCTGGACCATGCGGCAGTACGCCGGCTTCGGGGACGCTGCGGATACCAACCGTCGGTTCAAGTACTTGTTGGACAAAGGGCAGACCGGCCTGAGCTGTGCTTTCGACCTGCCTACCCAGATGGGCTACGACTCCGACCACCCGATGGCAGCTGGGGAAGTGGGCAAGGTAGGCGTCGCGATCAGCACGGTAGATGACATGGCCACGCTCCTGGGGGGACTCCCGCTGGGCGAAGTGAGCACGTCGATGACCATCAACGCCACGGCGGGCACGCTCCTGGCGTTCTATTGTGCCGTCGCCCGGGCGAGAGGGGTGCCGACCAACGCGATCCGGGGAACCATCCAGAACGACGTGCTCAAGGAATACATCGCCCGGGGGACGTACATTTACCCGCCGCGGCCCAGCATGCGGCTGATCACCGATATCTTCGCCTGGTGTGGCGAATCGGCCCCCCAATGGAACACCATTTCGATCAGCGGGTACCACATTCGTGAGGCGGGCAGCACTGCCGCCCAGGAAGTAGCGTTTACCCTTGCGGATGGTATCGCCTACGTGGAGGCTGCGGTGGCGGCCGGCTTGGATGTGGACGCGTTCGCACCGAGACTTTCCTTCTTCTTCAATGCTCACAACGATTTCCTGGAAGAGATCGGCAAGTTCAGGGCAGCGAGGCGGATTTGGGCGCACGTCATGCGGGATCGTTTTGGAGCGAAAGATCCCAAATCGATCATGTTGCGGTTTCACACCCAAACGGCGGGCAGCAGCCTTACCGCTCAACAGGTGGACAACAACGTTGTCCGCGTCACGCTGCAGGCGCTTGCGGCGGTGATGGGCGGCAGCCAATCCCTTCACACCAACGGCAAGGATGAGGCGCTCGCGCTCCCCACCGAGGCCTCGGCCCGCCTTGCCCTGAGAACGCAGCAGGTGATCGCGTACGAGTCCGGCGTGGCCGCACATCCCGACCCATTCGGGGGCAGTCATGTGGTGGAGGCCATCACCGACCGCCTCGAAGCGGAGGCCAACCGTCTCATCGCGGAGGTGGATGCGTTGGGCGGCATGGTCGCCGCGATCGAGCGAGGCTTTCCGCAGCGCGAGATCCAGGACAGCGCCTACGCGGCACAGCTGGCGGTGGATTCGAAGCAGGCTGTCGTCGTGGGCGTGAACGAGTTCGTGGAGCCGGAGCCGCCCGCGGAAGGGTTGCTGCGGGTCGATCGGGCGCTTGAGGCCAGCCAGGTGGCCCGATTGCGAGAGTTCAAGGCCAATCGCAACGCGGGCGCGGTCCGTGATTCCCTGGATGCCCTGCTACAGGCCGCATCGGGAACGGAGAACACCATGCCGAGGGTCCTGGCGGCTGTCGAGGCCCGAGCCACCCTCGGGGAGATCGCCGATACGTTCAGACAGGTTTTTGGCGTGTACCAAGAGAACGTGGTGGTGTAGACTATGAACGTGATCGTTCTCTTTGCCTTGGCGTGTACCCCGACCCTTCTGAGCTACAACTCGGAAGTCAACGCGCCGTTGGTGGAGTTCGAAGGTCTCGATACGGGCAGTCCGATCGCGTGGGACACGTCGGGGGTGGAACCCGAGGAGGAGCTGGAGTCTCTTCCTCCCGACCCGGCCGCGCCGCGGGTGCTGATCAACGAGGTGGTGGCCGTGAACGCATCCACATGGGCGGGAGAGGATGGCGCTTGGCCCGATTGGGTGGAAATCTACAATGCCAGCGACGAGGCGATTCCCTATTCAGACCTGGCGCTGCGAGACACCAATGATCTCCCCTGGTTGGGTGGAGAAGGCACGCTGGAGCCCGGCGGTCGGCTGGTGGTCGCCGCGGATGACACCCCGGCTGGTTCAGGGTTGCATGCCCCGTTTTCTCTGAACGCGGGGGGCGGAGAACGGCTGGTGTTGAGCGTGCGGGGCCTGGTCTCCGACCGGCTCGCGTTGGGGGAACTGCCGCGCGATGTGGCTTGGGCGCGGATTCCGGATGGCGGCGATTGGGCGCCTACGACCGACACCTCTCCCGATGCGGCCAATCCCTCTTCGGCCGGCATGTCGCTGGACCCCTCGGCCGGCGTTTTCCAGCTCGACGAAGTGTTGCCGTTCAACATTCGTTTGACCGATGCGGCTATGAACTCTCTCCGCTCCAGTCGTCTGACCTATGTGGAGGGCGCGCTGGATGTGCCGGAAGGCGATTGGGGGGCCGTGGATGTCAAGCTGAAGTCCTATGTGGGATCGTCTCGGACCCTTGATCAGAAATGTGCCTTTAAGTTAGACATCAATGACTACGGGGGCCGCAAGTGGCACGGGCTGGGCAAGCTCACGTTCAACAACATGGTGCAGGACAACACCTATGTTCACGAGTGGGCCGCTTACGAGCTCTTTCGGGCGATGGGCGTGCCCGCGCCCCGGGTTGGGTATGCCCGCGTGAGCGTAAATGACGTTGATTATGGGCTGTACCTGCTGCTTGAATCCATCGACGAGGATTTTCTCGAACGGTGGTTCACGGATGCGACCGGCAACTTGTACGAAGGTGCCTACGGCGTAGACCTGTACGATTCCCACGTCGGCAGCTTTGACCGCAAGGGCGGCGATGGCGTCAGCGACCGTTCCGACCTTCAGGAGATGGTGGATATCCTCGATGATGGTGCCTCCGAAGCGAATTACACCCGCCTGAAAGGTGTGATGGACATGGAAGAGTTCCTCGCCAATATGGCGGTCGAGGGGCTGATCATGCATTGGGATGGCTACAGTACGGCCAACAACTACCGGCTGTACAAGGACCCAACGAGCGGGTTGTTTTCGATCATTCCTTGGGGTGCCGACCAGACCTTTATCACCGCCTATTTCAACTCCTGGACAGGCCGCGGGCGGATGTTTCAATGGTGTCTCAGCGTTCCAAGCTGTTCGGCCCGCTACGATGAGATTCTGTTTGAGGCCACCAACGTGATGGACTCGCTAGACCTTGATGTGGGCATCGCAGAGATTGCGGCCGACCTTCGGTCTAATATCGAAAGCGATCCTCGTCGTGAGTTTGCAACGTCAACGCACGACTACTATCTGGCGTACACCATTGCAAACATGATTTCCTACCCCCAGACCGTTCGCGACCAGATCGCCGCTCGG
Organism: Klebsiella pneumoniae; assembly: GCA_945867435.1. Lineage (GTDB taxonomy): Bacteria > Myxococcota_A > UBA796 > UBA796 > SXON01 > SXON01. The sequence goes on from CAMBIK010000063.1 coordinate 15,175, forward strand.
TAGCTGCGCCGGTCGCTGAGGCACACGTTCAGTCAGTGGAACTCGGTCTCCTCGGCTCGGAAGGCTGGCTCGCCGAAGGGAGCGATGGGCGAGCCGTGGTGAAGCACCATTTGCCACTGGCCCGCTCGGCGCAAATAGAGGTGGGTGACGGCCACCCGGCCGATCGTTTCTCCTTCCCCCGCTACCGAAATGTTTTCTACGTTGTGGACCCGGGCAATGTCCCCGAGGAGCTGCACGACGATGTCGGACACGGAGAAGTGCATGGGCACGCCGGTCTCGAAGATCCCCTCCCACGTCTCCATCACCGCTTCGTTGCCGTACACGGGTTCCCAGCCTGGATGAATGCACGCATCGCCGTCGGTGCCGGACCAGCAGGCGGCCATCGCCGCAAGGTCGCGGCGTTCAAAGGCAAGATAGAAGCATTCGTTCGCAGCGATGACGGCGGCGCGATCGTCCATCTTCTCTCCTTAACCCCCGCAGCCGGCTTCGATGACGCGGAGCACATTGTTGCCATAGGCCGCGTGGATGTCGTGGGCAGACCAGCCGAGGTCCAGGAGCGCCTGTGTGAGGTTTGGCAGCTTGTCTGCGCTGTCCAGGTCGCTGGGGTAGAGCGCGAACCCTTCCCAGTCGGTGCCCAGGGCGCAGTGGCGAACGCCCACGGTGCGCTTGATGTGGTCTAGATGTCGCGCCGCGGTCTTGGCTCCGCCCGCACCGATGAACGGGGTGACAAAGATGACCCCGATGACGCCATCGGTGTCGGCCACGGCGCGCAGCACGTCATCGTCCACACTGCGAGGGGAGGGGTGCAGCGCGGCGCAGCCCGTGTGCGAGATCAGGACCGGGCGCCTGGAGCGGCGACAAACCTCCAGAACTGCCGCCTTGCCCAGATGCGCCAGGTCCACGAGGATGCCGAGCCGCCACAGTTCATCCACCAGGTTCAGTCCGAAGGGCGTGAGCCCCTCCACATGCGAGGCCCCCCAACCCACCATCGGCCGCGCCGCTTCGTTCTTGGTGAAGTGGACAAGTCCCACATAGCGCAGCCCCTTGGCTCGGAAACGGGGCAGATCGTCGAGCCGACCGTACAGACCATGAGCACCCTCAAGTCCCGCGAAGCAGGCGATCTTCCCGGCGGCGTGCGCGGCTCGGATCGATTGCGCGTTGCCGCAGAGCGCGAGCGATTCGGGGCTCCTCGCCACTTCGATGGCCAGCGCGTCCAGGTCGGATTCCACGGCGGCAGGCCCCGACGTGCGGCGAAGGGGGTTGGTGACGACGCCGAACGCGATCGCACCGATATTTCCCTCCTTCAGCCTCGGAATGTCGCAATGGCCAAACAGCGCAGCCCCGGGAAATGGATTGGGGCGATGCCGCTTCTGGAAGTCCCAGCCCAACAGGTGGCGGGTGAGCAATAGGTCGCAATGCAGGTCCACGATCAGCGCGGCGCTGTGGATGGAGAGGGCCTCGGCGGAGATGGGTGGCAGCGGTCGGCTCCGTAACGCCATCGTGAACAGATGGTCCACCAACTCGGGATGGGCCTGGGTTATGAAACTGGGATGCGACTGCTCCTCCTCGTCCCCCTCGCACTCTTCGCCTGCAATCCCGATTCATCCGGCACCAAGCCTCCACCCGCCGGAACCGACGATGGGGAAGACGGGGATGGGTACACCGACGACGACTGTGATGACAACGATAGCTCCGTGCATCCTGGCGCCCCTGAGTTGTGCAACGGAATCGACGACAACTGCGATGGCGTGGTCGATGAGGACCTGGAGAGAGACTGGTACGCCGACGACGACGGCGACGGGTTCGGCTCTCTCCTCAGTCCCGTGAGCGCCTGCGCGATGCCCGATGGGTACGTCAACGCGAACACGGACTGCAACGACGAGGACGCCACCTCGTTCCCCGGGGCCGACGAGCGTTGCGACGGTGCCGACAACGACTGCGACGGTACGACCGACGAGGACGCCGTTGACCCCACGACCTGGTACGAAGACGCCGACGCCGACGGCTACGGCGATCCTGCTCGCGACACTCGCGCATGCGACGCACCGGCCGGAATGGTCGCGGACGACACCGATTGTGACGACGCCAACGCTGGCACCCACCCCGGCGCGGATGAGTGGTGCAATGGCGAAGACGAAGACTGTGACGGCGCCATCGACGAGGACGCGCTCGACCCGATCACCTGGTACGCAGACAGCGATGATGACGGGTTCGGAGACGTCCTCAGCACGTTTGCGGCTTGCGATAGGCCCCTGGGATACGGCTCCGACTCTACCGATTGCGACGACACCGACGCCACAATCAACCCCATGGCCACCGAGGTCTGCGACGGGGTCGACAACGACTGCGACGGCGGCATCGACCTAGCCGCCGTCGACCCACTCTCCTGGTATGCTGACACCGACGGTGACGGGTTTGGAGATGCCACAAACGGAACTGTCGCTTGCGATGTTCCGTTTGGCTACACCGCAGACGACGATGACTGCGATGACACCGATGCCGCCATCAACCCCACCGCGACCGAGCTGTGCGACGGGCTCGACAACGACTGCAACGGCGTGGCGGACGAAGACGCGAGCGGCGGCTCCACCTGGTATGCGGACACCGACGATGACGGTTTTGGCGATCCCGCGGTCTCCCAGGTTGCTTGTGACGGACCGCTCGACCATGTCACCGACAACTCCGACTGCAACGACGCCGA
>CAMBIK010000064.1 GCA_945867435.1 Klebsiella pneumoniae
TGGGCGGGGAACGTTTGGCGTTCGGGGCATGCATTGCGCCTCCTGCGTCGCCCGCCTGGAACGCGTGCTCGGGGGGATCGCAGGGGTGGATGCGGTGTCGGTGAACCTGGCCACCGAAGCCGCCACGGTGCGAGGAAACGCGGACTGGACGGATATTTTCCACGCCACGCGCGAGGCCGGGTTCGAACCGCAAGACCGGAGGGTGCGCCACCACGCCGCCGACCCCGACCCCCTGCCCTCGCGGCTCGCCGTGGCCTGTGCCCTCACCACGCCCCTCACCGTGCTCGGCATGCTTCACCTCCACGCCGCCTGGAGCCTGTGGGCCCAGGCGGTGCTCGCCACGGCGGTGATCGCCATCGCCGGGCGTGACATCCATATTCGAGCTTTGAGGCTTGCTAAACGAGGCGAGTCCAGCATGGACACCCTGATCGCCCTCGGTACTGCGGCGGCGTGGTCCAGCTCGATGTGGGAGTGGCGCAGCGGGGGGCACCAGGTGTACTTCGAGGTGGTCGGCGTGGTGATCACGCTCGTCCTTGCCGGGAAATTCATGGAGGCACGCGCCCGGGCACGCGCGGGCGAATCGGTCCGCGCTCTGGCCCGGCTGGTCCCCGACACGGTGCGGCTGCTTGAGGGAGAGATCGAGACGGAGGTGCCGCTGGACAGCGTGGCGGTCGGCGACATGCTCGTAGTCCGGCCGGGCGAGCGCATCCCCGTGGACGGCGTGGTAATCCACGGTGCGAGCGCGGTGGACGAATCCATCGTGACCGGCGAGTCCGCTCCGGTGCTCCGCGAGCGAGGCGCCACCGTGCTGGGCGGCACCATCGCTCACGAAGGTCGGTTGGTGGTGGAAGCGCGCCGCCTCGGTGCGGACAGCGCCATCGGCCGTATCGTGCGCCTCGTGGAGGAGGCCCAGGCGAACAAGGCACCGGTTCAGCGCCTCGCCGACCAGGTCTCGGCGGTCTTCGTACCCATCGTCGTCCTCGTCGCCATCGCGACCGGGGCGGTTCACGCTTGGATGGGGCACGGCATCGAGGGGTCGTTGCTGCCGGCCGTCGCCGTCTTGGTCATCGCGTGCCCCTGCGCGCTCGGGCTCGCCACCCCCGCCGCAATCCTGGTCGGAACCGGGCGTTCGGCCGAACTGGGCGTGCTCATCCGCGATGTGGCCGCGCTGGAGCGCACCCGCAAGGTCAGCGCCCTGGTGATGGACAAGACCGGCACGCTCACGCTGGGAAGGCCCTCGGTCCGCGAGGTGGTGCCGCACCCGCCGTTTACGCGAGAGGAGGTGCTGGCGCTGGCCGCGGCGGCCGAGCGAGGGAGCGAACATCCCCTCGGCCGGGCGATCGCCGCCGCGTCCCCCGCGGTTCCCATCCTCAAGTTCGAAGCCCCCATTGGGAAGGGCGTCATCGCCACGGTGGAACGGAACGGTGCGAAGGTGGAGGTGCGAGTCGGCACGTCCGCTTTGCTTGATGCGGCGGGAATCGACACCTCGCCGCTCAACGCCAACGCGACCGCCGCTGAGCTCGATGGCTGTTCCGTGGTACGGGTCTCGATTGGGGAGCAGCCCGCGGGCATCATCGCCCTGGCGGACACGATTCGGCCCGGGGCGCGTGTCGCGGTGGAAGCACTCCGGTCCCGCGGCATCCAGGTGCTCCTGTGCACGGGCGACAACGCGAGGGCGGCGGAGGCGGTCGCCATCTCCGTGGGGATCGGCCGCGTACACGCTGGTGCCACACCGCACGATAAAGTTGCGCTCATCGAGAGTCTTCGCCGCGATGGGCACGTTGTCGCCATGGTGGGCGACGGCGTGAACGACGCCCCTGCTCTGGCGGCCGCCGACGTATCGATCGCCATCGGGGGCGGGGCGGATGTCGCCCGGGAGGCCGCGGCGATCACCCTTGTGGGCGGCGACGTGTCCCGCGTAGTCGTGGCCTTGGAGATGGGGCAGGCCACGATGCGGATCATTCGGCAAAACCTGGTGTGGGCCTTCGCCTTCAACGTGGTCTCCATCCCCATCGCGGCGATGGGCTGGCTCAACCCGATGATCGCATCGGGCGCGATGGCGTGCTCCAGCGTGCTCGTGGTGGGCAACGCGCTCCGCCTGCGCCGCATCGGAGGGGAGGAGCGGGGGCGTCGATCGGGCGGCACGGGTTAGCTCCGGCCATGCCCGCATTCCCCATCCCGCCCGCGCTCAAGCTGTTCTCCGCCAGCCTCGCGGTAGGCGGCTTCTGGACTCCCCCGGAAGAAGACGTGCCAGGTGGCCTCGCGTTGGGGATGCGCTTCGGCTCGGTCATCCCCGAGTCTCCCCTGGAGATGGAGCTTGCGCTCATGTATTCAAGTGGGACCACCCGAGACTACGACCTTCCCGAGCGCCTGTCCTTCACCCACCTCGACCTCCTGACGAACCTGCTGGATAACAACCACATAAACGTGCTTGTCGGAGCGGGATTGGGGTGGCGCCATCTCGCGTTCTCCGAAGTCAACGGACAATCGGTCTCGAACACGCTCGGCTACAAGGTGAACCCCTCGGTCGATTTCCTGCTGAGCGCCGGTCCGAGCTGCCGCATTCTCTTGTGGGGGCCGGTCCACCTCCGCTTCGATGTTCATGGCACCCTCTCCATGGGCGACCAACCCTACAACGAGGGGGCCCACGCATTTCCCGGAGCGGATGCGTCGATCTCCCTCGATCTACGCTATGAACCGCCGTCGGACCGGGATCACGACAGCGTCATCGATGCCAAGGACCGCTGCCCGAAGGAAAGCGAGGATGTCGACTTCTACGATGACCACGACGGCTGCATCGACCCCGATGACGACAAAGACGGCATCCCCGACATCGCCGATCAGTGCAAGTCCCAAGCCGAAGATCTCGACGGCTTTAAGGACACCGACGGCTGCGACGACCACAATAACGATCGCGACGCCTACCCCGACAGCCTTGACCGGTGCCCCAATGAGCCGGAATCGGAGAACGCCTGGGAGGATGGAGATGGCTGCCCCGACGCGGTGCCCGTGGACCTGCGCGGCACGCTCGCACGTGCGCGGGAGATCCGCTTCGACGGGACAACGCTCGACCCGGCCGGCGAACCCGCCCTACTGGAACTCATCGCCCAGATCGCACACTATCCGGAAGTTGTCGTCCGGGTGCTGGTGTATACGGACAGCGAATACGGCACGACGGCCGCCAATGAGCTGACCCTCACGCAATCCCGGCAGTTGCACGCGTGGTTCGCAGCCCACGGCGCACCGATGGGACGGCTGGACTTCCTCTGGAAGGGCGACTCAGCTCTGCTGAACAGCGACAAGACCGCGGCGGAGCACCTGCTCAACCGGCGCGTGGACCTGGTCCTCGTCGACACTGTGGGCGCCGACGGGAAACCCATCGAATTCACTCCGATTCCGCCCGCGGAATGGCGATAGATCGCGGCCGCGTACACCCGACTACGACCGCCGACGCCGGTTTCAGCTACCCTAGCAAGCAGGTGAACCCATGCGCATCACGCTCGTGAACCCCCCATTGGATTCGGTGCTGGAAAACGGCAGCGTCAGCCCCATCACGGCCTATCTGTTCTTCAATTCCGCGCCGCTCGGTATCCTGTACATCGCCGCATGCCTGGAACAGGCCGGCCACCATGTGACCGCCGTCGACGCCGCCGCAGAAGGGCTGGACGTGGCCGGGACCGTGCGCCGTATCGATGGCACCCGCCCCGACGTGATCGGAATCGGCAGCACCACGGTGGTTTTTGAGACCACCAAGCGGCTGGCCACGGCGCTGAAAGGGGCGCTGCCCACCACGCCCATCGTGCTGGGCGGGTACCATGTGACCCTGCTCCCAAACGAGGCGATGGCGCACCCGGCGTTCGACGTGGGCGTGCTCCACGAAGGCGAGTTCACGATGGTGGAGCTCGTGGAGAGCTACGCGGGTCGCAAGTCGATCGACGACGTGCAGGGCATTGTCTACAAAAAGCCGGATGGCGCGATGCACTTCACGCCGGCCCGTGGGCGGTTCAAGGATCTCGACCACCTCCCCTTCCCCGCACGGCACCTGCTTCCGCACGACCTCTACAAGCCCATCCCGATCGACGAGCACGCCTCGCCGAAGTTCGCGATGATCACGTCGCGGGGCTGCCCGCACGCCTGCGCCTTCTGCCAGAAAGCGAAGTCGGGCTACCGCAGCCACAGCCCCGAATACATCGCAGACGAGGTAGAATACCTGGTGCGTGACTTCGGTGCCCGCGACATCGCTTTCGTGGATTCGTTGTTCTGCGCAAGCAAGAAGCGGGTCATGGGCATCATGGAGGAATTCAAGCGCCGCGACATCGCATCGAAGGTGTCGTGGACCTGCTCATCCCGCGTTGAGGTAGTGGACCGCGAGCTGCTGCAGGCCATGAAAGACGCCGGCTGCTGGCGCACCCGCTTCGGCATCGAATCCGGCTCGGACAAGGTGCTGGATTTCATTTCGAAGGGCATCACGAAAGAGAAGATTCGCGCCGCCATCACCGCCGCCCACGATGTGGGGCTGCGGCCCAAGGCCTTCTTCATCATCGGCCACATGCCCGATACGCGTGAAACCATCGAAGAAAGCATCGAGTTCGCCAAGACTCTGCCGCTTCACGATGTCACGGTGCAGATCAACACCCTGCTTCCCAAGACTCCGCAGATGGAGATCTGGGAGCGCGAAGGCCCGAAGTGGGGCCGACTGGTGAACGAATCCACCGACGAGAAGAGCTTCTGGGAGCCGACCTTCGTGCCCTGGTCCTTGGAACCCGAAGACATCATCGAGTACCACCGCCGCTTTTATCGCGAGTTCTACTTCCGTCCGATCACGCTCGCCCGCCACCTCGAGACCATCAAGAGCTGGCGGGACGTGTACAAGTACGCCAGCGCATCGAGCCTGTTCTCCTTCCTGTTCTACAACCAGGAGAAGCTCTCTCTCGACACGATCAAGAGCGCGTTCGGGGTGGCGTCGAGCTCGGACGAGGCGGCGTAGGGGGGGTTGGAGGGGGCAGCGCGCCCCTCCGTCCCCAACCTCTATTCCCCCTTCGGCGCGCCCTTCTGAATCGGCATTCCCGGCGGCATCATGCCCGGCCGCGGCATGCCAGGCATCCCTGGAGGCCCACCCATCCCCGGAGGGCCACCCATCGGCAAGCCCGGGGGTGCGTCGGGCGTCGGGGCCTTCTTCTCTTCTGGAGCCGGTTCCCGCCCTTCGAGGATGTCCACGACCTCGTCGGCCGTATCGGCAACGGCGGACTTCGTAAGCTTCACCTTGCCGCGAGTAAACTCGCTGTCTGCGAACCAGTCGCCTTCGAGCTGCACGACCCGGAGGGTCTCCGCGGGCTTGCCATCCACGCTGAACGCCAGATCGAACGCCGCGGCGGGCCCGACCGGCTCTTCGCCCTTCTGGACGTAGCTAGACGACTTCAACTTGAGCGCCTTTTCCAGCCAATTGGCGAAGGTTTCGTCCTTCTTGCCCACTTCCGTGGAGCCCGGCGTGGGGAGGCGTTCCCACCAATCGGCGGCGCGGTCATCCTTGTTGTGCTGTACCCATTCCGCGGTCTTGCCATCCTTGGTCAAGGTGACCCTGTCGATCTGTTCGACCTTGTAGGAGAAGACGTTGCGTTCCGGGAGGCGAGTCGCGGCGAACTTCAAGGCCTTGGTGAGTTCGTCATCCACGACGTAGAAGCGGCTGGATTCGCGGTGCTTCGCGTAGAGGTCCTTGGCACCGTAGGTTTCCCCGCCAAGATCGAGCGTAGCGGTCTTGCCGCCGGCCGAAACCGCAAGGGTGGTGGTGGGATTCTTGAGGCCGAACGACTCCAGCTTGGTCTCATCGACGCCCACGAGCTCTCGCATCGCCATCATCGGGGCGAGGCTATCCATCAGCTTGTCGCCGACGCTACCTGCCTTGAAGCTGGTGATCTTGACTTCGACCGGCGGGGGAGCTTCCCCTTCCTTGGCCTTCTTCTGCTTGTGTTCGGTGACCGTGACCCACCCGTAGCGGCCAAGGGCATCGGTGCGAATGTCCATCTTGGCATCCACGTCGGGAGACGTGTAGTCGACCGCGGTGAGATCCTCCTTCTTCGGCTCGAACAGGCGCACGCCTTCCTTCTCAGCCTTGCCATCATCGGTCGTGTAGCGCACCCAGCTGAGGCTGAGGCCGAGCACGAGGAGGCCGCCGTACGTCATCCAAGGCCGGATCATGCTGCCCCCTTCTTCTTACGGCTGCTGACGCGCCAGGCACCAGCCGCGAAAACCAGACTTGGAAGGAGGATGCTCGTTCCGTAGAACCACATGGACTCACCCTCCTTCGTGTGCTGAATCTTCACATCTTCCTCAGATTCCACCGCGCCGCCGATCGAAGGGTCGGAGGTGAGCCAGGAAACGGTATCTGCGATGAAGACCTGGTTCGCGGGGCTGCGCCCTAAGAAGAAGTTGCTGGCGAGGGTAGCATCGGCCACCACAGCGGTACGCCATGCGCGGGTCGCCTCGTCGGCCTTGGGACCTTCCGAGACCGCCGCCACGCTGAGACCGCCACGCTTCTCGGTCGCCGCATCGAACTGGTAGTTGCGGTCCAGGTCGCGGAACCAGTCGGGCTCGCCCTTGATGGTAACGGTAACCTTGCCCGGCACGCCCTCGAGCTCGGCGATGGAGCCCGTGCCCGGCGTGATGAGGGAGGCCTCGGAGCTGTGCTTGCCCAGCGTCGTGACCGATTCATGCGACTGGAACTTGCTGGTTCCGATGTTCAACCGGTCAACAATGCCCCTGGAGAGCGGAATATACTTGGCATCCGACACGACTGGCGTGCCGTCGAAGGACACGCCGCCCAACCGGGCCAGCGCCGACTGATCGTCGGTGTCGGGTTCGAGCAGGATGAACAGCGCGCCGCCCTGATCGCGGAACGCCTCTAGCGCCGCCACTTCCTCTGGGAAGAAGGACTTCTTGGGACCCACCACGAACACCAGCGCCGCATCTTCGGGAACGGACTGTGCGAGACCATCGTCGATGCCCAGTTCCTTCACCTTGAAGTTCAGGCTCTCCAAAAGCTTCTTCAGAAAGTCAATGTTGGACTTGTCACTGTCAGCGTTCTTCCAGTAGAACTCGTCGTGACCCACAGTGAAGTACAGCGTGCGCTTCTCCTTGCTGATCTTGAGCAGCGCGGTCTGAACCTTGCCATCCAGCTTGCGGAGGTCCTTCTTGGCGGAGTCGAGCTTGTCGCCGAGCTTGATGATCTCGACCTTGTCCCCCATCACCAGCACGACGTTGCCGTTGTCCTTGACCTTCCATTCCTTGGCCGTTTCAGGGGCCATGGCGTGGTCCATCACCTCAACAGACAAGTTACCAGCTTCGAGCTCGTCAAAGTAGGGCTGCACCTCCGTGAGCACTTCGCTTCCGGTCGGGAAGAAGAGCACGACGCGAACCGGCTCGGGCAATCCTTCCACCGCCGCCCGCGTGGCATCGCCCACGGTCGTCGTCTTGAAGAAGCTGAAGTTGAACTGCTCGTTGGTCTCGTGCGCCAACCAGTTCAGGGGAAAGAGCATGGCCAAGCCAAAGGCCACGGTGAGCCCGCCTTCCCAAGCCGCGGACGTGCGCAGAGGATGAACGCTGTGGGGGCTGGCCGCGAGCGTGCGATTCAGGCTGAACGCGGGCAACGCGCCCACGAGCCACACCAGCGGGATGAGCGCGTGCAGGGCCGTGACCACATGCTTCTCAGTGTCGTGGTCGAAGGCCATCGCTTCGAGCGCCATCTTGGACTGAAGCAGATAAAACAGGAAGCTGGAGGCCGAGAGCGCCGTGAACTGCAGCGCGATGCGGGTGGCCACCGGGTGGCGCTTCAGGGACCCAAGCCGGGTGCCGAAGGAGGCCAGCACCAGCACCACGCCAAGCCCGTCGAGCGTGTAGCGCCCGACATCGGACTCGTGCACCATACGTTCCGCGAGGAAAACCGAAAAACTACCCAGAAGGTAGAAGATCGTGGCGGGGTTCATTCCCACCTCCGGGCGGTCAGCGACCGCGTCGCGAGCAAGAGGAAGCCGAACGTGACCGAGCCAAAGTACACCACGTTCTCCGTGTTGATTCGACCATCGATGAAGGGCGCGAAGGGCTTGGCGTAGAACGCAGCGTTCGCGAAAACCGCCTTGAACGGCGGGTCGACCACACGCGCAAGATGGTGGCAGAGGACAAACAGCAGCACCAGGACCCCGCCGATCGCCGCCGCGAGAATCTGGTTCCGCGACACCGAGCTAGCCCAGGTGCCCATCGCGATGCCCGCAGAGCTCATCAGCATGACTCCGAGGTAGCCGACGGCAATCTGAGATGTCGCGATCTTGCCATTCACGGAGATCATGGCTGGCATATAGACGGTGAGCGCCTGCAGGAGCGCCATGAATAGCATCGCGCCCAGGTACTTGCCCAGCACCAGTTGGCGGTCTGAGAGCGGCGACGATTCGAGGAGCACCATCGTGCCGGTCTGCCGTTCCTCCGCGAACAGTCGCATGGTCACGAACACGCCGACGCCGAGCGCTACGCCACCGCTGTAGAAGAAGAACTTCGACAGCACATCCGCCGAGTACTGCGCGGTGTTGGTGAGCGCAAGGGCCTGGAAGAACAGCCCATCCAGAAGGAGCGCGACGAAGATGATCGTCCACCCCCAGTAGGTGTTGACGTAGGCGGCGAGCTCGCGCCGCGCGATCAGGAAAATGCCGTTCATGCCATGGCCCCTTCAGTGATCCCGAGGAACACGTTCTCAAGCTCGGAATCGTCGTCGATCATGCGGCGCAAGCCCACTCCAGCCGCCACCAGCGCCGCGACCACCTGTTCGCGTTGATCTTGCGCGAGCACCAACTGGAGCTTCACCAAGCCCGGACCCGCGGCTTCGATGACGATCTTCGTGGTACCCGGAAGCGCCGCAAGCGCGGTATTCACCTGTTCGGCCGAAGCGCGCAGCTCGAAGGTGAGCCGCGTGCCGTCGCGTGCCGTGGCTGCAGCGGAAAGCTCGCCGACGCCGCCAATGGCGTCGATGGACCCGTTCTTCAGCACCAAAACCCGATCGCACGTCTCAGCGATTTCCCCAAGGATGTGGCTGGAGATCAGCACGGTGCATTCCTTGCCGAGATCCCGCACCACTTGGCGCATTTCGACAATCTGTCGAGGGTCCAGGCCCGAGATCGGCTCGTCCAGAATCACGAGGCGGGGGCGATGGATGATCGCCTGGGCGATGCCGACGCGCTTGCGGTAGCCGTGGCTCAGTTCGGCGATGACCCGGTGCTGCATGTGTTCGATCTGGCAGACCTTGAGCACATGGGGGAGGCGTTCCACGACTTCGGCCGCAGACCGGCCCTTGAGCTGACCGACGTACAGCAGGAACTCGGAGACGGTCATCTCTTTGTAGAGCGGCGGATCCTCCGGGAGATAGCCGATGGCCGACCGAAACGCAGCGTTGGCCGAAACCAAATCCGTGCCATCGATGGTCACCGACCCCGCGGTGGGGATGATGAGCCCGGCGAGCACCTTCAGAGTCGTGCTCTTTCCCGCGCCGTTCAGGCCGAGAAAGCCAACAATCTGATGCTCGGCGATGGTGAACGTGAGGTTCTCCACCGCGCGGCGGTCGCCATAGTAGTGCGTGAGGCCTTCGACACTGATCATCGTGCGCTGCGCTGGGGTTTGAGGTGCGCGCGGCGCTTATGACCGGCGACCCCTTCCGGCCACTCCTGCAAAGTCAGGATTCGTCACTCCGGCGTCAAGCCACCCGCTCCGGCGCCTCGCCCGTCGAGATTCTCAGCATCTTGACCGCTTGGCCCCTGCCTTTCACGAAGTGCTGCTCCACTTTGTCCATGGGGACCAGCGCCAGCTCCAACGTGCGCTCGCCCACGACAATCTGGCCGCGAGCCGCCAGCCCTTGGAGCCGCTTGGCGACGTTGACGGCATCACCGATAGCCGAGAACTGAACTCTGTTTTCTCCACCCACATGGCCAACCACGCAATCCCCCGTGTTCACGCCCACGGTGAGTCCGAGCGTGGGCAGCCGCCGCCTCTCCCGCTCCGCGTTGAGCAACCCGACGACCACCTGCATGTCGCGCGCGCACTTGATCGCCCGGATCGCATGGTCCTCCGTAGGAATGGGAGCACCGAAGAGGATCATCACCTCGTCCCCCATGAACTTGTCGACCGTGCCGTCGTTGACATGGGCGACCCGAACCAGCTCGTCAAGATAGTGCGTGAGCGTGGAAACGGCTTCGTCCGCGCTGGCGACCTCCGAGAAACGGGTGAACCCGCTGAGATCGGCGAACAACACAGTGACCTCGCGCTTCGTGGCTTGCAGCGCGGAAGCACCTCGCTCGGTGAGGAGACGGGCCACTTGCGGCGAGAAGTAGCGGGCGAACCCCGGATCCATCCGTGGGGCTTCCAAAGCATCTTTCGTGGCGGAATCTGGATCGGCGGCCACGCTGGCCCGGAACAACACGCGAAGGGTGCCGGGAAGGAGCACCACCAGGTGCACGTACATCGCCACGCCGATCGCGCTCAGCATGGTGAAAAGGGTCACCGTTTCCGTGATCGCGCTGCGGCCGGGCAGGGAAAGAACCGCCGCAAAGGTGAAACATGTGGCCGCTGCCACCATCCACACCATCGCGGGGAACAGCGTCGGTGCGAGGCGGGCCAACGCTCGCACGAGCCGATTCATCGCGCCCTCGGACGAGCAGTCGCACGCCCGGACGCGACTTCGACCGCAAGGGCGCGAAGGTAGCGAACCCCCTCAGAGGCATGCGGTTGCGGATCGCGTGGGTTGTACATCCGAAAGTGGTTCCCTAGGTCGGCGGGACGCTCGTAGCCCGACCGGGTGGTCTCGACGAGAAACGCCATGGCCCCGTAGGTGCTGTAGAGGTGGTCCAACTCCATCCCAAGCCCCCGAAAAACGAAGCCCCAGCGGCTCAGTTGGCGTGGTTTGTAGGGGTGACTCACCATGGCCCCCTGCATCACCCGCCCCAGTCGGTGGAGCTCTTCCACGTCTGAGGTGCGCGCCCAGCGCCCCGCCCACGGGTAGTAGAAGAACCCGCCAAACGAATGCAACGACACGGCGGCATCGAAGATCTCGGCAGAGGCAAGGTGATCGAGGGCCGTAGACTCCGGTTGCGACAGCGCCGCCGGGCTGACCGAGTAGCGCGAAGGGATGACCGCCTTCCAGATGGATGCGCTTTCGCGGTGTACGGGAAAATCACGGTTCAAATCCACCTGATTGGCGTTGCCTCGCCGGTAAACGTTGCGACCTTCCACCAGATCGTGCTCCACACGGTCGCGGCCATCCACGTTCAGGCTGGGGACCACCACCAGCTCGACACCGGGGATCGGCTGGGCCGCAAAGTCCAGTAGGAACGCCAGCGCAGCTTCGGTGGGGGTCCATTCCAGCGCGTGCATGTTCGCGAAAACCAGCATCTTTCCCCGGATCGGCGAGCCGGGGTCGCGCAGGCGAAACCCCCAGATCGCCCGACCCTCGACCGACGTTCCGACCCGGAGAGGAACCACGACCCCCGGCCTTTCCACGACCAGAGGCCGAACCACCTTCGCGACGTCAAAAGCGAAGTGGAAGGCTGCCTCCGGGCGAAAACCGGCCGTACGCACTTCCGCCTGTGCCCCCGCCCACCCCAGCCAGGCGTTGGCCTCGGGACCGCAGGCCCCGCACGGCGGTTCAGCCCAGGCGAGCGCGACAGCGAGAATCGCGCCCACAGTCATCGATTACGGCATAACGCCCCCCCACGATGGCTTGGACCCTCCGTTACGATCTCGGCACCCTGGTCCTCCATGGCGCCGACGCCGAGGAACTGCCGGATGGCTTCGTGTGGGATTCGCGGTTTGGCTTCGCCCGCGGTCCCGGCCACCTGTACGGCCGCATCGTGGAGCGGTGCCGAGCCGCCGGAACGGAGCTGGTCGACGAAGCCAGGGCCTACAACAAGCTCCCCACGCTGCGCCACTTGAGCTCGCGCACACCCCGCGAGTACCAGAAGGATGCGGTGGCGGCGTGGAGAGCGGGTCGATGGCGGGGAATCGTCGTGCTCCCGACCGGTGCCGGCAAGTCGTTCGTCGCCGAAACCTGCATCGCTCTCGCCCAGCGCAGCACGCTCGTGGTCGTGCCTACGCTTGACCTGCTGAGCCAGTGGTACGGCAACCTGCACGCCGCGTTCGGGTGCGAGATTGGCGTGCTTGGGGGTGGCCAGCACGAGATCCGCGACATCACGGTCACCACCTACGACAGCGCGTGGATGCACATGGACCGGCTCGGCAACCGCTTCGGCTTCGTGGTGTTCGACGAAGTCCACCACCTGCCCGCGCCCATGTACCTGCGTGCGGCCGAATCGATGATCGCGCCGCTGCGGCTGGGCCTCACGGCCACGCTGGAGCGCACCGATGGCCGCCACGAGGACCTGTTTCCTCTGGTCGGTCCGGTTGTTTCCAGGGTCGAGATCCCGGATCTGGCAGGCGATTTTCTCGCACCCTACCGGGTAGAGGTCGTGCGGGTGGCGCTTTCGGCCACGGAGGAAGTGCAGTACGCGGAGCTGCGCGGCATCTACAAGCAATTCGTCGCGATGAAGAACATCAGCATGCGCGGACCAGATGGCTGGACCCGATTTGTGATCGAAGCGAGCCGCAGCAAGGAAGGTCGAGCCGCCTTCAAGGCTTTTCTGGCTGCGAAGGCCATTGCCCACGGCGGTGAGCGCAAGATCGAGATGGTTCGCCAACTGCTGAAGGAGGAAGCGGGTCGACGCGCGATCGTCTTCACCAACGACAACGCTACCGCGATGCGCGTAAGCCGCGAGCTGCTAGTCCCCTGCATCACTCATCGCACCGACGTAAAGGAACGACGCTGGATCCTGGACGCATTCTCCGCAGGGGACGTGATGTGCGTGACCACATCGCGGGTGCTGAACGAGGGCGTCGATCTCCCTGCAGCCGAGGTGGCGATCATCGTGAGCGGAACATCCACGGTACGCGAGGCGGTGCAGCGATTGGGGAGAATCCTGCGACCCTCCGCCGATAAACAGGCGGTGCTCTACGAGTTGGTGTCCGAAGGCACGACCGAGGCGGCAGCCAGCGAACGGCGGAGGGAGCACGATGCTTACCGGTGACCTGGTCCGCTGCACCGTGAAGGAGGGCAAGGTGAAGCCTGGCTTCATCTCGCTCGAACAGAATCGCTACCGTGAGCGCGCCGAGGAGATCCTGGCGTGCGTGGCGGCGAGCCACCAGTGCCGTCGCGGCGACATCGAAGCCGACCTTGAGGGCATTCTCGGGGATGGCGTGGACCGCAAGCTGTTTGATGGATTGGCGAAGCTGGTGTTCGATGTCTGCGAGTTCGCCACCCAGTCTCCCATCCCGCCGCGAGAGTTGCGGGAGAAAGTGTGGAAGGAGAGCGCTCGCAGGGGTCCGCTCGGCCCCGTGGCCGTGGAAGGAGCCCACACCCGTGAGTCCGTTTTCGCCACGATCGCGGCGGAGTTGGGCGCCGACCCCGCCCTGCTCCCCGACGCGCTGTACGCCGACCAGCCCAGCGAACAGCGGCTCACCGCCTGCCTCGCGGGAGATGCGCGGTGGTTGGTGGAGCGCTACAACCTTGCCCTCGTTCAAGCTTTACTGTTTGGTGCCGAGCATGTCGATGTGACCGTCTCGGCGCCGACCCCGGCACGGATGCGGCAGCTGCTTCGGGCCGTGAAGTTCAACCAGCTATGCTTCGCCGCAACGCGCGCCGGGGACGACCTCGTCCTGCGACTCGATGGCCCCGCCTCATGCCTCGCGCAGACCACCCGCTACGGCCTCGCGCTGGCGAAGTTCCTCCCCACGCTCGTGCTCCAGCCCCAGTGGTCGCTCAGCGCAAAAGTGAAGGTGAAACGCTTCAGACCTGTGCTCCACGTCGACCATACGCTGGGCCTGGTCTCCCACGCGCCCGACGTGGGCGCCTACGAAACCCGCGAGGCGGAGTGGTTCCGAGAGCGCTTCGAGGCGCTGGACTCGGGCTGGAAGTTAGAGCGCGATCCGCTGCCGCTCATACAGGGCACGGAGGGCGTCGTCGTCCCGGACTTCACATTCCGGAAAGACGGGCGGGTGGCCCACCTGGAGATCCTCGGCTTCTGGCGGAAAGGGAGCATCCAGAAGCGCTTGACGGCCATGAAGAAGCACGGGCCGCGCAACCTCGTGCTCGCAGTGAGCAAACGCTATTGCATCGGCGAAGCTGAGGAACTTCCGGATCAGATCGTTCCCTTCGCGGAGGTGATCCCCGCGAAACAGGTGCTGGAGCGAATTGAGGCGATCGCCCGGCGCGGCTGACCGCCCCCAGACCCGGCTACACTCCCACCGTGACCGCTGCCCTCGTGTTCGCGCTGGCCTGCCGCCCCGAGGGCACCAACGCCATCGTGCCCGTGCCGCCCGCCTACGTCGATGTGGGCGAGGGCGAACACACCGCCGCCTGCCCTTCCGCCGCCGACGAGGACGGCGATTATTGGCTGTCCGCCGCCCAGGGCGGGCACGATTGCGACGACCAGGACCCATTGGTCGGCGATTGCGATTCCGACACGGGCGAGGTCGTCGCGGACTGCGAGCCCACCGGCCCGGAGCTGTGCAACGGTCGCGACGACGACTGCGACGGGCTCGTGGACGATGCCTTCCTCATGCGCTGGCTCTCGGAGGCTGCCGTAGTCGTGGCCGGCGAGCTTCGCCCGGATGGCGAGTCGGTCATGGTCGTCGGAGAATCGAGCGCGCTTCCCGGGGTGGATGGCGCGGTAGACGTGGTGAGCCTGGATGGCGACCTCATCGTTCGGATCGAGGGGGTCGACCAGTCCCCCTCCTTTGGGTCTCAGCTCGCCACCGGGCGTGACCTGACCGGGGATGGGATTGACGATCTCGTCGTCGCCGCCCCCTTCGCAACCACCTCGGACGGGCCAAACTCCGGGCGGGTTTTCGTGTTCGCCGGCCCCATCCGGACGTGGACGGAGGTGATCGACGCGGTGGGCTGGTTCGAGGGCGGCGAGTTGGACGGGCAGCCCGGCCGCCAGCTCGCGCTGCTCCCCGACCTCAATGGCGATGGCCTGGCCGAGCTCGCCATCGGCTACTACCGGCACACACTCTTGTTCAGCGGAGCCCCCCCGCCGGGGGCCCGGCGCGCCGACGCCTGGCTTGACTTGGAGCTGAACACCGGGGGCGGGGCCTGGCACTACGCCTCCAGCCCCGACCAGAACGGCGATGGGCGGCCCGAGCTGCTGGTCGGGATGGACACCTACGCGGGGGGCGCCGGCTTCGTCGGCACCGTGCTGAGCGGCTCGCCGACCGGGTTCGCGAGCGTCACTTCCGACCCCGCATGGCCGGGCCTCGGCAGCAAGTTGGTGGTGGTGGACGGGGTCACTTGGTCGTTGAGCGGCACCACCCCCGTTCGCCTCGACACGCTCGCATCCCTGCCGATCACGGCCACTCAACTGGCGAACGGCGGCGATCTGAACGGAGATGGACTGGAGGACCTGCTGGCGGAGACCCCCGACGGCATCCTGGCCCCCCTCCTGGACACCGCGCTGGTTGCCGGCCGCCTTCAGCCGGAACGCACCGGAGCGCCCGGCAGCGACCTGGATGGCGATGGCGTGCCGGAGCTGCGGCTTCTGGTCGAGGGCGGCGCCGCCCTGGCTTCAGGTGCTCCCGCCCTGCTTGGAAGCTGCGATTCCGATGGCGATGGCACCAGCACGGCGGCCGGCGATTGCGACGACGACGACCCCACCCGCTACCCCGGCGCCCACGAGACCTGTGACGGCCTCGATGGCGATTGCGATGGCGCGGTGGATGCCCCTGCCGAAGTGCGCCTGATTGATCCCCAGGAAACGCCACCGGTGGATGTGGTCCTGCTCGGTCTGGATGATTCGTTCGCGGGCGATGGCGCCGTCCTGGACGTTTCGGGCACGGCCGCGGGCTTCGGCGGCTGGCAAGCGACCTCCGTGTCCGGCCTGTTCGGCGTGGCGTACGGCGGCGACCTGAAGGGGCTCGGGACGGCCACCCTCCTCGGGCATGCGGAGGCCGCGGACCTCGTGCTGGTGGCGGGCACCTCAGGCTCCGCCATCGACGAGGCCGAAGCCAGGATATCCAACGGCGAGGTGCTGGTTCGCACGGGGCAGATGGGCACGCCCGGCGACCTCGACGGGGATGGTGCCGACGAGCTGGTGCTGGGCGGCGTGACCCCGAACGGAGAGGTCGCGGCCCTCATCTTCGCCGGCCCGGTCACCGAGGATCGCACCCTCGACAGCGCCGATTGGCTGGTGAACCTGCCCGATGGGTGGAGCGGCGTCAGCTACGGCCTCCTCCACGGCCCTGGCAACGCAGATGTGACGGGCGATGGACTCGGAGACCTGCTCGCGGGCAGCGCCAGCTCTTACAACGGCGGCGGGCGCGTCACCGTGCTTTCCAGCCTGCCGGTCGGGGTGATGGAGAGCGACGCCGTCGCGATACTACAAGTGTATGGTGAGCCAGGAGATGTACTTGGCAGCACGCTCGCCGTGGGAGGCGATCTCGATGGGGATGGCCTCGGAGATGCGCTGATGGGGAGCGCGCTCGGCCCTCGAGTCCTGCGCGGGGCATCTTGCCCGATGCCAGAGCCCCCCATCAAGGGGCCCACGGTGGGCTTGAGCCTCCTTGATCTTGAGGGAGACGGGTTGGCCGCGTCCTTGGCCCTCGCGGATGGATGGCTCTGGTACGCCGGTGCCGCCTGGCGGGAAGCCAATGCGCTGTGGGGCGCGGGCCCGCTCGGCGTCGCCTGGGCAGACGACCAAGGCACCTGGGTCAGCCGGTCGGGGTGTCGGTAGCGGCGCCGGCCGAGTAGCTGGCGCGTTCTGGACAGGAGGAGCCCAGCCCCTCCGCGACGACCTCCCCCCAGCTCCTCACCCATGGCGTCACGCGCCGTCCTCGCCACCCGGAAGCGGCCTCCGCGAGGTCGGCGTCGGTGCTCCCCCCCGGCAGCACGGAGCCCCCATCGCCCACGAGCATCCGGCAGTCCCCCAGGTCGGTGGCCACGATCGGCGTGCCCTGGGCGCGGTAGGCAAGGACCTTCAGCGGCGAGAACCACGGCGGCGCATCGGCACGATACGGCGCGAAGGCCACATCCATCGCCGCGATCGCATCGGCGAGCCCCGGCTCGTCGAGGTGTCCGAGGTGGCGCAGGCGGGGGTGTTCCACGCGAACGGGCCCCGTGCCGGCCACCAGCGCCACGGCATCCGGCAGCGCGTCGAGGATCGCGGGCAGCCGGTCCGCCCCATGCCACGGCTTCAGCGAGCCCACAAATCCGAGGGTGAAGGCCGAGCCGAGCCCGAGTCGAGCGCGCGAGGCCTCCCGTTCCCCCCGGTGCGGTGCCACTCCATTTGGCAGGTGGCGCACCTGCCGGCACCCGAGGCCTCGCAGCCAATCCGCCAGCCAGGCGCTCACACAGACGATTTCGGGAGCGGCGAGCAGCACATCGCGCTCCCAATCGCGGGCGTAGCCTTCGTCGGGGAGGTCCTCGAAGCGGCGGCGCTCCTCCACCAAGGGCGCGTTGACTTCCAGGATCCAGCGGGCCCCGGTGGCGGCGTGAACCCGCCAGCCCGCATCGCTGTAGAGGCTGTGGCGTTCCCAGACCAGCGTGGGTGCGCAGTCGATGGCAACGGCAGCGCAGCGGCGAGCGGTGCGCACCTCGCGCAGCGCCTGTCGGGGTGCCCAGGTGGGCCACCCTGCCATGCCCGCAGCGTAGACCGGGGTGCCGAGGTGGCCGACCACCCCGCGCGCATCCGCCGCGCGGGGGCAGACGATCGGCGCGCCCAACGCCATCGCGAGCCCGCGCAGATGCGCGGAC